>JAUNKK010000030.1:16632-30754 GCA_030532825.1 Propionibacteriaceae bacterium
TTGGGGCGTCCCCGTCGTTCGTTGGAGCGGGGGCCGTCCCCGGGGGGTGGGGGCCCGCGACCGTGTTGTACCGGCGGACCGCCGGGGCAAGGACCGATAATCTAGCCGCCATGCGAGCCCGCGTCGTCGCCCTGAACCCCGAAATCGCTGACCTCCCTTTCGTCGGCGCCTGGCGCCCGGAGCCCTTCGGCTACTCGGCGCAGCAGGTGCTGGAGACCGACGATCCCGAGGCACTCCGCCTAGAGTTGCTCGGGCAAGACCTGTCGGGCGGGGTGATCACTGGCCTCTTAGCCGAGGCCCCGGCGCGGCTGGTGCTCATGGATGTGGACTCGACGCTGACCACCACGGAGGCCGTGGATCTCCTGGCCGAGCATGCGGGTACGGGGCCCCAGGTGGCGGCCATCACGGAACGCGCCATGCGGGGCGAACTGGACTTCGAGGCCTCGCTACGTGAGCGGGTCGGCACCCTCGCAGGACTGCCCGCGCACGTCCTGGACGAGGTCTATCCCCACATGACCCTGTCCGCGGGCGCTAGGAGCCTCATCGAGACCCTCCACGACGCGGGCCTGAAGGTTGGCGTCACGTCTGGGGGATTCACTCCCCTGGTCGTGCGGCTCGCCGACGAGCTGAACCTGGATTTCTGCAACGCCAACGACCTTGAGATCCGCGACGGGGCACTGACCGGCCGGGTGGCTGGCTCCGTCGTCGATCGCGCTCAAAAGGCCCGGGACCTGGCCCGATTCGCCGCCTCGGTGGGGGCGCCCGTCGAGTTGGCCGTTGCGGTCGGCGACGGGGCAAACGACCTGGGGATGCTCGCGACCGCCGGACTCGGCGTCGCCTACTGTGCAAAGCCCATGACCGCCGCGCAGGCCGACGCCGTCATTTCCTTCCCGAGGCTGGATGCCGTGGCGCGCCTGGCTGTTCCCTAGTCGTTCGGCGACGACAGTCTGTCCCCGCTACCACCACCAGGCAGCTACCCGATACGCTTGCACGGACGAGCAGGTACTTCCAAGGAGGGAATATGTCAGGTCGGATCCGCAACGAGGGGTTCCGTTCCAAGATGATGTCTGCGGCTGATGCTGCCGCCCTAGTCGAGAACGGGTGGAACATCGGTTTCTCCGGATTCACGGGAGCGGGTTACCCGAAGGAGTTCCCCGTGGCGCTCGCGGAGCGCATTACCGCCAAGCACGAGGCGGGCGAGGAGTTCCGCGTCGGGGTCTGGACCGGCGCCTCCACGGCCCCCGAACTCGACGGCGCCCTGGCCGCCACCGGCGGGGTCGCCTACCGGCAGCCCTACCAGTCCGATCCGGCCATGCGTAACGCCATCAACTCGGGGCAGTCGTACTACACCGACATCCACCTGTCGCATGTCGGCAACCAGGTCAGCCAGGGTTTCCTCGGCAGGCTGAACCTCGCGGTCATTGAGGCCACCGCCATCACGACCTATGGCGAGATCGTGCCGTCATCCTCGGTGGGCATGAACCGCACCTACGTGGAGCACGCCGACAAGGTGATCATTGAGGTCAACGAGTGGCAATCCGAGGGTCTCTACGGGATGCACGACGTCTACTACCCCATCGGCGCGCTGCCGCCGAACCGCGTCCCGCTGCCCATCACGGCCGCGGGTGACCGCATCGGCGAGAAGACCATGCGGGTCGACCCCGACAAGGTGATCGCTGTCATCGCCACCAACGCCGCCGACCGCAACACCCCCTTCAAGCCCCTCGACGACGATTCCCGCGCCATCGCCGGCTACTTCCTGGATTTCCTGGGCAACGAGGTCAAGCACGGCCGGATGCCCGAGAACCTGCTGCCGCTGCAATCCGGCGTCGGCAACATCGCGAACGCCGTCCTGGCGGGGCTGCTGGACGGCCCCTTCGAGAACCTGACCTCCTACACCGAGGTGATCCAGGACGGCATGGTGGACCTGCTGGACTCCGGGAAGCTCCTCGTGGCTTCCGCGACGGCGTTCTCGTTGTCCCCCGAGGCCGCGCACAAGATGAACGACAACGCCCACGAGTACACCCGCAAGATCATCTTGCGCCCGCAGGACGTCTCCAACCACCCGGAACCGATCCGTCGCATGGGTGTCATTGCCTGCAACGGCATGATCGAGGCCGACATCTACGGCAACGTGAACTCCACCCACATCATGGGATCCCGGATGCAGAACGGCATCGGCGGTTCCGGCGATTTCACCCGCAACGGCTACATCTCGGCGTTCGTGACCCCGTCGACGGCGAAGGGCGGGGCCATCTCGGCCATCGTTCCCATGGTCAACCATGTTGACCACACCGAGCACGACGTGGACGTCATCATCACCGAGCAGGGTCTCGCTGACCTGCGCGGCCTCGCCCCACGGCAGCGCGCCCAAGTCATCATCGAAAACTGCGCGCACCCCGACTTCAAGGAGCCGCTGCGCGAGTACGTCAAGCTGGCGGCCACCAAGGCGAACGGGCAGCACACGCCCCATGATCTGGCCACGGCTCTCAGCTGGCACGTTCGTTTCCTTGAGACCGGCACCATGCAGCCCTGAGAGGAGCACGTAAACAGGAAATGCCCCGGCCGTAGCCGGGGCATTTCCTATGCGCCAAGCTGATAGGTGCGGTGCCGCCGCCACCTTCCCGTTCCCGGGGGCGGACCACTCCACAACTCAACGGTGGCGCACAACTGCGTGACGGGTAGGCGCGCACGCACCTGTTTCTCGGCCGCCTGTAGTTCCTTCAGCGGGGCGCGCTTGCCAATGGTGACGTGCGGCACAGCGCGTTCCGGCACCGCCCCGAAGGCCGGGTATTCCGGAAACACCTCACGGATGCGGGTGACTAGGTTCGTCAGCACCGCTGGGTTGTCGGGGGCCAGGTAAACCGAATCTTCACCGAACCAGGCTGTGCGGGTGAACTCGATCTGGAACCGCCCGAACTCCTGCAGCACCTGAAGCAGCTGGTCGTCTTCTTCGACGGACAGCCGCGTGGTGAAGGGATACAGCAGGTTGAGATGGGCCGGCACACCGTCGGCGGCCGAGGGGTCGAGTCGTTTTCGCAGCTCCCCCAGCACAGGCTCCGCGTCCGAACACTGCAGCATCAATGCCGACTGCCGGTAAACGAAGAGGGATTGGCGGACAGCTTCCATAGGCCCATCCTATGATCGAACGCCCCGCCCATGGGCGTATTACGCAGGTGAGTCCCGCTTATCCCAGGGCGTGGGAGACTACCTGGGTGAGCATTCGGGATTTTTGCAACCAGATGAGCGACGAGCTCGTAGCTCTGCGCCGCGACCTTCACCAGATCCCGGAGGTCGGGCTGGACCTGCCGCAGACCCAGCAGCGGGTGCAGGCAGCGCTGTCCGGGCTGCCGCTGGAGATCACGCTCGGCAAGAAGCTGAGCAGCATTGTCGGCGTGTTGCGGGGCACCGCCCCGGGTCACGGGGAGCGGCCCGTCGTCCTGCTGCGTGGCGACATGGATGCCCTGCCCGTCATCGAAAAGTCAGGCGAGCCTTTCGCCGCCACGAACGGCAACATGCATGCCTGCGGCCACGACCTCCACATGGCGCTCCTGGTAGGGGCGGCCAAGGCCCTGTGCGCAGCCCGGGATCGGCTGGCAGGGGACGTGATCTTCCAGTTCCAGCCCGGCGAGGAGGGCGTGGACGGCTGTCGCTACATGCTGGAGGAGGGGCTGCTCGACGTGGCCGGTCGCCGACCCGATGCCGCCTGGGCCATCCATGTGTGGGCGGCGCTCGACCCTCGCGGCACCTTCTCAACCAAACCTGGCGCGGTGATGGCTAGTTCGGATGTGATCCAGGTGCGCGTGGTGGGGCGCGGTGGCCACGGTTCGGCACCACATCAGGCCGCGGACCCAGTTCCTGCCTTGGCGGAGATGATCACCGCCACCCATGCCATGGTGACGCGAAAGTTCAACATCTTCGATCCAGTTGTGGTCAGCGTCGGCCGCGTCCAGGCCGGCACGATCGCGAACGTCATTCCAGAGGACGGGTTCTTCGACGCCACGTTCCGCACTTTCTCCGACGAGGCTCGCACGCGACTGTTAGCGCTGTGGCCGGAGTTGTTGGAGGGCATCGCCCGGGCTCACGGCGTCGCCGTCGAATACGAGGTGGTGGAGCAATACCCCGTCACCGTCAATGACGCTGTCGCAGCGGATCAGGTTGCCGAGGTCGTGGGTGAGCTCTTCGGCTCCGACCGTCACACTCGCTGGACCGCGCCACTGGCGGCGGCCGAGGACTTCTCGCGGATTCTGCAGGCCGCGCCCGGGTGCTTCATCGGGCTGTCGGCATGCATGCCGGAACTCGACCCTGCCACCGCGCCCATGAATCACTCCGCCTACTGCCGCTTCGATGACTCGGTGCTGGCTGACGGCGCCGCGCTGCTGGCCGAACTCGCCCAGCGGCGGCTAGCTCCGCAGTCCCAGTAGTCTGGTGGGTGATGAGCACGAATCCTCCTGCCTCGCCTCCCCCCGTCAAGGAGATCGCGACGCTGCCCCCGCTGCCGGAACTGCGCGGCGAGGTTGCGCTGTCAAAGCGCACGGGCGAGCCGCCTAGGCCCTGGAGTGTCGCTGCGGGACTAGTGATCTTCTGTTTGGCGGCCGGTGTCATCGGTCTGCTCTACGCGGCGCACTGGTGGCTTGCCGTGCACCCCGACAGCTATGTCTCATCGGCGCAACTGATCGAATGGCTCAAACCCGAGCCGGGTAAATGGTTAGCGCTGACGCTGGAAGGTGTGCTCGCGATCGTGACCACGCTGACCGCTGGCGCGCTGGCCGTCGCGGGATTTCAGGCCTGGAACGGCTGGGGTTGGGCACGCGTCGCAGCGGTCGTGGCGTTAGCGTTGGCTGCGGGGGCGACGGCGGTGTTCGATCTGCGTGGTCTCGTGGCTGTGGGGCTAGCTGCGCTAGGGACGCTGCTGGTGCTGCTGCCCAGTTCCCAGCGGTACTACCGGGACTTCGAGACTCACCGCACCGTGCGTCTCACAGGGTATCGCCGCCCGGCCCGCATCTTCTACGGGCGCCTGCCTCGCTTTAGGTGAACCGGCTTGGCGTGACAAACCCGGCACACCTTGGGGTGCGGGCCGGGCCGGGCTCAGTTGGCGGCTGTCACCTCGCCAGAGGGCCAGGTATGCTTGATGTAGTCCTTGACCTTCTGGCTGTGCAGCAACTCGTCGAGCTTCTGGACGCTCGGGTTGTCGACGTCCGCGCGCCACACCAGAAGGTTGGCATACGGGTTGCCCTCGACCTGCTCAGACAGCAGGGCGCCCTCAGTGGTCAGCCCCGCCGACAGCAGGAAGTTGCCGTTGATGAAGGCCAGGTCAATGGCGGCATCGTCACGCAGCTGCACGATCACCTCGGGCGCGTTCTCTTCAAACCGGAAGCCGCGCGGGTTCTGTTCCGGGGTTAGGGTCGCCACGGCGGTGTCTGCGCTGAGGTTCTGCAGGAGCCCCGCCGTCTCCAGGAGCTTCAGCGCGCGGTACTGGTTCGAGACGTCGTTGGTGATGGCGATGGTTGCGCCGTCGGGCACTTCCTCAAGGCTCTGGTATTTGCTGGAGAACACCGTGAACGGCTCGATGTGGATGCCCTCGCCGTGGCTGAAGTTGTAGCCCTTTGTGCTCTGCTCTTCCTCAAGGTAGGGCAGGTGCTGGAAGTAGTTGGCGTCGATCGATCCCTCCGACAGCGCGATGTTGGGGGTGGTGAAGTCGTCGAACTCCTTGATCTCCAACTCGATCCCGGCGTCGGCCGCCAGATTGTCCCGGACGAACTCCAGGATCTTGGCGTGCGGCACGGGGCTGGCACCAACGACGATCTTGTTGCTGCTCTTCGAATCGCCGCCGCTCGATCCACCGCTGCAAGCAGTCAGGAGGAGGGTTGCGGCCAACGAGGCCGCTAACAAAGACAGAAGTTTACGCATGCTTGCGTCCTTTCCGGGCCAACAACAAGTTGACCACTTGGGTTGTGGCGTGCCGACCGGGCTAGCGGTGGTCAACGCGGCGGGTCACTGTATCTCCCAACACCTGAATCAGCTGAACCATTCCCAGCAGTACGAGGACGATGATGATCATCACCAGTGAATCGAAGCGCTGGAAGCCGTAGTTGTAAGCCATGCGTCCCAGCCCGCCGCCTCCGATCAAGCCGGCCATGGCGGAGTAGCCAATCAGCGCCACAACGGTGGTGGTCACGGACGCGACCAGCGACGGCAGGGCCTCGGGAAGCAGCACCTTGGTAACCGTCTGCATCCGGGTGGAGCCCATGGCGTGGGCGGCGTCGACCTTGCCAGGGTGGACTTCCCGGAGTGAGGTCTCCACGAGTCGGGCGAAGAACGGCACGGCGGCGATGATGAGGGACACGCAGGCCGCCAACGGCCCAACTGAGCTGCCAACGATGAGCCGCGTTAGCGGAATCAGGCTGAGCATCAAGATGGCGTATGGGACGGAGCGGGTGGCATTCACCACAGCCCCTAGCCCCTTCGCGAGGAACGGATTCGGCGCGATCCCTGAGGGCTGGGAGATGTACAGCAGCACGCCAAGGGGCAACCCCAGCAGCACCGTCCCGACGCTGGAGATGCTCACCATGATGAGCGTCTCGTAGAGGGCGGGGATGCCGGCATTCATCAGCTCCTCAAAAGTGAGCACGAGGGGGGTCATCGGCTGGCTCCGTTCAGGGCAGTTTCGGGCGTCAGTTGGGCGTCGGCACCCAGGCCGAGCAAGTAGTCGACGACGGCGGGGGCGCTCGTCCCGGCGGGCACCCGGAGTCTCAGATGGCTGAAGGTGACGCCAGCAAGATGCTCGACGCTGCCCGCGATGATCGGAATGGTCACCCCGAAGTGCTTTGACGTGAGCGCGACCACGGGCTTATCGGCGGTGCTGCCCGAGGCGAGCACATCGACCAGCGTCCCGCCTTGCTCCACATCGGGGTCGTGTGGCGGAATGTCCAGCAGCGCTTTCGATAGTGGACCATCGAGGGTGCGGATGACCTCGGTGAGCGGGCCAGACTCGACGATGCGTCCCTCCTGCAGCAGCGAGACGGCGTCGCAGGCTCGCTTCACGACGTTCATCTCGTGCGTGATGATGAGCACCGCTAGCCCCAGCTGGTCGCGCAGGTCAGTGATGAGCTTCAGGATTTCCTCGGTGGTGCGAGGGTCGAGGGCTGACGTGGGTTCGTCGCACAACAGGACACCGGGTGCCGTGGCGAGGGCGCGGGCGATGCCGACGCGCTGCCGCTGCCCACCTGATAGCTGGGCCGGGTAGGCGTCGACCTCCTCGCCCAGTCCCACCAGGCCAAGGAGTTCAAGGCCGCGCTCACGTGCCGCGTGACCATCCACTCCTTGGATCTCAAGCGGATAGGTGACGTTGCGTAGGACGGTCCGAGAGTCGAAGAGGTTGGCGTGCTGAAACACGAGGCCGAGGCCTCGGCGCGCCCACCGCAAAGCTGAAGAATGGACTGCCGTGAGGTCGACGCCACCGATTTCGATGATCCCCTGAGTTGGTCGGTCGATCATTGCCAGGCAGCGAACCAGGGTGGACTTTCCCGCCCCGGAGTGCCCAATGATGCCGTGGATGCTTCCCTTCGGCACCGTGAGGCTGACGCCATCAAGGGCGACAACCTCCCGGCCTGGCTGGCGGTAGACCTTCCTCAGGTCGGTGACGGTAATCAAGCGTGCTCCTGGGCTCGTGGGGACTCCAACCGAAGTTCAACCCTAGACAACCGGGCGTGGCGATGTTTCATTCCCGCCACGATGGGCACTCAGCCCCGGATAGCGGCGACGACGGCATCGAACCGCTCGCGTTGCAGGACGGCTCCGATGCGTCGCACCTTGGCTGGATCGACGCGGATGATGCGGTTGACGCGCACCTCACTGGGGCGGCGTTTCGGATCCCAGGGTCCGGAGCCGATATCCACCCAATATCGGCCTTGGCGTGCTTCCTGGACCGCGTCGCGATCGTGGTCTTTCGAGGTCAGCTGCACCCCAAGGAGCCAGGGGTCGTCGCGGCCGATGATGAGCACCGGACGGTCTTTACCTTGGGCGTGATCCTCCTCAAAAGGAACCCAGGTCCACACGATCTCTCCGGGGTCCGCCTCGGGGCCTGGCACCGGCGCGTAGGTGATGGCGGGCTCGCCGGTGAAGTCCCCCGGATAGTCCATGGCGGGTGCGACGTCCGAGCGCGTGGCAGTCTTCGAGACCCCCACAGTGGTCGCAGCATCCTTGCCCTGGCGCGACGGCTTTCCGGCGCCCGGCAGAATCTGACCGATGAACTCGCGGCCGAACCGCCCGAGGATTTTACCCAGCCAATTGCTCATGGGGTCATCCTAGAGATCGGGTAAACCGGTCCTGGGAGAATTAAGAGGCCCGCGCCCGTCCGATGGGGGGGTTCGGACAGGCGCGGGCGTCCTTGGGTCCCGGCGAACCGGGAGCCGGCTACGCGGTCCGCTGCCCAGATGGGGGGAACAGGCTACGTGTCCTGCGCTCCGGCAATGACTACATTACCTCATATGGGGTCAACGGAAAAGCGGCGGGCACCAAGCGTTAACAGCGAATAACTACTACTGATCAAAAGCATTAACAGCGATTAATACTACCTGGCTTGACGGCGGTCACCAGAGGCCAATTACCGTTCGCACGTTGCCGATCGACATCCCGCCAAGTAGGGCTGAACGTCAGCGAAGGGACATTGATCGGGCCGCCGAGACGACAACGCGGCGTGTTTCACCCGACATCAACCTGGATCAGTCCGGGCACCCCGCATTGGCGACACACTAAGCCTTAGAACCCCTTAACCTTCACCCGAATCGCGGTCCCATCGCATGAGTGACAGTTAATCTTATAACTAATTGCTTATATTTTCTCAGGTCTGAGGATCTGTCTTCATTTTTCTATGAATGGCATGATAGGTATATGTCTCACGATCCGCTCACCGGACTGGTGATCCTGTTGCACGAGGCTCCTATCGATGCCCTCATTGGTGCGGTCGAGGTACTCGTTCAAGAAGGGATAACGAACCTCTCCTTGCCTTGGGGGTACAGCGAGTTCACTGCCCTTCAGGCGCTCTATAGCTCCCGGGCGCGGATCGGCCTGCATGGGGCCATAGACGACTTCCCCGATGGGGTGCGGCTAGGTGCCAGCTTCCTGCTGCCGGACACCCTCAACTCCGAGCAGGCGGCCGCCGCAGCCGACGCGGGGGTGGCCTGCTACGGGATGGCCATGACCCCGAGCGAGATCCGAGCCGCACTTGAGTTGCCTGTTTCCGGCGTTCAGCTGTTTCCCGCCGACGCGGTGGGCCCAGGCATGGCCGAGCGGTTGGAGGAGATCGGCCTGATCCCGCACGTGCTGCCCCGCGGCGGAGTGATCGCCTACGCCGCGAAACAGTGGCTGCGTCACGGCGCCCCGGCTGTCGTTGTGGATCGACAGCTCTTGGGCGATGCCCTGGAGGGCGGCGACCTCGCGGCGCTGCGCGATCGCTCCCGCAGCTTCAACCCGTAGGGACGCTCACATCCCTCGGCGCGGGCCGGCGGCACGCCGACGCACCTGGGTGGACTCGACCTCCGAGAAATCGTCCCAGTCCTCGACCTGGGCGCGGGCTGCCTCCCGCGGCTCGGCCCGGAACCAACTCTGGGAGGAAGCCGCTCCGGAAGAGCGCGGTGCTTGGAACTGATCCCCTGGGCCGAGATCCAACGACGAGGCGGGCGGTGCAGGGGCTGCCTCGGCCAGCGGCTGCGGGGCGGCAGCCTCTGCCTCTGGTTCAGCCTCACCAATCAGCCCGATGAGTTCGGCGTCATCGTCCATGTCCCGGCCACGAGGCCGGGCGGCGACGGCGAGCAGCGTCAGACCACCGGCCGCGACGGCGATCACCGCCGCGGCGAGGAACCACATGGTCGGGAAGTTGTCCGGTTCCGGTACGGCGCTCACCGGCGCGGTGCCGCGTTCCGGAGGTGGCGACGCAGTGGGGCTCCCGGCTGCGCTTGCGGGTGCGGTTTCCGGCTGCGCCGCCTCGCTGGGGGTCGGGCTCGGTTCGGAGGCCGGGTTAGTGATCGTGAGGGCGGCCGTCACCGTAGCGCCCTGCAGGCCCCCGCCGCCGGCGAACGTTGCGACCAATTGCCCCGACCCTTCGGCCGCGGTCGCCGGGATCTCCACGAAGGTGCTGAAGCTCCCGTCATCCCCGGTCAACACCGTCGCTGCTGGTAGCGCTGTACCTTCATATGTGAAGGACACCACGGCCCCGGAGACGGCCTCGCCGCTGGTCAACGCCACGCTCCCCGAGACCGGCAACAAACCACCCGGGTAGGCCCCTTCGGCGCCCAGGTTCAACGTCAGCGTCGTTGCCCCTTGAGGAACCGGCTGGGAGAACTGGAACACCCGGGCATCGCTGGTGGGCGCGTGGTTGGCATCCCCAGCGAACGAGATGGTGACCTCTTGGTCAGCCCCCATCATGTCGGCAGGTAGGCTGAACTGCATGGCAAACGTGCCATCGTCGTTCGTCACGGTGTGGTGTAGCGTGCGCCCCCCGCCGCTAGCGGTGAGTTGCGCATTGGGGACTCCCCAGCCGCCGTCATCCACGAGGCTTCCGGAGATGCTGATGGCCCCGCTGTAGTCTGCCGCGGCCTCCAGATTCAGCATCGTCGGCGTTGGGTTCGCCCGCGCCAATGCCCCGGGCAGGAGCAGAACTGACAGGACAGCCAAGATCACGATCATGGCCGCGCGTCGCGGGCCCAGAATCGGTGAACTCATTCAGCATCCTTTGCAGGAGGGTCGCGTGCAGGTTACCGGGATAGGGTTTCTAAATGTCACAGAACCAGCATCCGTTGCTCAGATTAACGCGCGAAACCGTTCACGTCCGCCGAACCGGGCACATGAGCCGCGCAGGTAGGGCCGGCTGCGCGGCGGCCAACGTCTTGGGCGCCAAGATTAGGCTGACTTCGCTCGTCGCAGTGTTGCCGACGTGAGCCCGTCGGAGGAGCCCCGACTGAACAGTTGACAAGACAACAGTTTGGTTCAGGCTCGATCTCCACGTACTCTGAGAGAAGTTCAGCCAATTCTTAAGAAAAGAGGTGAAGCTATGGTTCAGGCCCGACGAGCCTTCCAGGAGGAAGACGAGACGCTGGAGATCACGCCCCAGCCCACCGCCTCCCCTCGCCGTGGCTACCAGCAACCTCAGCGACGCCCATTCGGCAAGCTGCTTGCGCCCTTGGCTCTCTCCGGCCTCGTGGTCGCTGGTTCTTTCGCTCTCGCGGCTCGTGGGGGGCACTCGGATACGGTCGCTGATCCCAGCCCTGAGGAGTCGCCGCTTGGTCTAAGCCGGAGCAACCCGCGCACTCCCCTGCCGTCCACGTCCCCCTCTGCCGAGGTCACGGGCTCGCCCGCACCGTTGCCGACCGCCCCGGTTGCCGACGCTCCGTCCGCCGAGCCTGCCCCCGTCGAGGAGACCACCGCCGTCCCGGAAGCGGCCCCTGAAACAGCGCCCGCTTTCGACCCGACCGCCCTGGGCTCCGATGCAGGCGAGTTGTACACCGCCTCGTCAGTCAACGTCCGCACCGGCCCTGGCACTGATTACGAAGTGCGCGTCACGCTTGAGGCGGGCGTCGCCGTCACCGTAACCGATATCGCCGTCGACGGCTGGCAGCAGATCAACTACAAGGACAGGGCCGGCTGGGTGAATGCGGAATACCTATCCGAGACGAAGCCGGAGCCCGCCAGCACCCCTTCGTCCAGTAGTGACTCCTCCGGCATCTGCAACAACTCGTCGGCCAAGAGCATCGAGTCGGGTTTGACCGCGAAATCGGTGTCGGTGCTGCGCACAGTGTGCGCCACGTTCCCCGACGTCAACTCCTACGGCGGCTATCGGGCCGAGTCCGGCTACCACGGCCAAGGCCGGGCCATCGACATCATGGTTTCCGGCGAACGCGGCTGGGAGATCGCCAAGTGGGCGCGCGAAAACGCCCAGAGCCTTGGGGTCATCGAGGTCATCTACTCGCAGAAGATCTGGACCACCCAGCGCGCTTCCGAAGGTTGGCGCGGCATGTCTGACCGCGGCTCCGCCACCGCAAACCACTACGACCACGTCCACCTCTCCATCGGCAACTGACGATTCCCCCGTCCTGGCTGTGCGCGTCGTCGACGCCGCCTTCCCCAGCCAGGGCCCCATCTGCCTGCGCGTCACCTACGCTTGAACCATGATTGAGCCCGTTGACGCCACAACCACTGCTGCCTGGGAGGAACTGGATCAGCTCGCCGATAACGCCGATCTGGATCTCCGCCAAGCCTTCGCCACTGACCCTGACCGGGCGCAGCGTTTCACACGCAGCGTCGGCGACCTACATGTCGACCTCTCCAAAAACCTCATCGACGACCAAGTCGTGGCCGCGCTGCTGCGCCTGGCCGAACAGACGAACGTCACCGACCGCCGCGACGCCATGTTCCGCGGCGAGCATATCAACATCACCGAGGATCGGGCCGTGTTGCACACTGCCCTGCGTCTGCCCCGCGACGCCGACCTGGTGGTGGATGGGCAGGACGTGGTGGCCGATGTCCACTCCGTCTTGGACCGGATGTACGACTTCGCCGCAGAGGTGCGCTCCGGCGCACGCACGGGGTACACGGGGAAGCGTTTCACCACCATCGTGAACATCGGCATCGGCGGTTCCGATCTGGGACCCGTGATGGTCTACGAGGCACTGCGACCCTATGTGCAAGAGGGTCTCGAATGCCGGTTCATCTCCAACATCGACCCCACGGATTGCGCCGAGAAGCTGGCCGGGCTGGATCCTGAGACCACGCTGTTCATCGTCGCTTCCAAGACCTTCACGACCCTGGAGACCCTCACCAACGCGCGCATGGCCCGCGCCTGGTTCCTGGAGCAGTTCACCGCCCGCGGCCTCATCCCGGCCGATACGCAACGCGATGCCATCGCCCAGCACTTCGTGGCGGTGTCCACGGCCCTGGATAAAGTCGCAGAGTTCGGCATCGACCCGGCCAACGCCTTCGGCTTCTGGAGCTGGGTGGGGGGCCGCTACTCGGTGGACTCCGCCGTGGGGCTGCCGGTGATCATCGCCATCGGCCCGGAGCATTTCCGTGACTTCCTGGCCGGTTTCCACGCCGTCGACAAGCACTTCCGAACCGCCGCTCCCGAGCAGAACGTGCCGCTGTTGATGGGGCTGCTCAACGTCTGGTACGTCAACTTCCTGGGTGCCACGAGCCACGCGATCTTGCCGTACGCGCAGTATCTGCACCGGTTCGCCGCCTACCTGCAGCAGCTGACCATGGAATCGAACGGTAAGTCGGTGCGCTGGGATGGTTCCCCCGTGACGGTAGAGACCGGCGAGGTGTTCTGGGGGGAGCCCGGCACCAACGGGCAGCATGCCTTCTATCAGCTGATCCATCAGGGAACGCAGCTGATTCCCGCGGACTTCATCGCCGTGGCCACCCCAGCCCATCCCGTCAAGGATGGCGACGTGGATGTGCACGGGCTGTTCCTGGCGAACTTCTTCGCGCAGACGGCAGCGCTGGCATTCGGCAAGACTGAGGATGAGGTGCGTGCTGAGGGCACGCCGGAGGAGATCGTGCCCGCACGGGTTTTCTCCGGAAACCGTCCGACCACCTCTATTCTGGCTCCTGCGCTCACCCCGTCGGTGGTCGGGCAACTGATCGCGCTGTACGAGCACATCACGTTCGTGCAGGGCATCGTCTGGGGTCTCGACTCCTTCGACCAGTGGGGTGTGGAGCTAGGCAAGAAGCTGGCCCTGGAAATCGCACCCGCGGTGTTTGGCGACGCCGATGCCCTTGCCAAGCAGGACAGTTCCACCCAGTCCCTCGTCTCCTGGTATCTGGAGCACCGGGCATGAGCAAGCGATCATCCGATCAGCCGAGCGAACAGGAGGAAAAACCGGGCGACCAATCGTCCAAGAAACCACGGCCGCGTCACCGGCGGCTGGAGGTGGCGCTGGCCACGGCCGTCACGCTGACGCTGGGTCCGATCCTGGTGGGGTTGCTCCACGCCGGCTGGGCCTCTGAAGGCAGGCTCTACGATGTGAGCGACGATGTGCCGGCTCGGGACGTGATCATGGTGCTGGGAGCGCAGGCCCACCCTTCGAGGCCGTCGCGATTCCTGGCCGCGCGCCTTGAGGTTGCGGTG
>JAUNKK010000166.1 GCA_030532825.1 Propionibacteriaceae bacterium
AGAACCAGCCCAACGAGGAGGGTGACGACGATCCCAGGCGTGGCCGTGTTCCACCGTCCTGCGTTCCGAGCGTCTTCCACCGGCCCTCGGTCTTCAAGGGGAAGGTGGTCCTCGTTCCTCTTTCCGTAACGAGGACGTGAGGGGATGCAGCCGCCCCCAGCAGCGGAACAAGCAGCGTGCCGTCGCTGTTCACAGCTGCAACCTGCCGTTGCCCAGGCCCGTTAGCGGTTTTGTCGGTGGGCTCTGGCAGGATGAACGCATGTATCCCACATATGTCCCCGACCCGGACCGCTACGACGGTCGAATGACCTACCGTTTCACCGGTCGTTCCGGGTTGCAGCTGCCCATCCTCTCGCTCGGCCTGTGGCAGAACTTCGGCGACGACAAGCCGCTGGGGGTGCAGCGGGAAATCATCCGGAGGGCGTTCGACGCCGGCATCACGCACTTCGATTTAGCCAACAACTACGGCCCGCCCTACGGCCAAGCGGAGATCAACTTCGCCACCATCTTCCAGCAGGATCTGGCGCCGTTCCGCGATGAGCTCATCATCTCCACCAAGGCGGGCTGGGACATGTGGGCGGGGCCCTATGGTCAGGGAGGCGGCTCGCGAAAATACGTGTTGGCGTCGCTGGATCAGTCCCTGAAACGCCTGGGCCTGGACTACGTCGACATCTTCTACTCGCACCGCTTCGACCCGGATACCCCCATCGAGGAAACCATGGTGGCCCTCGACCAGGCGGTTCGTTCCGGGAAGGCGCTGTATGTCGGCATCTCGTCGTACTCCGCCACCAAGACGCGGGAAGCCGCCACCATTGCCCGGGAGTTCGGCACGCCGCTGTTGATTCATCAGCCCAGCTACAACCTGTTCAACCGGTGGATCGAACCCGACCTACTCAATGCCTGCCAAGCCGAGGGGATGGGCATCATCACCTTCACCGCGCTGGCGCAGGGACTGCTGACCGATCGCTACCTGAACGGGGTGCCGGCCGATTCTCGCGCGGGCCGCGGCGGAACCCTGCCCAAGGACCACCTGAACGAAGAGGCCCTCGGGCATGTCCGCGCCCTCAACGAGATCGCCCAAAGTCGTGGCCAGACGCTGGCACAGATGGCCCTGGCCTGGGTGCTGCGTGACCCACGGGTCACATCGACGCTGATCGGGGTGTCGTCGCTGCGGCAACTGGAAGTGAACCTCGGTGCGCTGAATAACCTGGTTTTCACCGACGACGAACTGGCGGCCATCGACGCCCACGCCGTCGAGTCCGGCGTCAACCTCTGGTCCAAGCAGACGGAGGACTGAGCGTTCGCTAGCAGTCTGCGGACCGCTCGCTCTAGAGCGGTCCGCAGGTTTCAGCAACACCGCTGCCCCTGGGGGCAGTCATGATTCCACCTCCAACTGGGCTTGGAGTTGTTTCACCAGCTCAGGGCCGAACAGACCACCGAACAGCGTCAACTGCAGTTGCACGTAACGAGCGATGCCAGGTTGGGACTCAAGGTCCTGGGCGGTCAGGTCCAGGTCAAGCAGGCGGTGCAGGTGACGGTGTAGCACCAGCGAGCCTAAGGAATACAAGGTCATCATGCGGGCGGCCCCGTGGATATCGGGGACGGGGAGGAGCAGGCCCGCGTCGATAGAGCGCTGGATGTAGGTGACGGCATCCTCCGACAGCAGGTCGACGAGTGCGTCGATGGCCGGGCTGGACTCGGCGAGCCGATGCGCCAGGTAACCGAAGATCCGGTCGTCGCCGGTGGCTTGGATCGCCTGAAAGACGTTGGGCATTGGGCCGTGGATGGCGTCGTGTTTAGCGTCGCGGACAAGCTGCGCGATGCGCTCGTCGGAAGCCAGCAGCAGGCCCTCCATCGTCCCGAAGTGGTGCCGGATGAGCCCGGCGGAAACGCCAGCCCGGGCGGCGACGGTGCGGGCGGTGGGTCGCTGGCCCTCGGAGACGAGCCCGATGGCGGCGTCGCGCAGCCGAGCCCGGGCGGTCAGATCGTCGTTCATAACCCGAGCGTACAGAGGGCTATATGTTCGCGTACGGGTCCCTGTCCTCAGATTTGGTCGTCGCTACTAAATCCGGACCTGCGGTTTTGTCGGCTATATCTCACGTTCCTGTCTTGATGGAATGGAACAGAAGGTGGGGGGTTCGGAGGGGGTAGGCGGAACAGAAGATGGGGGTACGGCAGATGGCGTCTGCGTCATGGCGCAGTCAGCGTCGCCCGGCGGGAAGGGCCGTTGCTGCAAGCAGCTCCCGGTTTCGGCGGCCCCTTGATGTGGTGCCGGTTATCCGGCTCCCAGCATGGTTCGGAGTTCGTCGGTGAGACCCGTCACCTGGACTTCACCGTCCAGACGGCGGAAACGTTCCGGGGTCACCATGACGTATTGGACTTCCTGGCGGCCGTTGCTGCGCACTTCAATCCGGCGGCCGTTCAGCTCGTAGCCCACCGCCCGCGAAACCCCCAGCGACGCCTCGTTGCCCAGGATCACCGACGACTCGGCCCGCTGGGCACCCAGATGGTCGAAGGCGAAGTGCAGCAGCAGCCGACGCATCTGCTGGCCCAGGCCCCTCCCCTGATACGTCAACGCCAGCCACGATCCCGACGACACAACGCGCCGAGCGGCGAAGTCATGGGCGGCGAGGTCCTGGCAACCGATGAGGCGCCCGTCCAGATAGACGCCCAGCGCCAGAAACCACCGCTCCGGACGAATGCCGCCCCGCCACGCCCACTGGGCCAGCAGCGCATTCCGGACCCGCTCCGCGGGCGGCACCTGGTACCAAGGAAAGCCCCACGGCACCGACGCATCCTCGTACAACGGGCCACGGATTAGGGCCAGGTACTCGGGCAGGTCGGCGTCGTGGAGCATCCGCAGCGTCATGTCCTCGTGCGTGATGCACAGCCCAAAGGGTGGGAAGGCCTCGGCTAGAACATCATCCCCCGGCGCAGGGGTGTTCACCCGTTCACCACGAAACGCAGCTCTCGACCGTCGGCCAGGCGCGGCAGCTGGTCCGCCAACAGCTTCACCACCCGCGGCAGCATCGCGGCCGTGTTGCCGCCGATGTGCGGGGTGATGAACGCCCCGTCCGCCTGCCACAGGGGATGGTCATCGGGGAGTGGCTCTGGGTCGAACACATCAGAGGCCATCCGTAGCCGCCCTGCCATGACCTCGGCTGTGATGGCATCGGTATCGACGACGGGGCCGCGAGCCATGTTCACCAGCAGCGCGTCATCGTGCAGCAACGCCAGTTCGGCCGCTCCGATCAGACCGCGGGTGTCGTCGGTGAGGGGGACGATCAACACGACGATGTCCGCTTCCGGTAGTAGTTGCGGTAGTTCTTCAATGCCGTGGATGTGACCGTACTCGTCGTCGCGGGCCCGGGTGGCTACGCGCGTAATCACCGTTTCGAACGGTGCCAGCCGTGCCCGGATGGCCTCGCCGATGGCGCCTGCCCCGACGATGAGGACGCGGGAATCCGCCAGAGCCCGCGTCGAGCCGACCTGCCAGAACCGTTCCCGCGCCCAGCGCGGAAGTTCCCGCTGGGCCGCCAGCATCAACCCCACCGCGAGTTCCGAGGTGGAGGCCTCGTGGACGCCGCGGGCGTTCGCCAAGGCCACGCCGTCGGGCACAATCTTCAGCAGGTTGTCGTACCCGGCCGACTGCGCCTGCACGAGCCGAAGTTTCGGCAGGTCGGCCAGGGAACGCCAGGCGGGTGCCGCCCGGAAGTAGGGGATCACGGTGGCGACGACCTCGTCGGCCTCGTCGCCCAGAACGTCGCGTACGGGGCTGTTCCAGTCCCAGATCCGCAACTCAACGCCGAG
>JAUNKK010000031.1:0-26725 GCA_030532825.1 Propionibacteriaceae bacterium
TCTCCGCTGTTCCTACCACACCGAGCAGCGGCTGATAGATGTTGAGCACCAAGGCAAGTACGACCGCCGCAAGTCCCAGCTCACCAGACGGCAGTACGTGCTCCCCAACGACCACCATTACCAATGCGACACCGAGAAGCAACACAGCAGACGTGGCGACTGAGGGCACCACGATCCGGTGCACCATTGCGACGCTGACTCTACGGAAGTCCTGTACTGCCCCGTCGAAGTAGTTCAGAATCGCCTCACGGGTGGAGAGCACCCGAAGCGCAGGCATTCCTGCAACAGTATCAATCATCCGCGAAGCAGCCGTTGCCTGCGCAGCCTGTCGCATGTCGCCAAGCCGCCCAATCCGCCTTCCTGACCAGGCGGCCACCGGAAGCGCTGCTGCAATACTGGCCGCCATGGCCAGCGCCACTAGCGGATCATGCATCCCGACTGCGACTAGCACGATCAGCGGTAGCCCCAGCGCCTGGCCAACTCGAGGCAAGCCATCGCTCAGAAAGGTCTCCACCGCCTGCAGATCTGTGGTTAGGAGCGCTGCCAGGTCACCCCGCTGGGTTTTCCCGAGAACTGCGACTGGAACTCGCCTAAGGTGGTCAAGTAAGGCTAGCCGGATCTGCCCAATCGCCTCATAAGAGGCAAGCCAGCTCAGCCTTGCCGCAAAATACCCAGTAACGAGTTGGCAGATTACAGACGCGGTACACAGCAATGCCACCTCACTCAGGAACCTGCTATCAAACGGTTCGCTTCGCAGCAGCCGCAGTGTGACCGAGATCGCAGCTCCGAAGCTCAAACCCAGGAACAGCGACTGGAGGACACGCAGCGCCACACCCCCGAATACGCCTACCCGGGCCTTGCCGGACAGTTTCCACAACAGCACCCAGGTATTCGCGCTCACCGGTCTGCCTCCAAAACCACGTCCCCAACTGCCCGCAAGGCCAGTTCCTGTGCAGCGATGTGATCGGTCCACATACGTGCGTAGGTCCCGCCACGCTGCACCAGCTCATCATGTGTGCCGACCTCGGCCACTCGCCCCTCGTCGAGGACCACGATCTGATCCGCACCGACGATGGTCCGGAGACGATGTGCGATCACAATGCTCGTGCGCCCACCCAGCAAATCGCTCAGACCCCGCTGGATTAACGTCTCGGTTGCAGCGTCTGTAGCAGCTGTGACCTCATCAAGCACAATAATCGGCCTGTCTGCTAGCAGAGCGCGGGCAATAGCGACGCGCTGTTTCTCCCCACCCGACAGCCCGGCTCCACCCTCACCGAGCTGAGTGTCAGCCCCCTCTTTGAGCGATGAGACGACGTCTTCGAGCCCCGCGGCGATGAACACCCGATCAAGTTGCTTGTCAGATGCATCAGGCAGGGCGAGCGTAGTGTTTTCGCGCAGCGTTCCGGTATGCAGATAAGGGCGCTGAAAAACCGCCGAGACGCACCGATAGAGATCAGCTTCGGACAACGTCGAGACGTCATGCCCACCGATAGTTATCCTCCCCTCACGCGGTTGATGGAATCCGAGCAGCAGTTCCGCCAAAGTCGTTTTGCCCGATCCCGACTTGCCAACTATCGCCGTCATGCTTCCAGCAGCCACTGTGAAGCTGACCTCGTGAAGTACATCGCGGTCGTTGGTGTAGGCAAAGCTGACCTGCTCGAAACGCACCTCGGAGGTCACATCTTGCGGAAGGGCATCGCCACATGAGCTAATCGGCTCGACACTCAGTTCCTGGAGAATCCCCTTGGCTCCTGCAGCAAGCACCGGAAGCACGACCATCCTTTGAAAGATCTTGACTAGTGGGACTGTGTACGAAGGACCGAGAATAAAGAAAAGCAACAGATCAGGCGTACTTACCTGACCACTTGAGTGCAGCCATACCCCCACCGGAACGATGCAGGCCAGCCCGGAGACCACAAGGGTTGAAAATGGCGACCCCCAAGCCAGAAACGCTTTTCCCCAATCGCTTTGGAGTCTTGCGGTGCGCAGCACCGTGCGGCGCGTACGTTCATGGCTGGTTCCCACGCGGTTGAAAGCCCGGATCACGGGCAGCGCTGCCAGGAAGTCCACTACTGCGTCGTTCATGTCGTTGCTGGCTTGTACATAGTCGCCCATACGGTGCCCGTTCGATCTCATAGCATGCAGCATGGTCGCGAACGAAACCGGCACCAACACGATCGTGGCTAGTGTCAACCACAGGTTAACCGTGCCGAGCCAAGCTGTGACTGCCAGCCACACACTTACCGATGCGACGGTCTCGGGAATGGCGTGCGCGATGTAGATCTCGAGACGTTCACACTGATCTATCGCACTGTTCTTGGCGGCAGCTGAGTGTTGACGTGCCAACCTGCCGACCGGGGATGAGATCCATGCGCGTCCCAGCTCACCCCGAACCTCGGCTATGACGTCAAAGGCAACCAGATGCGATACAGCGGTTGAGACGCCGAAGAGAACCTGCTGACCCAGCACCGCAATCAGCGCGATGACGGCGTATTTCATGAGCAACTGAGCAGTCACGGCATGAGCTACCACCGCTGCCAGAGCCCGCCAGACTACCCAAGCCACTACCACTTCGCAGGCAGCACTGCCGATGGCAATGCCCGAGGCCAGGACAAGCCGTGCCCGATGACCTTGTATGCCCCGCCTGATGAGGGCGAGCGCGCTTCGATAGTCGAGCCCTGAAACCGTCTTACCCACCTTCTGGTTCATGTCACCGTCCTTGACCGGTTCGCACACCACACGCTGTGAAAAGCACAACATCCAAACACAACACTCATTTACCGCATAACCTTCGCTGCCGCTCTCGCTATCGCAGAAAGCAATGGCTCTCGCCTACCGCCGGCCAGCAGGTGCAGAACAGACGTCATCGCGCAGCTCGCCTGCGTTGACCACGTCGCTGCGCGGCTGCCAGCGCAGGCGAAGAAGCTGAAGAAGCTTCAGACCCTGTCACTGGTTTCCGACCAAGTAGATGCGCCACTGTGTCCATGGGCGTCGGATGAGCAAAAAGGTCGATGACATCAAGCTCATAGCCGCGCTGCCGCAACAACCGTTGGGCAGTGACGAGCGTCACCGAACTCGCACCTTGATCAAACCAGCTTTGTTGCGATTCGATCTCAGCTCCACCGAGTAGTTCGGAGAATACCGCCTCGACATCAGCGCGTACCCGGGCGGCATCTGCGCTGGAGGGCTTGTCACTGATGCCCCCGCCCAGCTGGACTAGCCGGGAAATCCACGCGGCATGCAGTTCATCCAGCCAGTCGGGCATCACCACCGATTCGTCAGCGTCAATGTTCACATGGAGTTGACCTGCCACGTCGAAAATCTGTATATCAACCAGCACCTGCGGCGTCTGACTGATCGCATACTCCGTGCGTCCAAAGATGTCCAACAGCTGAGAGGCATCAGTCCGGGCTGAGCTGAGCGAGCAGGAGACTGCGACGGGAATGTTGGCAGGCCTACCTGCCGCACGCAGCATCCGGATGATCGAGTTGCCGTGAACCCCGCCTGGCAACAACGTGGCTTCGAGTGCCTCTGCCAGATCAGCCTGTTTCGCGGCGAGCTCACCAGCTCCCCTGCCGATGGCCACCGGCATCGTCGCGGTGAAGTCACCTACCACCCCAGCTTGATCGGAGGGTCTGCGCGAAACCGTGAGCATGACAGTCCCCGGCTTGTGGGAAGCGAGCACTTCTCCCAGCACATCCAGCAGCAAACAGGTCGTGGTCACTCCCCGCTCGCTGGCATACCGGCGAATATGATCCCACTGTTCAGCCTCCATCACATGCCGACGGCGTACGAAACGCCCAGCACTTCGGCCACTCAGACTTTGTACCGGTGGCATCACGGGATCCGGCAAGTTGCGCATCGCAGCTTCCCAGTAGCGTTTCGCTTCGTCGGACGGTGCGTCTGCCTTCACCCAGGCGGCAAAGGATCCGCTCACTTTTGGCAGTTCAACCTGAGGATCCTCATAGAGGAGGGCAAGCTCCTCCATCAAGATGATGGCGCTGTCCGCGTCGTAGAACAGCAGATCCAAGTCGAAATGCAAACGCCAGTACTCCTCATCGAGCCGGACGGCAAGCATCTGCAGCATCGGTGCCTGGTTGACCGAAAGCTGCCGGTGTGAGCGCTCCTCCCGGATGTGCTCGCGATAGCGTTGCTGCTCGGTCCCGGACAGCCCTCGCTGATCAAGCAGTTCGAGGGGTATGGCAACTCGATCGGCAACGCGTTGCCGAGTGTCTTCGGTCAGGGTGGCACGAAGCATAGGGTGCCGCTCTAGCAGCACCTCCCAGGCATATCGTAAGCTCTCAGGACACAACTGCTTCACCAGCGCCTCAGTGTAGAAATGGGGCGCGAGAACACGCCCGTAGCCATCAGGGGCGCGACCAAGTAGATAGGCCAGTTGCATCTCTGTCAGCTCGAAAGCACCGTCAACGGAGTTCTGTGGTGGTTCAGCCGCCGGCCGGGCGAGAAGTTCTGTTTCCCGCGTCTGCGCGCCACCCATGAGGCGCGAGACCATCCCGAGCTCATGGTCAGCTTCCTCAAGCAAGTCGGCGGCACGGCGCAGCCGAGCAGCCATCCTTGACAAGGAGATGCCCGGGTCGCTGAGGACGCTTGCAACCGATGGCATGGCAATTTCATGTTCCTCCCGCTTGGCAGGGATGCCAGTCCCAGAGTCCTCGTCCACCATCACCTGTTCCTGCCATCTGTCAAGCAACGCGCCAAGCGGCTCCGAGCTGAGCATGACGCTCATTCGCGGCCGGGGCAACCCACAGTCCTCCACAAGATTGGCAATCTGCACAAGTTGCAGACTGCTTGCACCGTTTCCAGCAAACGAGGCTTGCAAGACCGTGTCTGGGCCAAGAATGTCGAGCACACGCTGACGCAGCGAAAACTGCTCGCTTTCCACGACGGCTGGCTCCCCAGACCTGGCCCCTGCAGCAGCTGCCTCACGCTCTGGCTGGGCTTCCAGGGAGGGGAACAGGCTGTCCTTCTCCGCTGCTGCGCTGCTCCCGGATGTGCGTGCATACGGATTCGGAAGCGAGCGGTGATCGGTTTTGCCGTTATCGGTGGTCGGGAACCTGGCCAGAAAGACAAACCGGCCAGGGATCATGTAGCCAGGCAAGTGTTCGCGCAAAGCATTGGCCAGTATGGTGCTCACACGACGCTGGCCTGCAGCATCCAGCTTCAACCAGTCCCGGTCGCTCGGAGTGACATGAGCGACCAGTCGCGGGCGACCATCAGGACCAGGCATTGAAGATGCGACAGCCTGACGCACTTCAGGCAACCGCGACAAGATCGTTTCGATCTCACCCAGTTCAATCCGGTGTCCTCCGATCTTCACCTGGCGGTCAACTCGGCCGAGGAATTCGATGTGACCGTCCTGACGCCAGCGGCCCACATCTCCAGTGCGATAGAGCCGAGTGCCCAGATCCGGGCGCTCAGTGAACCGTTCCGCGGTGAGTTCCTCAGCGCCGATATAGCCGCGGGCAACACCTTCACCTCCGATATATAGCTCACCAGGTTCCCCGACACCTGTCGGGAAACCATGTTCATTCAGGATCCAGAATGATTGTCCAGGCAGCGCACGACCATAGGGGATGCTGCGCCATTCCTGGTCAACCTGCCCAATCGGATAGGTGATAGACCAAATTGACGCCTCGGTGGCACCACCGAGACTATGCACCTGAACGTCCGGAGCCAAGGCACGTAAACGGTCTGGCAAAGTCACCGGAATCCAGTCGCCAGAAAGTAGGCAATGCCGGAGACTAGAGAACGCAGCGCGAGCCTGCTCCGGCACCGACTCAGCATATTCCAGAAGAATCTCCATCATCGGCGGAGCCGAGTTCCAGAGTGTCACGTGATACCGCGCCATCAAATCCAGCCAGTGTTGCGGATCACGCAGTCGCTCGGCTTCTGGAAGTACCAAGGAACCACCGACGCCAAGTACTCCAAATACGTCGTACACCGAAAGATCGAATGAGAGCGCAGAGACAGCGAGCATCCGATCAGCAGAAGACACCTCGAACCGAGCATTGATCTCATCTATGGTAGTCCGCGCCTGCCGATGCTCTATGGCTACCCCTTTGGGCGCTCCAGTAGACCCAGATGTGAAAATCACATAGGCGAGTTCCGACTCCCCCGGCCTCGACACAGCCTTGAGAAGTCCCTCGTCTGGAATCGGCACCCGGGCCACGCCATCGGGCAAAACCACCTCGTCAGCAGCGATGGCCAGGCAAAGCCCGGTTCGTTCCCGGATGGCAGCTAGCCGGGCCGGAGGCCACGCCGGATCCGCAGGAACATAACCAGCACCCGCAAGCATGACCCCGAACACTGCAGCAATCTGCGCAGGGCTTTTGGGCAGAGCGATCAGGACGAGAGCCCCAGCCTCAACACCACGGCTTTGAAGAGCCGCGGCGATCCCCTCAGCCTGCCGGCGCAGTTCACGATGGCTGATCTCGCCGTCGGACCAGAACAATGCTTCCGTCTCATCCGTCATCGCGACCCAGGGATCGTGCAGCAGGGGCCCCACATCAGTTCGCCGCCGAGGCGCGGGAATCACCTCGGCGCGAGGGTCCCATCCAGGCGCTGGACGTTCCCAACCTGATACCTGCTGTAAGGAATCAAGGAGCGCGATCTCCATCTCCATGAGCCCAGTGATCGCGGCCTCGTCGATGGCTCCCTCGACCACGTCGTGCGTGAGCACCAACGTGCCCTCCTCTTCCCAGACAAGGTGATCCCATAGCACCTGGGGAGTCTGTGAAACCCCGAATATGCGCTCGCCGAGCCACCGGTCATCACTGCCAGAGGACTGCCCCAACCCAGAGGTGAACACCACCGGCCACGGCCCGGCCCCAGAGTGTTCGCGAGCTACCTCGATCCCGCTATAGCTGTGGTGATCGAGCACCTCGAGCAGGCGATGATAAACGACAGTGGCCAGTTCAGCGAAACAACACGTCTGCTGGGGCAGGAAACCGGTATCGGCCGTGAGCGGCAGCAACGCCGTCGTAGAGAAGTCCCCCACTACTCCCTCGCATTCCTCCGGCCGGTCGAATACCGTCAGATTGAGCGTGAACTCCTCCTGCAGGGGACACCCCCACCGCTGGCATGCGATGGCGAACGCCGTCAATACAACAGCAGTGGGAGAGATCCCGAGTCTGTGTGCCTGGCTGACGATATCTGTCCAGCTGGAAGCGGGTAAGTGCCGGCGGTACCGACGGAAACGCGCTGCGTTCTCTGAGAAGGTGGCTTGCGGCAACGGTGCGGATGGGATCTTCTGGCACTGCCACCATGTGCGATCCACTGCCCGGAGCCGCTGCCGTCTGACGTCAGCAGCTCGCCCTCGGAGCGCATCTGCGAAGGTAACCGGGATCGGTTCTAACCGGGTATGGGGACGCTGAACTAGCTTTCCCCATTCGCGCATGATCACTCCCCAGCTTGCGAAATCAACCAGCAGCGCATCGAACCCAACACACAACCGCATTCGATCATCAGGCAGCAGAACAGCCACCACGTCAACCACCGGCCACTGATCCGCAGGCCTCACCTGGTGGCTAAGCCGATACCGGATTCGCTGCACCTCCTGTTCTGCCTGTTCCACGCCCAAGGCCCTCAGATCATGACGTGGCAAGCACCAGTCACGCACATCATGCCGAGCGATGCGCGGGCGAGCATCCCGGCCAATTGTGGTTCGCAGCATCGGGTGCCGCGCAAGCAGCCGTTTCCATGCCGTTGTGATCCGGGCAAGATCCTCCATGAGGTCACGCCCCGCACGATGATGGATACCGCGTTCATATTCGTTATACCAGAAAGTAGCCACTCCACCGCCGGGGAAGTCGCCGCCGCGTCCTGCCCAATAGGCCTGCTGCACCACAGTGAGCTCAGCTGGCTCTGGTGGCGCCGGCTGTTCCGGCAACAACGCGTCACCGTTGAGGGAGATCTCCTGCTGGATTCTTGTCATTGCTTCTGCCACCGTGGTGGACCCGCTGAGCTCCGCCAGGGGCACCTGGACCCCGAACTCGCTTGTTAGCCGCTGACGCCAACGCAGCGTCCCCAGGGAATCCAGGCCAATCCCAGCAAGTGTGTCGGCAAGCTGCTCAGTGCTGACGGGGGACCCGACCTGGACGGAAAGCGACTCGAGAATGCTGTCGCCGAGCCCATCATTCTTGGACACCCGATACCTCTTTCCCGGCTACCGTGCCACTCGAAGATTTCGTTGCCAGAGGATCACCGAGAAGAGCGAAGCACCTGCCAGATCACATCGTGGCGCAACTAGCTCACACACCGCCTATGCCTCCTTCCACCCTGTCTGGCAGGCGTCCCCCTCCATGGAACTTTCAAGCGAAACCCCTGCCCGCTCTTCATAATTATAATTGATACTCAGTATTTTAAAAAGTTAGGCTAACTTAATAGTTGGCTTGGCAGGCATCCTCCGGGGTGTCGCGGGCAACTGGCAGTTGGATCGCACGATCTGCAGCCGCCGCAGTGTCCGATTCCTGGGTGGCTATCACCGCCGCACCCCCCTCAGCGGCATGACGTCGCAGTACCTGCATCGTCACTGCTCGGGAGCTAGGGTCCAGCGCCGAAGTTGGTTCATCAAGCAGCAGTAGCTTCGCCCCAGCCACCAAGGCACCCGCAAGCACTGCCCGCTGCCGTTCACCCCCGGAACAGGCTCCCGGGCGCCTTGCAGCCACCGACTCGGAAATACCAAGCTCAGCCAGCATCTCCTGTGCCCGCTGACGGGCCGCTGCAGGAGGCAGTCCCGAAACGACCTGTGCTTGCCTGGCAACCTGCGCCAGAAGTGAACGGCCCGGGTTGAGAGCCGCAGCGCTGCTCTGCACTACAAGTTGCAGTTCGCACGGGTCCACCTCTCCGGCAGGCGGCACCCCATCCCCTTGGACCACCACCGCCGACGGCAGCCGATCGCCCGCCAAAGCGCGCAACACCGAACTCTTTCCGGTACCGGATGGAGAAAGCAACGCAACCAGCTCGCCCACATGCACCTCAAGATCCCAGGAAGAGAGGCTCAGACGTCCCGCAACACGCACCTCTATGCCACGCCAAACTTTCACACTGGGAGCCTGAGACTTTTTCGAACAGGACACCGTCAGCTTTGATCCTGGAGAGGTATCGGAGCCGGTTGGCAGGAGTCTGCCATCACGCACCTCGAGAACTCGCGTGGCCACTTCGGCCAGCCATGCCCGGTCATGGCTAACCACAAGCGCTCCGCCACCCTGGGAGAGAAAACGGGTTAGCTCATCAGTGACCGCGCGAATGGTGTCAGAATCCAGCCCCGCAGTCGGCTCATCAAGCACGAGAATGCGCGGTCTCCCCGCGAGGGCCCGTGCAAGTGCCACTCTGACTGCCTGCCCGCCCGAGATCGCCGCAGCTGGACGCTTCGCCATTTCCGCCGGCAGCCCCAAACGCTCAAGCATCCCATCCACGGGTAAGGTCCGGCGCCTCCCATCAGCGATGACATCAGCGATGGAGAGGCGGCCATCCAGGCTCCGTCCTGGATCTTGCTCCACCCAGCCGATTATCCGGCGGCGCAACCGCGCACGATGCCGCTCACCACGCGGAAGACATTGGCCCAATCGCAGGTACCGGTCAGCGCTGATTTCGATTCCAGGACGCGGAGAGTCTGCCAGGACTTCGAGCAAGGTTGATTTACCAGATCCGCTGGAACCAAGCAGACCAAGCAATTCACCGGGGGCTAGTGTGATCTCAGCAGCCTGAAGTAACGGCTGATCAGGAGAGCCGATCCGTAACTCCGTCACATCAAGCAGCAGCCCATTCCGTTTTCCCTTTAAAGATCGAGTTTCCCTCCGGGACAGCCTCTGCTGCATGCCGCGCTGAGCCAGCGCCGTCGGGGCAAGCTCACAGGAGAGCCTGTCAAGGGAGAACGTTACGACAACGCTGACCAGTGTGAGAGCTAGGGCCGGCGCCAGCACCGACCACGGGGCCAGAGCTACCCCAGGGAGATTCTCTCGTAGCATAAGCGCCCAATCCGCGGCCGGAGGCGGTGGCCCGAACCGCAGGATGTGAAGAGCTGCGAGCAGTTGCAGGCTCGCCAGGATGCGCACTGCGGCGTCAGCGACGACGGTCCCTGACAGAGCCGGCATCAATTCGCCGACGACAATATGCCATGGCGCTTCACCTCTCCGTTCGGCAACCCGTAAAAACTCCGCTTTGAGCAACGGCGCCGCAGCAGCCCGGATGATCCGAGCCGATAGCGGTACTCCAAGTAACAGCATGCTCACAGCCACCGCCGCTGGGGCAGGAAGCAGCACTGCCGAGCACAACACCACCAAGCTTCCCGGAATCGCCATAGCAGTCGCGGTAACCGCCCCAAGGCACCGGTCAAGCCAGCGCGAACGACTCGCGAGCAGCCCCAACAATGCCCCAGCAAGCGTCGTTGCCAATCCGAGGGGAAAGCTGACCCACACCAGCTGGGTTCCCCCACTGAGGGTGCGCGACCAGACATCACGTCCCAACGAATCAGTGCCAAGCAAAGCACCCTCAGCAGCACTCCAGGGAGCCCCTATAGGCGTGCGAATAGGGTGCGGTGCAAGCAACGGGCCTGCAGCCGCTGCCACGACGGCACCTCCCAGAAACAGCAACGGCCCCAGAATCCGCAGCACAGAACTAGTCGGTCGCTTCATGCTGCACGCCGCGCGAGTAGATCAGCACAGGTGAGCAAAACCAGCGAAACACCGACAATCACTGTCCCGACGCCCTGTACCGTCGGGATGTCGCGGGAAGCCACCGCACCAGACAACAGCTCACCGAGTCCAGGGTAGGCGAGCATGGACTCGACCACCACGCTGCCGCCGAGGATACCAGCGGCAAGATAGGCGGTAACCTGCGCTATGGGACCGCGCCAACGCGGCAACACGTGGGATAGCGCGATGCGCCCCATAGGAACGCCTCGACGGCGTGCACTCATGACGACATCACCGGCCAGAATGTCATCAGCACTACCGCGCAGCATCCGCGCTCCCCAAGCAGCATGCGGAATGGCGAGCGCCAAGATCGGCAACACCAGGACCTGGGGCCGGGTCAAGATCGGAGTACCTGGGCTGATCAATGAAACAGCAGGAACCAGCCGCCAGGTAACGGCTAGGAGCAGCACCAGCAAAATAACGAGCACCACCTCGGGAAGTCCCGCAATAACCGCCACCCCAGCAGCCAGTCGAATGCCTGAACGCCGGCCACGAAGCCAGGCCATGAGAAAGGAGACAGCAACAGCCAGCAAGGCCGCAAGAATAGTGGCAGGGAGTGCGACTACCAGAGTGGCCGCCAGCCCCGAGAACACTCGAGGCGCAACAGCCTGCTCATTCATCAATGATGTGCCGAGATCACCCTGCAGCACACCGGCCCACCAGCTGCCCAGGCGCTGCAACACTGGAGCATCAAGTCCGCGCTGCACACGTAGCCGCGCGGCACGTTCACGGTCCGCCCCGGCGATGCTGTCAGCAAAATCGCCTGGCAACGCTTCCATGAGCAGGAACAGCACTGAAAGCACGATAACCATGCCGGTGGCCCATCGACACACGATTTCAATGGGCCACGGCACATGACGAGTGGATTCAGGATCCAACGGTGATGCCACTCACATCGTAGATGCTGCCCGTGGTAGCAACCCCATGCACATTGCTACGGTGCAGCGTCAATCGGTCACCGAAACCCCAGACGACCCAGCCACCCTCGGCAGCCATTCGCTTATGCAGAGCCCCGAGCTGCTCAGTACGCGAACTGTCTTCAAGAGTCGCCATGGCCTTCGCATAAGCGGCGTCAAACTCGGCATCACGCCAACCGGTCTCCGAATAGGCTGCCGAACTGAGCACTGTGGCCCGCACGAGTGCACCAAAAGCGGCAGAACCACCGTAGTAGCCGACTGTGAATGCCTCATTGCCGTAAACCCCAGTCCAGTAATGGTCAGGAGCGTGTTCCTTGATATCTACAGTGATACCAACATCTGCGAGCTGGCTCTGAACCGCTGTGGCCAGTGGCACCATTGCGGGATAGGCGCTGGTGGTGTGCAAGGTAATGGTGAAACCATCTGGGTGCCCAGCCTCAGATAGAAGTTGCTTGGCTCGCTCGACATTGCGTTCAACAGCAGGAACCTCAGCAGGCACTTCGGGATCAGTGAGACGAATCATGTCACGCCCGGCAGTTCCATAGCCAAGGTAGACCTGTTCGATAAGAGCAGGTCGGTCCAAGGCGAGCTTAACGGCCTGCCGCACTCGAATGTCATCGAAAGGATCTGTGTCGACCCGCAATAGCAGCGGCACCGCTTCAGCACCAGGACGGGCTGACACCAACACATCACTGCTCTCGCTGGCTTTTGCTGTAGCTGGCTGCACTCCGCTCACCATATCAACGCTGCCGCTAGTGACCGCCTGAGCCATCGCTTGCGGGTCAGTGAAACCACGGATCTCGAGCTTCTCAACTCCTGGGCGACCACCCCACCATTTCGAGTTCGCCGAGAGTTGTGCTACTTGATCATCCAGTTGATCGAGTGTGAATGGGCCTGACCCGATCGGATTGCCGAAATCGGCGGCACCGTCCTTGACCACGAAACTCCCCAGAGTGAGTGCATGTGGCAGATCTGCATCCGGGCTTGGGGTGACAAGCAGCAGGGTGGTTTCGTCGATTGCCTTGCTCTGGGTCATATCCACAGCACCAATGCGCCCACCATTCTCGGACGCCTTTTCCTGAAGGCGACCGACACTGTACAAAGCATCGGCGGCAGTGACTTTCGAGCCGTCACTAAACTTCGCGTCATCGCGCAGCAAAAAAGTCCATTCAGTAGCGTTTTCATTTGCAGTCCACGATGTGGCTAGTTTGGGTGCGGTCTTACCATCCTCGCCGAGCACCGTCAAAGTGTCGTAGATCGCGGTCAGGCGCGCCCAGTCGGCCTCGCTAAACAACTTCCCATGCGGATCTGAAATCGGCGCCCCCCCAGCGCTCACCGCGCCGTAGCGCAATGTATTTCCAGAACTTGCATTGATTGCCGTTTCACCTGCTTTGGGACCGGCGCACGCTGCCAGCATCGTTGTGGCAAGCGCCAGACCAAGACCCCCCAGTCTCGTCCAAATGCCGAGTTTACTCAACCTTGTTTCCTTTCTTTACCTTGTGGGGGAGCGAGTGTGTCAAAATCAACCTTGCCTGGACGATGCAGCAAAGTCACGCAAAAAATCCGAGACTTCACGTGCAACCTGCGCTACAGCAGGGGCCTGCAGAATGGAATAGTGATGCGCCTCAAGCTCACAGGTGCGCAGTGACCCGTGAATCCATGGCCCCCACCCAAGGTCCGCATCCTCAATGTCATCGACCCCCATGCCTTCCCCAGAATTGCGAGGGGACCGCAAAGAAGCACGCAACAACAACGTCGGTACTGTGGAATCCAGGTGGCCTGCCTCATGTACGGCCAACGCTTCCATATGCCGATTGAACACCGGGAAACGTTGTTCCAGCACCTCCAGACCACCCAGGGCCCCCTCCCCGACCAACACTTCGGCCAGTTCCCGCCAATCATCGTGGGGCCCCAGATCCAGGCCTAGGAAGGCCTCAATCGAACGCAACTGGCGCAACCGCTGTTTGTCTTCCGTATCGGCAGCATCTAGACCGCTGAGCCGGATTATCCGGGCTGGCGAGTTCGAGTCGATCATCACGAGCGCATCGACCTCGCCCCCCTTCAGGAGGATCCGACGTGCAAGCTCTTGCGCCATTGTCCCACCCATCGACCAACCACCGAGGGTCCAGGGCCCTTCAGGCTGTCGAGCCATGATCAGGCATTGGTAGAGATCTACCATTCCTCCCACCGTAGTGGGCATCGCATGTCCATCCAGTCCGGGATCACTGATACCGATCACTGGTCGAGAGGTATCGAACAAACGAGCAAGCTCGACGTAACAGAGGATGTCTCCCCCCGAGGGGTGAAGCAGGAAAATGGGCCTTCCAACGCCGGAACGTAATTCCACTAAGGCGTCATCCAGCCTGCCTGCGGTTCGGTGAACAGACTCATACGTAGTTCCCGCCGGAACTTCGGCCGTACGGCACAACCTCATCAAGTTCGGCTGTCGCAGGAACTCGCGCGGTGAAACGCTAATTCCCAGCTCTGCCCGAACCTGGGCGAGCATCCGCACTGCAAGCAGCGAATCACCCCCGAGGCTGAAGAAATCCTCATCAGCAGCTGGGACGTCTCCAAGATTGAGCAGGTCGCACCAGATGGCGGCAGCAGCAGCCACCTGTCCATCGTCCACTTCCTCTGGGCCGGTCGTTTCACGCACAACTGTTTCTGTGCCGCCAAACCATTCATCATCATGCTCGAAGGCTGCCAGTTCGGGCAGTGAAACCACCCAGGCTGCAGGATCAAGCAGGGTGAGTACCCGATCGTGCACCAGATGAAGCAGCTCCGCGGGCACCCCTTCGGCAAGAACCTCATCAACGCTTGCCATTGATGCGATGAGTTCACCATCGAGTTCGAAACAACGCAGTTCAAGTTCAACCTGCGGAGTTCGCAGATCCTGGTGGTAATCACCAATGCTGATTCTTCCGAAGGGGCCAACGCGGTCATCAAGCTGGCCGCCAAGCGCAGCGTCCATCCCAAGAGTGGATTGGAACACGACCGGCGCAATCGAATGCGAACGTCCCGTTCGGCGCCCAACCTCACGGCCAACCTCGATTGCAGTGACAAGGTGATGCCGACCAAGCTCATCAAGCTGTTCAGCAATCGAATGGAATACATCAACCAGTTTACCGTCTGGCAGAGATAGCGGGAGCAGCGCTGTACGGGAGAACGCACCAATGAGCCGATCAACATCCGGATGGATTGGGATCCGATTGTGCTGCATAGAGTTAAGCAACAGACGCTGTTGGCCCGTCAACTGCCGCAACGCCAAGGCAAACGCTCCCAGCAACACCGTGGAAGGGGTGATTCCTTGCTGCTGGCAGATGCCACGCAGTCGCTGCCATGCATCGGGATCAAGACGGAATTCCCGCATCGACATCGACTGTGCCGCTTTTTCTTCCCCCCGACGACGGGGAAGCCGCGGCGCTGATGGGAGATCGTCGATCCGCTGCCACCACCAACGCTGGTGCGCAGCACGCTCCTCCTCCACCGCTGCTGACGAGACCGTCGTGACGTAATCACCGAAATCGAGATCAATGGGAGCCGCCAGGCTATCCGGTTCCCTGAGCTGTGCGAAAAGTTCTCGATCGTAGAGCGAGGCAGACCATCCATCCATAAGCAACAGGCTTGACGATACGTGCATACGGGCGCGCCGCCCTCCCAGAAGCACGACATCAACGCTGACTCCAGGCCCTGTCAGAGGATTGGGCCCATTGGCTGCCCAGTTAGCGCGGAGCCGATCAAGTTCACTGTCAGGATTGGGGCACTGGCGCAGATCAATCACCCGGACCGGCGTACGACCGTCCGGATCATCAACAGCACGGAAACGCTGGCTGCCGTCCGCAAGAATTTGCGCACGCACCATCGGCTGGTGAGCAGCTACCGCGTCTGCTGCTCGCTGCAGTAGTTGCTCAAGCACTATCGGATCGGGGGTCTCGTCAGGCAGGGTCAGAGCGACATCTGTGCTGACATGAGCCGTGTCATATGACATTTCCCAGCCGCCGCTCTGACCGACGAAATATCCCTGCTGCAGGGGCAGCAACGGGAAACCTGCTTCAGGGTCTACACGGCGGCGCAACTGCAGCGGCATGCTTTCCACGCTGTTGTCGACGATCAGGTCGAGCAGTTCGGAGATGGTGAGGTCGGATCGGATCTGGTTGAGCGGCAGTCCGACACCCACTTGTCGTCGTAGCTCTGCTGCCATGCGCACAGCCAGCAACGAGTCGCCGCCCAGGGCCAAGAAGGTCGCGTCACCGATTTCATCCACTTCAAGGCCAAGAAGTTCCGCCCACACCAGCTCAAGTTGCTGTCGCAACGCGGTGGGCTTCTCCGTTGCCGCCGCGGGCTCCGTAACGGTGTCCTGCGCTGGCCGGACTGGTGTCGTAGTGTTGAAGGAACTTACATAGCGGTCAAACTGGCGCCTTGCTGTCTGGATGTCGATCACCGAGTCGCACACGTCCCACTGCAGTATTAGATCACCGCGATGCTCAAATGCCTGATGGTCGAGCCACACCTGAGGCGTCTGGCTGACACCGTATTTCTGCGGGCCAAGCCATTCATGGTCGTGCGGGCTATTGCCATCGCCGAGTTGGTCAAGGCCAAGCATTGACGTGAACACGACCGGGACATTCATTGTGCGGCCCCGCCGTCGACTCAATTCAGCGAGCACCTCCAGCCCGGTGAACTCGCGGTGATCAAGATCATCCAGAAGCCTCTCCTGAGTGCGCCTCGAGCTCAGCCATGCATCCGCGGCGGCGCCAACCGGCTCCACCTCATGCAGCATCATTGTGGAGAATTCCCCGACCACCGTCTCGACCCGCGGTAGATCAGGTCGATCAAAGACAGTCACGGTGACCGTAAAACGATCCTGCCCACTCCAGGCAGCAAGCACCTCCCGATAGTGTGCAAGTACCAGCGCAGTCGGGGCGACCCGATGCTGTCGGCTCACTTCACACAGTTTCCCCCAAGTTTCAGCCGACACACGAGCCGCAAGCCGCGTGAAGTGCGGGCGGGCATTCCGGTTTGATCGGCTGGTGATCGCGGGAGCATCAGGCAATGTAGCCAGTCTGTCGAACCAGTAGGCTCGAGCTGCCTCTCGGCGTGGGCCAACTGCCCTGGCCTCAAGCGCCGCCACACACGCCGCAAAAGGTGGCGGAGCTGGCCCCAGGTCCACTTCTGGATCTAGGTACCTAGCCCGCACCTCGCGATCAACAAGCATCCAACTCGCAGAATCGCAAACAAGTACGTCAACCGAGAGCAACACCCTGCTGATTCCCTGTCCCAACTGCACGATCAGGGGCTGGATCAGCGGCCAGCGGGTGGGATCGGCAACCCGGGTCGACCAGCTCTCCCGCAACTGTTCCAGCCGCTTTCCGGCCGCATCAGCCGATTCTCTAGTGAGATCGATAACCGGAGGGAGCCAATCATCAGGAAGGTTGATGATCCGATTCTCTCCCTGTTCGGTGATAACCGCGCGCAACATAGGGTGCCGCTCAACCACAGCGCGCCAGGCCTTCTGGTAGCGAGGCACGTCAAGGCCAGTCGCCTCATACTCCAGATAGAAATGGCAACCAACGCCAGCACCCTCAGGGCTTGCCGGGTCGAGGCCTCGGCTACGGCCAATCCAGTAGGCATGCTGGATACGGGTCAGTCCGAATCGCTGTTCGTCGACTGCGGGGGCATCCAACACCTGCAACTCGGAGTGTGTAGGTCCGTCCAGTGCAGCGGCCCGAGCCTGAAGCAGCTCTGCACAGTCCCCGACGGTGGAGGCAGAGAGCAGGTCCTTCAACCGCAGATCCACACCATGCTCGTTACGGAACGTGGCAAGCACCCGCGTAGCGAGCAGCGAGTGGCCACCGAAAGCGAAGAAATCGTCCTCGACACTGCGAAACTGTCTTCCAAGTGTGTTTCCCCACACCTCGGCTACAATACACTGCCAACCGCTCAGGGCGCTGAGTTCACTGGTATCAGACCTCTCCTGCAGGACACGAACGGTATCCAAGCGGGCAGTTCGCGTGTTGAGTTCGGTGGGAGAAGCAGCAAGGTAGCCGTGCACATCAAGTTCAACGACCCGGAGGATGGCCGTCACCGCGTCGGCCAGATCAATGGCATGGCGCATGCTGACCTCAGCAGCGCTACGCGCCTCAGCAGCAGTTCCGAGCCGGATACGCTCCAGATCGAGGGTGGCCCACTCGTGCGCCACGGCGAAACCGTCAAGAAAACGACCGGCAGCGACGTATGCGCCAAGCCCGAAACCGCCGATCGTGCCAGCAGCTGAGGAAAGCAGCAGCACTCTCGGTGGGTATGACAACGCTGAAACCGCAGCAGCAAGTTCAAGAGCACCGCTGACCTTGGGTGCAAAAGCAGCGTCAACGCTGACCTGATCGAGTTCAGCCAATGGAGCCAGATCGACCTGGGTGGGAGCGTGAACAACGGCGTCCAGCCGTCCATGCCGTTTGCGCACCAGGGCAAGCAATCGGGTGAGCGCTCCAGGCTCTGCAACATCAACACGCTCAACCTCAGTGCGGCTGAGTGCAGCCACTGTTTCATACCGTGGCTGGCCCGGTTCCGGCAGGCTACGCCCAGCGAGTACCACGCGATCCTGCGGGCGCTCAGCCTCGATCCGCGTAGCAAGAGCGAGGCCCACCGACCCAAGCCCGCCGGTGATAACCCAGACGGCCGGGGCCATCTTAGCCTGGGGACGCTGCGGCTGCCAGGCCTCCCAGCGCCGTTCCCAGCTTCGCCTGCCGCGAAGCGCACGATGAGGCTGCGCCGCTGGCTTCACTTCCTCGGTAGTACTCATCCGAGCGTGCAAACGGGCGACCTCATCGGCCACAAGCCCCCAGGCAGGTTCCCTTGGGTCGAGATCCACCGTTACCCAGTCGAGTCCCGCTACTTCCTGCCCGAGGACGCGCGCCAATCCGGTGGTCGCGGTGGCAAAAGGACTGATCGGTTCGGTTCCAATCACGTCCTCTGCGCCCAGTGTCAGATGCAGTAAGCCTCTCACCTGCCCCTCGGGAAGACTGCGCGCAAGCTGAGCAAACCGTTCTACTTCTGAGTGCAGCTGCACGAGATCGTCTGGGGCACTGACATGGATGAGGATTGAGGCCTTCTCCTCAAGAAGAAGGCCTCGATCCTTCAATGCCACACGTAGATCGGCTGGAACATCGCCACTGAGCGAAATGCGGATGCCGTCGCATTTCTCAGTTTCGGCCACACGTGGATCCTGCCGCCAGACCGGACGTTGCAAAGGCTGCTCAAAGCTAGGGGCCGCACTTGTCGATGGCGCAACACCAAGTGCCCCATCAGCTGGAATTCGAGGAGGTAGCCCGAGCGAGCGGCGCTGCCACGGGTATGCGGGAAGTCTCACGGTACGGCGGCGGGGGGCGAGCCGTTCCAGATCGATCTGGAAGCCATGGCTCCAAGCGTACGCCAGCACACGGTGCAGGGCTGCTCGCGCATACTCAACGTCACCGGCTTGATCGCGATCAGGCCAACACGTTTCGCTATGAGAGCTCCCCGCTACGAGGTTGCCCCCTGGGCCAAGCTGCAGCAACACTGTGCGCTCCACTCCCTGTTGCGCCGTCGCCATGGCAAGGTCGAATCTCACCGTACTGCGCAGATGGCGGACCCAGTGATCAGGGGTCAATGGGCCATCAATGCGCTTCCCGTCGAGGCAAGAGACCAGGCTACGCTCAGGACTCGGCCGGGTAAATCCTGAGGAGAGCCTGCCCAACTGACCCATGACTGGGTCAACCAGGCGCGAGTGCGCCGCCACCCCGACACGCAGACGGCGGTGTTCGACGCTGTCCCGCTGAAGCAGCTCTTGAAGCTTGGTGATCGCGTGTTCCGGTCCTGCCACGACTCCCAAGCGCTCGCCGTTAACCACCGCTAGGTCGAGTTCGGGATGTTCTGTCAGCAGACGCTCAATGTCATCAACCGGCAATGCAACACTCAGCATCGCCCCGACGGGCAGGTCCGCCAGAAGCGCAGCTCGCGCGACCACGAGCTGTAGCGCATCAGCTCTCGTCATGGCACCTGCGACGACAGCCGCAACATATTCACCAAGGCTATGTCCGAGGGTTAGATCAGCAACCAGGCCATATTCCTCAAGCAAGTCCGCAACAGCCAATTCGACTGCTGCGAGAGCTGGCAGGCCAATCCGGGGATCCTCACCACCGGTAGCATGCGGGTCCAGGACATAGCGGCGGGGATCAATACCGCCAAAGCGTCTGATCAGCTCAGCGGAGGCATCCAGGCTTGCAGCGAATGTTGGCGCCAGCGCGTGGAACCCAACGCCCATGCCGGCATATTGGGCGCCGCCTCCAGGAAACACCGCAACCAGTCTCGGGGAGGTTGACGATGCCTTGACCGGTGCGGTGAGCTCCCCAGCAACTTGGGCCCGTCGCCAGCTCAGGTGCCTGGCTCCGTGGGCGAGAACACCGGCCAGGTCATCGCCCGTTCCAGCAGCCAAGTCCTGCAGATCAGACGTGCGCTGTTCAAGGCCGTCACGACTTGCAGCGCTGATCAGCAGTGGTGCCGAAGATACCGGACCCGAAACCGCATTACTGGCGGCAGGAGCGGAGCCGATGACGGCGTGCGCGGTACTACCTCCGATACCAAAGGCACTGATCCCTGCCATTCGCGCCGAGCTTCCCCAAGGGCGCGTCTTCGTAGAGATAGAGAACGCAGAACCCGTCAGAGGAAGTGCCTCATGAGGGACATCTGCGTGAAGGGTGGGCGGTATGACGCCGTTTTCCACCGAGAGCACTGCCTTGATGAAACCAGCCACTCCAGCTGCGGAATCGGTGTGCCCGATCATCGATTTCACCGAGCCCAGCCAGCACCAAGGCGAAGCAGCAGTTCCGAATACCTCGTTGAGGGCGCGCACCTCAATAGGATCTCCAAGCTGTGTCCCTGTTCCGTGCCCCTCGACGAGACCAATTTGTTGTGGTGTCACATCGGCTACAGCCAGAGCTTCCGCAATCACCCGTGCCTGACCGCTGACCGATGGAGCGCTGAAACCCGCACGGTCTGGGCCATCATTACCGATCGCCGTACCAAGCACTACCGCATGGATAGGATCACCGTCGCGCATTGCGTCACCCAGCCGACGCAATGCCACCACCCCGGCCCCCTGGGTAAACACGGTGCCGCTGGCATCACGGCCGTAAGCACAGGTCCGGCCATCACGCGAGAAAGGTCCATCAGGCACGCTGAGGTAACCTTGCTCTTGCGGAAGCCGGAGCGAGACGCCTCCCGCCAATGCGGTGTCGCATTCCTCGGCAAGCAGTGCTGCAACAGCCAGGTGAATCGATACGAGGGACGTGGCACAGGTAGCGCCGACCGCGACGGTCGGTCCAGTGAGACCAAGCTGCCAGGCTGTGCGACCGGGGAGGTAGTCTCCAACGTTAAGGCCATGCAGGTGGAGACTGCCGATTGGATCGCTTCCCCCTCTGGGGTTGAAACGATCACCAAGGTTGTCGATGAGGTAGGTGGGCAGCGACTGCCCGGCGTAAACCCCGACTACCCCCCGGTGACCTTCACGGCCAAGACCAGCAGACTCAAGAGCCTCTACGCTGCATTCGAGGAACATCCGCTGTTGCGGATCCAACAGCACTGCCTCGGTCTCTGACAGCCCGAGGGCTTCCGGGTCGACTTTCATGGGGTCGGAAAGCAGACCAGTAACCGGCACGTAATCAGGGTGCGCAATCATCCGACTCGGCACCCGAGCGCCGCGAAGCCGCGCCTCGTCCAGCCGGGTGAGACCTTCGCGTCCCAGGGTTATCAGTTCCCAGAATGCTTCCAGGCTCGGGGCTCCCGGATAGCGACAGCTCATCCCGACCACAGCAACTTGATGTTCTACAGATCCGCCCACGACTATATTCCTTCCCCACACACCGCCAGCCAGACATGCTGGTCGTATCGAGCGACTGGATGGTTGCTGTTTGTTCCGGGCAACACCTCTTGAAGCTGCCAACCATTACTCTCGAGGGCTTCGCTCCATTGGCTGCTGGTAAGCAGAATGCGGCCCTCCGCAAAGCGCTCGCCGCCGATGCCCTCCGTCGACGGTGGACTCTTCATCAAGAAACGCATCGATATCAGTAATGGCAGGTGCTCAGTACCAGTCTCAATGAGCACCAGGATCGCTCCGGGCCGGCAATGACCGGCGATCCCTCCCAGACACTTGGGAACATCTGTGGCGTTGTGCATGACGTTGGCAGCCAACACCACATCAAGCTCGCCACTCAATGCCCCAAGCCCATCACGCTGCTGGAGTTCGGTGTCGTTGATATCAAAAATTCCAGTGGTAAGCCCCGCACGACCGGCCCAGCGTTCCTCTGCTCGGTATGTGAACCAGTCACCTACATCGGTGAAGTGGTACCGCAGTGGCAAGTCGGTTAGTTCATCCAGCACGACATCAGTGGTACCGCCCACACCACCCCCGATTTCAAGAATCGCCGGTGTTCGGCCCTCTGCAAGCACGTTACAGCAGTGACGCCGGACAGCGGCCGCGGCCACTGCATTCGTGTAGCGGCTTGCTTCATTCGCCTGGTAGACCTCGGCTGGAATCGAGTCATCGTCAAACAACAGACTCTGAACTAGCACGTCGCCGGTCAGAAGCTGAGGCAGCACCTCAGCACAGCCGGCAAAGAATCTAGTGAGGGAACCACCTGCCCCAGGGTTCGGAGCCAATGCGAGGGCGCGCTGCCACGCCATATCCAGCTCAGCGCGGCTTGGAGGATTTCGCCGCCACTCCCCCGTTCCAGGTTCCAACCAATCAGCGGCAACCAGGTGCTCAATCCAACGCCGCACGATCACGCCATGCCCGGGAGCCAGCATCGACGAATCTACGGCGGTGTTGGGCGGCTGGTTGCCGAAGAGTTCGGCGAGCGCCCAGGCCATGCTGAGCAGGGCTGCCTCATCACGTGCTTGGTCAACCTCAACGCTCAAGCAAGGACCTGCTGCTGCCGCCGCTTCCCCGACAAGATGCAGATCAGACAAACACACTCAGCAACCTCCTTAGGTGAGCCTACTTGATGTTCAGAATTATTCTAGCAGGGCGTCTAAAGCCTCCACCAGTCCCTCATGATTCCCCCAGACCGCTTCCCAGATAACTTTTAGCCCAGATAAACATTCACGTCCGTTCAAGGACCTGGGGGTCCTGCAAGCAGGTGTCACCGAAGACGCCCTAGCCTACGGAACCCCGAGCCAGGAACCTCAACCTCATCCGGCTACGGCACCCAATAGGTTCATCACCCAAGCCAACGCGTCACCCAACGAAGCGACCCGTGGTGGATCACCGCGTGCTCAAGACGTTCAAGGACATCGGGTTTATTCAGAGAAGCATCCAAAATGGCCCTGGCTAGGGGCTTCGCTGTTCCCTGAATAAGCCTCATCGAATAGATCACCACCAGATGGGTCGGACGGTATAACGCCAAACACCTGCGCCCGGCCCTCGACAACATCCCCCAGCGAGTTCGAGACCACCTACTCCGTTAACCGCAAAACCCCATCATCCGGTTGCCGGCACCCGCATAGAAGCGGCACACAACCAGCGAGGACTCACTATTCCCCAAAAACCCACTCACCGCCGTTGCTATCGCGAATTGACGCCGCCAACCTGCGAGCAACATCAATGCACCCTCGGAGCCACGTAGCCCGTACGCATGTCCTCTCAGGAAGTCGGTTCCCCCTTGGCTACTTACGGGGCAACCACCCGGTCCAGCAGCGATGTAGCCCAGGCCAGGTGGTCGGCGTCAGGCTTGGGGATCAGCAGCTGCGAGGTGGCCGCCTTATACATCGCCCCCGGATAGAGGCGCTGCAACCGGACCTGGCGGGATTCCGGCAGCGTGACCGGCTCCACCCGGACGTTGCGGCCCTGGATGACGATATCGTTGACACCCAGCTCACGCGCCCGGTTCCGCAGCGCCGCCACCCCCAGCAGCTGCTCCACCGGGTCCGGGAGCGGCCCATACCGGTCAACCAGCTCGGCGCGGACCGCGTCGGCGTCCGCCGCGCTGCGGATCTCCGCGATCTGCTTGTACATCTCCAGCCTCAAACGCTCCGAGGCAATGTACTCGTCCGGCAGGTGGGCGTCGACGGGTAACTCAATGCGGAGCGTCGGCTCCGGCGTGGTGTCCTCACCACGGTAGTTCGCGACTGCCTCCCCAACGAGCCGCAAGTACATATCGAAACCCACATCGGCGATGTGTCCCGACTGCTCACCGCCGAGAAGGTTACCGGCGCCACGCAGCTCCAGGTCCCGCATCGCGATCGACATGCCCGCACCAAGGTCAGTGTGGGCGGCCATCGTCGACAGGCGCTCGTGGGCAGTCTGAGTGAGGGTTTTCTCTGCCGGGTACAGAAAGTAGGCGTAGCCACGCTCCGACGACCGGCCGACCCGGCCCCGCAACTGGTGCAGCTGGGACAGGCCCAGGACATCGGCGCGGTCGATGATCAGGGTGTTCGCAGTCTGGATGTTCAGGCCCGCCTCGACGATGGTGGTGCACACCAAAACGTCGGCGCGACGCTCCCAGAAGTCCAGCATCACCTGCTCAAGCTTCGCTTCCCCCATCTGCCCGTGGGCGGTGGCGATGCGGGCCTCCGGCACCAGCTCCCGTAGCTCGGCGGCCGTCTTGTCGATGGAGTCGACGCGGTTGTGGACGAAGAACACCTGGCCCTCGCGCGCCAGCTCGCGCCGGATGGCGGCCCGCACCTGACCCTTGTCGTAGGGGCCGACCATCGTCAGCACGGGATGGCGCTCCTCGGGCGGGGTGGCGATGACGCTCATCTCCCGGATTCCGGTGATGGCGATCTCCAGGGTCCGCGGGATGGGGGTGGCCGACATGGACAGCACGTCGACGTTCACCCGCAGCTCTTTCAGCCGCTCCTTGTGCTCGACGCCGAAGCGCTGCTCCTCGTCGATGACGACGAGCCCTAGGTCCTTGAAGACGATCTCCTTGGCGAGCAGGCGGTGAGTGCCGATCACCAGGTCGATCCGGCCGCTAGCTAGGCCCTCGGCTACCTTCCTCGACTCCGCATCAGCCTGGAACCGACTGAACTGGGCCATGTGGATGGGGAAGCCCGCGAAGCGCGCCGCGAACGTCTGGTAGTGCTGGCTGACGAGCAGCGTCGTCGGCACCAGGACCGCCACCTGCTTGCCGTCCTGGATGGCTTTGAAGGCGGCCCGCACCGCAATCTCCGTCTTGCCAAAGCCCACGTCGCCGCAGATCAGGCGGTCCATGGGAACGACCTTCTCCATGTCTGCCTTGACCTCCTGGATGGCGGACAGCTGATCGGGGGTTTCCACGTGGGAAAAGGCGTCCTCCAACTCCCGCTGCCAGGTGGTGTCGGGCCCGAACGCGTGGCCTTTCGTCGCCTGTCGGGCCGCATACAGCTTGATGAGTTCCGCCGAGATCTCCTTCACCGCCCTGCGGGCGCGGCTCTTCCGCTTAGCCCAGTCCGCGCCGCCCATCTTATCCAGCGCCGGGGCCTCCGAACCAACGTAGCGAGTCAACTGATCCAGCTGATCCATCGGCACAAACAACCGGTCACCCGGATGACCCCGCTTACTGGGCGCATACTCGACCACCAGGTAGTCGCGTACCGCACCCTGAACGGTACGCTGCACGAGTTCCACGAACCGGCCGACGCCGTGGACTTCGTGAACGACCGGGTCACCTGCCTTAAGCTCAAGAGGTTGGATGGTGTTGCGGCGTCGCGCTGGGAGCTTCCGCTGACCACGCTCGGGCGCCTGCTGGCCCGACAGCTCCGCAGCCGTCAGCAGTTCCAGCTTGCCCGGGGCTGCCCGCCAGCCGCGCCGGAACGAGCCAACGATGACATGCACCGTACCTGGCGGGGGCTCCTCGTCCAGGGCGGAGACAGCAGCGGTGATGCCGTGCTCGGCCAGCAGTTCAACCATGCGGGACGCCAAACCGCGGCCCTCCACCCCGATCACAACCCGCCAGCCAGCCACTAACCGGGCCTGGATATGGGCGACAGCGGCCGACACGTCACCCCGGAAACCATCCGTAGGGGCGATGCCGAGCCTGCGGGAGTGCACCGATCCGGCATCCAGATTGGCATCGGGCGCCTCGTCGGCAGAGAAAGGGCTGAGCCCCCACCACTTGTGGCCGAGCCCCATGGCATGGTCGCGGACATCGCCGAGCCCCCAGTAGGAGGAGGCCCCGAGGTCGATGGGCGAGGTGCCACCGCTGGCCGCAGCCGCCCAGCTGGCGGCGAGAAACTCCTGGCTGGTGGCCACCAGCTCCGTAGCGCGGGCCCGCACCAGTTCGGGCGCAGCCACCAGCACGATGGACTTCGACGGCAGCACATCAACCAGCAGTTCCAGGCCGTCCACCAAGACGGGGATGAGCGCTTCCATGCCTTCGACGGCGTGGCCCTCGGCCAGGCGAGAGAGCATGTCACCAAGTTGCGGATGCTCGCGCTGAAGGGTCTTCGCTCGGTGCCGCACGTCTGCGCTGAGAAGCAACTCGCGGCACGGCTCCGCGGTGATGGCTTCCAGCTGCTCCCCCGTCGAACGCTGGTCGGCAACGGCGAAGGGGCGGATCTCGGTGACCTCGTCGCCGAAGAAGTCGATGCGGACGGGGTGCTCGGCGGTGGGTGGGAAAACGTCGACGATCCCGCCACGCACCGCAAACTCGCCACGCCGCTCCACGAGGTCGACGCGATGGTAGGCGGCCGCGACCAGGTCGGTCAGCAGGACCGTGAGGTCACGTTCCTGACCCACCGCCACCGTGACGGGGCGCATGGCGGCCAGGTTCTTGACCTGCGGCTGCAACAGCGAGCGCACCGGGGCAACCACCACCCGGGGCGGGGTCTTCGACTGGAGGCGCCGCAGCACCGTCAGGCGCTTTCCGACGGTGTCGGCGCGGGGCGAGAGCCGCTCGTGAGGCAGCGTTTCCCAGGCCGGGTAGTAGGCCACCTGCTCCGCCCCCAGCAAGCCCGACAGCTCGGCGGTGAGGGCCTCGGCCTCCCGGAAAGTGGAGGCAACCAGCAACGCAGTGCGCCCAGACTCGGCGGCCACCAGCGCCGTCGCCACCGCGAAAAACGACGTGGCGCAGGTGATGTCCC
>JAUNKK010000031.1:26825-30107 GCA_030532825.1 Propionibacteriaceae bacterium
GCGGCCACCAGCGCCGTCGCCACCGCGAAAAACGACGTGGCGCAGGTGATGTCCCTGGCCTCGGCCCCAGACACGCGGGCATCGTGCAGGGTGGCACGGACCGCGGGGTCGGTTTCGAGGGCGGGGATCAGGCCGGGAAATCTCACGGCGTCATCTTGTCACGCAGGGGCGACATTTTCCTCCCGCGCACTACCGGTTGAATCGGTTCTGGGCGGCGGCTAGCCCGTCGGCCACGAGAGCCTCAACCGCGTCGGCCGCGACGGCGGCATCGAGGCGCAGGGCGTCCAACTCGGCGGGCCGCATCCGGGCCAGCACGTAGTCGGCGGCCGGCTGGCGGCCCGGGGGACGCCCGATGCCGACGCGGACTCGGTGAAAGTCACCGGTGCCGAGATGGGTGCGGATGGACTTAAGGCCGTTGTGGCCGTTGTCTCCCCCGCCCAGTTTCAGCCGCAAGCAGGTGGGTTCCAGGTCCAGTTCGTCATGGATGACGATGACCTCGGCGGGCGGGACCTTGTAGAACCGGGCGACGGCGCCGACGGCTATACCCGACTCGTTCATGAACGTGGTGGGCTTCATCAGCACCACCCTGTGCTGGCCAGCCACCAGCCCCATCGCCACCTGCGCGCGCTGCCCACGCGGCATGGCAAAGCTCACCCCTAGGCGGCCGGCCAGATCGTCGACCGCCCAAAACCCGACGTTGTGCCGGGTGGGAGCGTAGGCCGGGCCCGGGTTGCCGAGCCCGACCACGAGGCGCAGGGTCACTCGCCCTTGACCAGGATGAGGTCGACGTGCTTCAGGAAGCCCGTGATCGGGTCGCGCTGAACCTCCTGGGGACGCACGACGACGGGGGCTGCGCCGTCGATGCTGACCTCAAGAACCAGATCGGCCTCGCGGAGCAGCAGGAAGGTCTCGCGGCCGGGTAGGGCGACGTGGCGCGGCTCGGATCCGGCGCCGTAGATGACGGCAGGCACCTGCTCCGCGCGACGTAGCTTGCGGGCCGCGCCCTTGCCGAACTCGGTGCGGGTGGTGGCGGCTAGCTTGTGGGTTGTCATGGTTATTACCTCCTGGGGTGTCGATAGGATGCACGCCTGCAGAAGGTGCTAGTCGATAACGGACGCTCGTCCCTCGCCAGGCAGCGCCCTGATGCTACCGGAGCGAACCCACAACCCCCAATATTGATTAAGATTCAACTTCACAGGTTTACGGCAGGTACTTCATAGGTTTCGCACAGGAACCGCTCCGATCCTCGAAACCATGACCACTCTTGCCACTCTTCCGGAGGCCAGGCACGCCCTAGTCTTCGGCCCGCCGCGGGGTAAGCGACGCGCTGACTGGCGCGATCTCCTCGCCGGCCTAGGCTGGGTCAGCACGGCCTTCGCCGTCACCCTCTACTTGGCTGGCGGGATCCGGATCACCACCTTCGCGGACGCGTTGTACGCCCTGGGCGTGGTCTCAGGGCTTGTCGCCACGAACTCCATGCTGTTTATGTTGCTGCTGGCGGCACGGGTCCCCGCCATTGACCGCGCTATCGGGCAGGTCAAGGCCATCCAGTGGCATAAGAAGCTGGGCCAGGTCACCGTCCTGGGTCTCTTGGCCCACGCCGTGCTGATCCTCACCAGCGTCGCCTTGGACAATCAGGCCTCGGTCGTCGCCGCCCTGCAGCTGCTGTGGAGCAGCGACCTGGCGTTGGCCCTGACGGCACTCGGGCTGCTGCTGGTGATCTCTGTCACTTCGGTGGTGGCCGTGCGCCGGAAGCTGCGTTACGAGGTCTGGCACGCCATCCACCTGCTCTCCTATGCCGCTGTGATCCTGGCGATCCCGCACATGTTCACCATGGGCGCCACGCTGGCGACGGGAACCTGGCAGCGGGTCTATTGGACCACCCTCCTGCTGGCCGTCGGCACCTGCCTGCTGGCCTATCGCGTACTGATCCCCCTCTATCGCTCCCTGAGGCACGACTTGCGCCTGTCGGAGGTCACCCCCATCGCGCCCGATGTCTGCCACCTGACATTCACGGGCCGCCACCTGGATCAGCTGGCTGCTGAAGGTGGGCAGTACTTCGTGTGGCGCCTGGGCGCCCGCGGGCTCTGGGCGCAGCCCCACCCCTTCTCCCTCTCCGCCGCCCCGACCGGCGACACGCTGCGCGTCACGGTGCGCGTCATCGGCGACGGGACTGCCCGGCTGATCGGAGCCAAGCCCGGTACGCGCGTCTTCTTCGAGGGCCCCTATGGGGGTTTCACCGACCGTTCCCGAACCCGCAACGGTCTGCTCCTCGTCGGCGCCGGGTCCGGCGTCACCCCGATCTACTCAATGCTGGAATCCTCGATGGCGGAACCCACCCTCACCACGGTGGTCCTGCGAGCCTCCCGGCCTGAAGAGTTGCTGCTGGTCGATGAGTTTCGGCATCTGTGTTACGAGCGCGGGGTGGCGCTCCATGTCCTCGTCGGCCCCCGTCACGGCGGCCGCTGGGTCAATGCCAAGTACGCCTCCCATGACCTCAGTTCCCTGGTGGGCGACCTGAAGGACTGCGACGTCTTCGTCTGCGGCCCGGCCGGTTTCGTCGACGCCGTCCTCACCGAAGCCGCGTCCCTCGGCGTCGCCGAAGAACAGTGCCACGAAGAAAGGTTTGACTGGTGAAAACTCGTTCCGTCGTTCTGACCTCCCTCACCGCAGCCGGGGTACTTGGAGCTGGCTTCGCCCTGGGCACCGCCGGCGGTCAGACTGTCGGCACCTCCACCTCCGCTTCATCGAACGCAGGCTCACAGCCCACCGGTCCCGCGGCCTCCGCACCGGCAGCCGAATCCGAGGCGAAAACCACCCCAAGCGCGAATGGCGGCACCGTCACGGGTGAGACCGTTGCCCACAAGCACGGTTCAGTCACGGTCTCCGTCACCATCGCCAACGGGGTGGTGACCGACGCGACCGCCACCTACGAAGCCACCAGTTCCAAGTCCGTCAACATCGCCGAGGGGGCGCTCCCCGTCCTGAACTCGAACGTCGTCACCGCGAACAGCGCCGAGATCGACACGGTTTCGGGGGCCACCTATACGTCGGAGGCGTACCTCACGAGCCTCCAGTCTGCCCTGGATCAGGTGGCCTCTTGAGGCAGCACTTTTTCCCGACGATGGGCACCGTCGTCAGCCTCCGCTGCCCGAACGAGGCGCTATCCGAGGTGCAGGCGATCTTCGCGCGGCTAGACGAGCGGTTCTCGCTCTACCGCGAGGACTCCGAGGCCAGCCGCATGGCACGCGGCGAGCTGCCGCTCAGGGATGCCTCCGACGA
>JAUNKK010000167.1 GCA_030532825.1 Propionibacteriaceae bacterium
ACCCCCAAGCGGCTGAACGTGTGCACTTCCTGCCTCAAAGCCGGCAAGGTGTCGCGCTGAGTTGAACTCAATTAAGGGGTCCGGAGCCATCGCTACGGGCCCTTTGCTATGCCCGCGCGCTGTCCTGGTCCGTCCGACGAGGGGGCGCCACTCCCCGCCGGATGGGGGCGGGGAATCCGAACGATGTAGTTCTGTCTGTCTCGGTCGGTAGGCTCAGGGCATGAGCAGCTTTCGTACGCCGATTCACCGCGAACTGAGCCGCCAGTTGCGGGACGTCGTGGGCGGCGAGGCGGCACAGGAACTCGCGAAACTAGGGCTCGTCAACTTGGGGGACCTCATCCGGCACACCCCCCGCCGCTACCTGGCCGGCACCGAGATGAGCGACTTCAGCACCCTGCGGCCGGGGGAGGATGTGGCTGTTGTGGCTCGGGTCAGGCACACAGCCATCATTGATGGCCGCACGACCCGCGTGGAGACGGTGCTGACCGACGGCCACGGCCAGCTGCGGGCCACGTTCTTTGTCCCGGCGAAGCGGCCCAGCTACGCCAAGTTTTGGGCGAACCAGCTAGCACCGGGCACGCGTGGAATCTTCGTCGGCAAGGTGGGAGAGTTCCGCGGGGAACCTCAATTGAGCCATCCCGACTATGTGATTATCGACGAGTTTGGTGCTATCACGGGCCGCAAAGCGGACACCCGCGCCGCCATGGTGAAAGTGATCCAGCGGGCCCGCTTGGTCGGGTTGTATCCAGCCACTGCCAAGATGGTCACCTGGAAGATCGCGGATGCCATCGCCGTGGCGCTGCCGCAGGTCATGCCGCTGGGGGATACTCTCCCCGGCTGGGTGGTGGAGCGCGCCGGAGTGCTGCCGTTACCGGAGGCACTCCGCGAGGTGCATGAACCAGTGACGGAATTGGATGCGCAGCGCGGCATCACGCGGCTGAAGTTCGATGAGGCCTTCGGGATGCAGCTTGCCATGGCCCACCGCCGGGCAGCACTAGCCGAACGTACGGCCACCCCGCGTCCACGCCGCGATGACGGCCTCCTGGCCGCCTTCGACGCGCGGCTGCCCTTTCAACTCACCCCAGGCCAACGCCAGGTGGGCGACACTCTGTTCGAAGAACTTGCCGCCAGCCGGCCCATGCACCGGCTACTGCAGGGCGAGGTGGGCTCCGGCAAGACCCTCGTGGCGCTGCGCGCCATGCTCGCGGTGGTCGACGGCGGCGGCCAAACTGCGCTGCTCGCGCCCACCGAGGTCCTGGCAAAACAACATTACGCCTCTATCGTTGCCCTCCTCGGCGATCTGGCCGCGGCCGGCACCCTCGAAGCTGCACCTCAAGCCACCCAGGTTGCGTTGCTGACGGGGTCCCTCACCGCCGCCCAGCGCCGCAAGGCCCGAGAGGCCGTCGCCTCGGGGCAAGCCGGGATCGTCGTGGGGACACACGCGCTGCTGTCTGAGGGAGTCGAGTTCCCCGATCTCGGGCTAGTGGTGGTGGACGAGCAGCACCGTTTCGGCGTAGAGCAGCGCGCCGCGCTGGCCGCTAAGGCCGATCAGCAGCCTCACACCCTTGTCATGACGGCCACCCCGATTCCCCGCTCGGTTGCCATGACGGTATTTGGCGACCTCGAGACTATCGAGCTGCGGGACCGCCCCGCAGGCCGGGCCGAGGTAAAGACAGTGTTCGTGGACACCGCCCGCAATCCCCATTGGGTGGACAGGGCATGGGAGCGAATCCGGGAAGAGGTGAGTCAAGGCCGTCAGGCGTTTGTGGTGTGCCCCGCCATCACTGGCACTAAGACAGAGCATGACCTTGAGCCCGGAACCGGTCTCAGCGCCGTGACGGAGATTGCCCCGATGCTCGCCGATGGTCCCCTCGACGGTCTCAGCGTCGGCGCAGTCCATGGTCGGCAGCCTGTACCCGAACGAGACCGGACCATGGCTGCCTTCGCTGCTGGGGAGTTGGATGTGCTCGTGGCCACCACCGTCATTGAGGTTGGAGTCGACATCCCGAATGCCTCCGTGATGGTGATTCTGGACGCTGATCGGTTCGGTATCGCTCAGCTTCACCAGCTCCGCGGCCGGATCGGCCGCGGCCAGCATCCTGGGCTTTGCCTACTGCTCGCCTCCCCAACGCCGGACGCATTCAACGCCGTCGCCCGGCTGCAGGCGCTCGTCGCCACCACGGACGGCTTCGCGCTCGCCGAGCGTGATCTTGAGTTGCGGCGAGAGGGTGATGTGCTGGGTGCTGCCCAATCCGGCGGATCGTCTTTGAAGCTGCTGCGAGTGTTGGCGGATCGCGACCTCATCGAACGTGCAAAGGACTTGGCCACCTCGGTGTTGGCGGACGCCCGTGCGATCGACGACCCCCTCCTCGCTGATCTCGTCGACCAGGCCGAGCGAGTGGCCGCGGGTGAATGGCTGGAGAAGGGATGACTCGGATCATCGCGGGGCGCGCCAAGGGCGTGCGACTCGCCGCCCCCAAGTCGGGTACCCGCCCCACCAGTGACCGGGTACGTGAGGCCCTGTTTTCTACCTTGGGCACCTGGTTCGGCACGGCGGACAGGCCGACCGAGCAGCAGCTTGAGGGCGTTGCCGTGCTGGACCTGTACGCCGGAACCGGCGCCATCGCCTTGGAGGCGGCCAGTCGCGGAGCGGGACCGGTGGCTGCCGTTGACTCTCACACCGCGGCCCTGATAGCAGCCAATGCGCAGAAGGCGGGTCTCATCCTTGATGTGCGAGGCGGGAGCGTGGAGGGGACGCTGCCGCCCGGGCCATGGGACCTAGTGTTCGTGGACCCGCCCTATGACTTAGAGTCCGGGGTCCTTGATCGGGTTCTGGAGCCCCTGTTTGCGCCGGGGCGGCTGAATCCCCAGGCTCTGATGATCGTCGAGCGCTCCAAGCGGGCCGATCCACCCGTCTGGCCTCGTGACCTCGACGACAGTTGGACCCGTCATTACGGTGAGACTACCCTCCATTTTGCTGCGACGAGACCTGCAGGAGAAACATGACCAAGGTGCTGTGCCCGGGGTCCTTCGATCCCATCACCAACGGCCATCTCGACATCATCGTCCGGGCCCGGGAGCTATTCGGCGAGGTCCTCGTCGCCGTAGGGCGCAACAGCCTCAAATCGAACTATCTGTTCGGCGATCAGCGTGTCGAACTGGTTCGGGAGGCGACGGCGCACCTTGATGGGGTGGAAGTAGAAGAGATGGCGGGGCTGCTCGTCGATTTCGCGCGGCAGCACGACATCACCACGGTGGTCAAGGGGCTGCGCTTCGGGGCGGACTTCGACTTCGAGTTGCAGTTGGCCAACATGAATCACTCCCTGTCAGGCATGGAGACCGTGTTGCTGCCCGCCGCGGCCCATAACGTGACGCTCTCCAGCACCATCACCAGGGAGGTCATCCGGCTGGGCGGCGACGTGTCGGCCCATGTGCCGCCCTGTGTGGTCGCGGCAGTCGAGCGGATGCGGCAGGTATAAACCTGGCGCAGCATGACTGACTCGCCTCTCGGGTTCGCCTCAAGACGTGGCACTGCCCCGCCTTGGCTCAATTCCAGGGGAGCGAAGGGCAGCGTCGTTGGGACTGCTGGCGGCGTGTCGGGCGGTGTTTCAGTTTTTGGTGAATCTGCTGTAAGCCGGTAGGCTTGCGCTTCGGTCATGACGTGGTCATGGTCGATCGGACGAAGGGAATGCCTGCCATGAACTCCGTGCATCACC
>JAUNKK010000032.1 GCA_030532825.1 Propionibacteriaceae bacterium
GGTGCCCCCAGCGGGGCTCGAACCCGCGACCCATGGATTAAAAGTCCACTGCTCTGCCAACTGAGCTATAGGGGCGGGCTGATTCTAGTACGTTCTGCGCTCGGCCGATAGTCCTGGGCATGGCAGGCTTGGAGAATGGGCGAGATGACGGGGCTGCTGGTGGCTCTGGCGGTCGGGTTGCCGCTGCTGGGCGGCGCGGTGCTGCTGGATAGGTGGCGCCGCCGTCGCATGGAGGGGGCCGTTTCTGGGCGGGACGAACTGCAGGGGCACCCGCGTTACCTCACCCAGTCCGAGATTGATGCGCTGCCGCGGCCTGGCCGGGGCGCATCGTCGGGAGAAGCCCCGGCGGGCACACAGCTGCCGTTCGGCTATGTCAGCCGCGAATTCGCCACGGCCGGCGATCGGGCCGAATACCGTGACGTCTGGGTGCTGGTCGTCGACGGGGATATCAGCGATACCCGGGAGTTCATGGCTGCCCTCGCCCGCTACCGACCGCTCGTCATCGTCGCCCGAGGGCTGGAACCCGCGATGCTGCAGACGCTGGTCGCCAACCGCAAGGCCCTTGACCTGCCCGTGCTGGCTGCGGTGACCAGCGAACCTGCCGTCGCCGCCGAGCACACTGGTGCCGAGATGCTCGGCCTAGCGGATCTGCGGGCCGGCTACGTACCTGAGCATGCTCTCGGCCGCGCGGCTGTCTGGGTCAGCGACCGTACCCACACGTGGCTAATCCATGCCTAAGGTAAGTAGTGTTTGCGTCCCCGGGGTTCGCCCGGGACGATGAGACGGTGTCGCTAACCGCTTCCCAGGATCTAAGCCGCTACGGCTGGCTCGCCATGGCCACCGCCGTGGCCACCATCACCCTCAAAGCGGGGTCGTGGCTCGTCACCGGCTCAGTCGGCCTACTGGCGGATGCGGCCGAGTCCATCGTCAACCTCGTTGCGGCGGCCGTCGCCCTGATCGCTCTGAAAGTGGCGGCGAAACCAGCAGACCATAACCATCACTTTGGCCACACCAAGGCTGAGTACTTCTCGGCGGCCGTTGAAGGCGTGATGATCTTCGTCGCCGCCGCCTCCATCGTCTTCTTCGCGGTCCAACGTCTTTTGGCCCCACAACCCCTGGAGCAGGTGGGCATCGGCCTAGCGATCTCGCTAGTTGCCTCCGTGCTCAACGGTGCGGTGGCGCTGGTACTGATGCGCGCCGGGCGTCGCCACAACTCCATCACCCTGAGAGCCGACGGCAAGCACCTCATGACCGATGTCTACACATCCGCCGGAGTGCTGGTGGGCATCGGTCTCGTCTGGCTCACCGGCTGGAACTGGCTCGATCCCGTCGTCGCCATCGCGGTCGGCATCAACATCCTGGTCACTGGTTCCGCGCTGGTTCGGGAATCAACGGCCGGACTCATGGATGCCGCCCTCCCCGAAGCCGACAACGAGCGCCTCCGACAGATGTTGGCCAGTTGCGCGGCTGACGGCGTTCGCTACCACTTGATGCGCACCCGGGAATCTGGGACCCGCCAGTTCATGGACTTTCACCTGCTTGTGCCGGGGGAATGGACCATCAAAGCCGGCCACGACTACCTGGAGGACCTAGTGGATCGCATCATCGCGGAGTTTCCCCGGATGGCGGTCACCGGCCATATCGAGCCCATCGACGACCCCCGCAGCTACGCTCACGAGGAGCTTGAGCGCGGTCGCTGACGCAGCCAGGCGACGAGAAGTTCAACGCCAGCGCTCAGGACAACCAGCGATACTGGCAGGCTCGCCGACAGCGACGTTAGGGCCCCAAAGAGCACGGGATGAGGGGATGTGGGATCCGGCGACATGGCGGCGGTTGCGAAGGCCAGGGCCAGCATGAGCACGACCGGGGCCCAGGGCACCGCCATACGGAGCAGGGTGTGGGCGGAAGCGCGGGCATCGGCGTACAACTGCACGGGCGGCGGGGAGTGCGTTTCTGCCCAGCCCTCGATGCCGAACCGTGTCACGAAAGCGAAACCCACCACGATCCAGTTGAAGGCGCCAAGGGACGGGAACAGCACGATCGTGCCTCTACTTATCGCCACCAGGGCCTGACCCGCCAGCCACAGCAGCGAAGCTGAACACATCGCCATCCAGCCCAGCAACGCGGGATGGAGCGGACGCGCCCGGTGCAGCCGACCCGCCGCGTGCTCCCGCCGAGCCCGCACCAGACTCGCCATGCCGAGCCCTCCGAACGCGATCGTATCGAGGCAGAACACCACCACCAGCGGTCCAACGTTCCACAGGCTGAGCTCCGCGAACAACAGCGCCGCCCGATACCCGGCGATCACGGCCAACGTATAGGCCAGCGAGGTGGGCATGGGAGCTACGGGGTGATCCTCAGCTGTCCGGCCGGCCGACGCAGTTGGCTGCCCGCACGCCGGGCCCGTTCGTCGACGATATCGATGATCCGCGCGGCTGCTTCCTCCAGGGCAAGGCCCGTCGTATCGACGATCGGGGCGCCTAGCCGACGCTGCACCGCCCCCACCTCGTCCAACTCCTCAAAGATCTGTGCCAGGTCGGCGTATCCGTCGCGGGTACCGAAACCGCCAAGTCCTTGAACGCGCCGCGACCGAATCTGCAGCAACCGTTCCGCGTCGATAGTCAGGCCGACGATCCGCCATCGCTCAATGCCGAACAACTCCTCCGGCGGCCGGATACCGGGCACCAAGGGGACGTTCACGGTCTTGTAGCCCAGATACCCCAGGTAGATCGACAACGGCGTCTTTCCGGAGCGAGAGGCACCGATCAGGCAGATGTCGCACTCCCGAAGCGCCGCCGGCATGGCCCCGTCGTCGTTGCGGATGGCGAACTCCATAGCCGAGATCCGCACGAAGTAGTCCGCCTCCACCCCAACGGGCCGCATCGGCACCTCGTCGGCCGTATGCCCCGAGATCACCTCAAGTGCCTGCAGCGCATCACCCATCAAGTCCGTGTAGGGAAGCGACAGGTCCTGGCAAGCGTTAATGACTAGGCTGCGCAACTCCGCATTCACCAGCGTGAAAAACACAGCGATGCGCCGGTCGGAACGTTCCTTGAGGGTGTTCAGCGCCTTCACCATCGCATCCATCCGGCCTAGTCGCGGGTGCCGGATGATCTCGAAGTGGGCATCGGGGAACTGCGCCCGGGCGGCACGTGCCAGCCGCACGGCCGTCTCGCCGGTAGAGTCCGCCAGGACATGAATCTCAAGAACGCCGTCGCTCATGATCGAAGCGTATCGGTCACCCGCGCTTAACGACGATCTCGTTAATGGTCGTCAAGTAGCGGCCCTGCTCGACCTCGGGAAGCTGGGTCACATAGACCAGCACATACCGCGAGGTTGTCGCCTCCCCAGGCGTGAGCGTCACCTGTCTGGACTCGTCAGTGGTTTCCGCGACGGTCCGCCAATCGGACTCCCGGGTCATGGGGGCCTCCTGGGCATCAGCCTGCTTCGGAACCCGCAACTGGACGGTGGTGCCTGGCTCGGCGAAGGTGACGTCGACCGACCCAATAGGCGCCGCCTCGCCTAGGTCGAGCACCAGCCCAACCCCCGGTTTCTCCCCGCCCATCTTCGCGCTGCCGCGGTAACGCATCGTCGGCCACCCGGTTTCCGGGTCCCCATCCGTCGCCTTGGCAACGTCGTCGGGATTCTCATCGCCCGAGCCATTGTCCGCGACGGGGTCGAAGTCGGTGGCCTGCACCACCTGCACCACGGAACCAGTCGCCGGATCTGCGCCATCCCTGGTGCTTGGAGCCCCGTTCGAACCGGATGCGGTCGGTGAAGTGTTTCCTGAGTTTGCCCCGTTCAGGGCAACGATGAGCAGTGAGATCACCAGCGTTGCAACCGCCCCGATCAGGACAGCCCAGAGGAGGGGGCGCCCCGCATAGGGGGTGCGCTTGACGGGGATCTCGTCCTCTTCGTCATCGACGGTGGGCGATGCGGGCTCCGGTGCGGGTGGCGCCGTGGGATGGACGCGGGGCTGCACCTGGGTGGGTGGTGAAACCAGGGCTGGCGAGACCGCCGAACGCTGTTGCGGCGCCGGGCCGCGCCCCAGGGAGGCCTGCTCAGCCTGCCGAACCCGAGCTTCCAGGTCGGCGGAGGCATCGGCGGTGCCAAGGACGGAAGCCAGGGCAGCGGCCAGCTGCGCGGCCGTCGTGATCCGCCGGTCTGACGCGGCCCCCCGCTCGGTCAGCGTCGCTGAGCAGATCCGGTCGAGTGCCGGCGAAACCCCGGCGGCCACCTGGTGCGGCGGTGCTGTTTCGCCGGCGATGATGGGCGCTGCCGGCAGCCCCCAAGCCGCCCCGCCCGGCCAGTGGCACACCAGCATGGCATACAACAGGCTGGCCAGCCCCCGCACATCTGCGGCCTCCCGATCGCTCCAGCGAACCGACGCCTGCGGGTGGAACCCAGCCTCTACACCGAAGCCCACGAGCTTCACAGACCCCAGCTTCGTGATGATGACGTTATCGGGGTTCAGCTGTTCATGGAACAGGCCCTGGCCGTGCAGGGAGGTCAGGGCATCCGCCAGTTCCCGGATGATCCAGGCGGCCTCCAGGGTGCTCAATGGGCCACGCTGCAGCAACTCCATCAGCGAATGGCCGCGTGCGAACTCACACACCACGTAGCCGCCCAGACCGCGCGGATCCTCAGTGAGACTCACCGCGTCCAGCACCCTCAGGAACCGCGAGTCTGTGGCGACAGCCCCTTTCCGGGCCGCCTGCAGCAGATCGTGGACGTATGGGCTACTGGCGGGCAACACATGCGCCACGACATCGCGTGACAACACCAGGTCGTGTGAGCGCCACGTCTCAATGCCCCCGCGGACCGCCAGGAGTTCTTCGAGGCGGAAACGCGTAGAAAGCAGGTCACCCGACTGCATTAACCGCTGCCCCGAAGCAGGTACAGGCTGGGGGCGCGGCGGGGTTACCGGGGATAGCGGACTCGTTGAGGAGACCGGGGTGGGGATGTCGCTGATGGCGGGATTGATGTTCGTCGCCAGGATGTCGTCGGTGGTGATCTGTGCCTCGTCTCGGGGAAGTGGGGGCATAGCGGGCGCGGGCGGGGCAGGGGGCTGCTGGCCTGGGATCGTCGCAGCATCCCAGCCGTTGAAACCGCCGTCGGCGATGATCGTGTGCAAGCCGGTCGGCATGAGGTCGTCCACCAGGGCCGCGGCGGTGGCGGGCTCGGGGGCGATAGACGGCATATGAGGAGCGCCGGAACGCTCGGTGTCCTCCTCGTCGGCCTCAGCTGGGGCGGCGGGGCCGCGGCGGAAGCGGGACCGCACGAGGTCAGTCAGGCTGCTCAGCTCCCGAATCTTCAGGAGCTTCCCGATGCCGACGAAGCTGCCACCGATCAGTGCACCGCCCAGCAGCAGGCCCAGTAGCGGACCGACGACCCCGCCAGGAATGGCGCGCATGACCCAGTCCGCTGCGAACCAGGCGGGCACCGATCCGATTGCTGAACTAATCGCCAGCCGGGCCACGTGCAGCAGCAACTCCCGCCCGTTGAGGGCCGGAACGAGTCGCTTCAATTGACGCCAACTCAACTGGACGCCCACGAAATAGGCGATGGAATAGGCCAGAGCCAGTGCGGCCGCTGTCCACGACGGGTTGGCTGCCAGATGCACCAGTGCCAAAGCTCCGACGGCATTGACCGCCCCGATGACGCACTGCAACAGGAACGGGGTTTTGGTGTTTTCCAGCGCGTAGAAGGTGCGCAGGCACACGAACTGAATGGTGAACGGCACCGATCCGAGCGCGAAAGCCATGAGCGCCCAAGCAATGAGCACCGCATCATGACTGCCTTGGCCATGGCCGAACAGCAGCACCGCGATCGGACCAGACAACGCGATAAACACGAAGGCGGACGGCACCAGTGCGATGAGGGAGAGCCGCATCGTCTTACGGGCCTCGTCCGCTACGCCATCCAGGTCGCCGGCGGCCGCCAGGCGCGAGGCGTTCGGTAGCATCGCTGTAGCCAGGGACACGGTGATCAGCGAGTGCGGCAGGATCCACATCAGGTGGGCGTTGGCGTAGACGTTCGCGCCACCACCGGCCCCGGTGGCTGTCGCTGAGGTGGCGAGCTGGTTGATGAGCATCAGCACGATCTGGTTCACAGCCACGAAGCCGAGCGTCCATTTCGTGAGCTGGAACGTCTTGCCGAGGCCCGTTCCCTTCAGGTCGAAACGCGGCCGGAACTTGAACCCGACCTTTTTGATGAAGGGCACCAAGACGAGTGCTTGGGCGACGATACCCACGGTCGAGCCAAGGCCAAGCAACCAGATCTGTTCCGTCGTGAAGGCCCCCGAGTGATCCCCGCCGGAACCCCAGACCACGAGGTAGACCACCACGACGAGGATTGAAATGACGTTGTTGGCGATGGGCGCCCACATCATGGGACCGAAGCGGTCCCGGGCGTTCAGCACCTGGCCGAGGATCATGTAGACGCCGTAGAAGAAGATCTGCGGCATCGTGAGATAGGCCAGCGCCACCATCGAGCCGTATTGGGCCGCCAGCTCCGGGGCACGCCAGGCGTCGGAGGTATACAGGTGGGTGATGAGTGGTGCGGCCAAGGTCATGACGACCGTCACTACGCTGATAATCAGCATGAAAGCCGTGACGATTCGGTTCGTGAAGGCCTCGCCGCCGTCCTCGTCGTGCCGGATGGCGCGCACGATCTGTGGCACTAGCACGGTGTTGAGAGCGCCGCCGGCGAACAGGATGTAGATGCCGTTGGGAATGGTTTGCGACAGGTTGAAGATGTCTGCTTGGCGGGTGCCGTTGCCCAGGATGAAGGCCAGGAGCATCGTTCTGAGAATCCCGAGTGCCCGTGACGCCATGGTACCGGCGGCCATCAGGGCGCTGGCGGAAAGCAATGTGCGGGTGTTGCTGACGTTTCCGCCTTTAGCGCTGTTGCTCACGATTCTCCCTGCTCCGTTCCCGGCGCACCGCTCTGATGCGCAGGAAAGTACCGCCCAGGACTACTGCACCCGAGATCATGATGATGATCCAGCCGACGCGCCCAAGACCTGTGGCAGTGATCTCTACAGGCACCTGGGTGCCCAAGCGGGTGCCCGCCGTTGTCTCCAACTGGGCCCTCACAGTGACCACTCCATTCGACCGGGTGGAGGTGGTCACGTTAATGGTGCGGTGTTCACCCGGCGTGATCGTCACGGGATCCGACGTGGCGACCGACAGCCGGTTGAGGGCATCGCTGGTAAAGCTCACTCGGACGGTGATCGCCACGGATAGTGGGTTGTTGATCGTCACCGGGAAAAAATTGGTGTCGGAGCCGACCACAACCTGTCCGGGTACCGACAACCCGATTTGGTCGACGTCCAACTGCTCTACCGGGGTGGCTTGCATGAAGGCCAAGGCCTGCTCTTGGGTGGCAAAGCTTCCGCTGGCAGCCCGGGACGCGATCGTCGCATTCGCGGTCCCGCGGTCGGTGCTGGTTAGTTCCTCCAGCAGGTGCGCCTCGCCGAACAGGTCGTCTAACTCCGCGGTCAGCAGCGGCCAGGTTGCGGCCGTCGCGGGAGCGTCCTCGAACCGGGCAGGGGAGCGAACCTCCGGCAGGTCGCTCGTCTGCTCAAGCTTGGGAATTGGGCTTCCAGCGGCGATCTGGGAGGCGGATCGCACCAGGTGGACGGTGCGGGAAGGGCTCAGCAGTTCCTCCGTGAGGCGCCGTCCTTGGATCTGAGCAGCTGAGGTTGTGTTTCCGGGCGGGATGCCGGGTAGCTGCGGATCGGTGACTCGGAACACCTTGGCTTTCACGGCTTGCTTAGTGTCCTTGATGATGCCACTGGCCTGGACGTTATCGCCGAAGATCGTCTTGTAGCCGTGCATCCCCAGAATCAGGGCGAGATCCTGGCTGGCGTAGTTACCCAGATCGGCGGCCAGCGGCAGCTGGGCGACCGCATCCAGGCCGGCGGCGTCGAGGGCCGTCTTTGGCCAAGACAGCGCCGTCTCGAATTTTCCGAGGTCAGCGGCGGCGTAGAGGCGAGGCAAATCCGGATTCCCAAACGGCAGCCGCAGTACTCGACCATCGGCGATGAGCGCGTCGATGCGCTCCCGAAACCGCTTGGCTCCTGGGTTGGCCGGAGCAGGTTGGCCCGCCACCGTATGTTCCCCGGCCAGGGCGTCCAGTTCCACTAAGAGCGACGGATCCAGCAGCACCTGCATGCCGGGCTGCTCCGCTGCGGCTAGGAGTTGTTCCAAGTCGTCCGTCAGCTGGCTGGCGAGCGAGTCGTCCTGAAAGTCGGTGCCATCAAGTAGAGACGGCGGCGGTGCTAGCTTGACGACGGTGGTGACCGGCAGCGGGCTCTGGGAGGCGACGGCCAACACCCGGGCGCGGGCGACGGTTACCCGTTCGCCGGTGGGCAAGTTCCCGCGGGCGTGAGCCCCCAGCCGGTAGGCGTACCCATCGGATTCCAGCGTGAGATCCGCCACGGTCGCGCTGACCGTGAAGTCAACGGCGGAGCTTGGCGCGAGGTCCCCGACGTACTGGTAATTGCCCGGGTCCTCTGTTCCCTCGGGTAGCCGCCGCCCCAGTGGGTCCTGGGGCTCGGAAGTGAGGGCTTGCTCAAGCTCGTCGTGGTCCGTGAGGGGTTCCGTGGCCCGCCAGAAATGAACACTCACGTTGCCGATGGGCTGATCGCTGTCGTTGCGGAGAGTCCCGGTCAACGTGACGCGCTGATCCGGTTTCGACAAGTCCAGCACCTGGGGAGTGAGGGAGTTGACGTCGATCTCCACGGCTCCGTCAGCCCGGGCAGGGGGTGCGACGAGGCCTGCTAGCGCGATTGCCAGCGCCAGCAACCACATCACTGTCCGTCTCGTCACCGGACCATCGTAGTAGGCGCGGATGCGAGCCTGACAGGTACGCAGTAGTCTTCGGATACACGACAGGGGAGCGCATGCGCTGAGAGTGCGGGTAACCGCAGACCCTCGAACCTGATCCGGTTAGCACCGGCGGAGGGAGTCGGGAATCTCAAGTCGCCGAGCAGAGGCTTGGCGGCTTCCCTGAGGTTGAACGACCACAGGAGGACACGTGAATGACGCATTTCAGAATCGCGGGTGGGCGACGGGCAGGCTAGTGGCTTGGCGGTCAGTGGACCTCGTCACCATTGCCATCATCGGGGTGGCGCTCGGCGTCGCTTTCTGGGGCTGGGACCTGCTGCTTTACCCCGGAATATCGGCTGTCCTGAACGCCATTTTCCCGCCTGCGTCGAGCCTGACCCTTGGCGTGTGGGTGCTGCCGGCCGTCATAGGAGCCCTGGTGGTACGGCGCCCGGGCGCCGCGTTGCTGTGCGAGTTGATGGCGGCCACTGTCGAGTCGTTGCTGGGCAATCAGTGGGGACTAAATGTGGTGATTTCCGGAACGCTACAGGGCTTGGGACTGGAGTTGGCCATGGCGCTATTCGCATGGCGGCGATTCACCGCGGCTGTCGCGGTATTGGGGGCGCTCCTCGCAGCAACCCTGGAGTTGTGCGTCTGGGAGTGGTGGGTCTACCAGGCGGAGTACACCATGGTTATGCGTTTCGCGGCGCTGGGCTGTGCCCTCATCTCAAGCAGTGTGATAGCTGGATGGGGCGGCTGGTTGTTCGTGCGGGGGGTCGCAGCCACTGGGGCCCTTGACGCTTTCCCAGCTGGTCGCGAACGTCAGGCTGGGTCGTGACTTCCGATACGTTGTGTGTCGCAGACCTAACCTGGCTTCCGTGGGGAGCTGATAGCCCGGTGCTGGACGGCGTGCAATTGCAGTTGGAACCTGGGGAACGGGTGCTGTTGGCCGGGATTAGTGGTGCCGGCAAGTCGACCCTGCTGCGGGCGTGCGCGGGCCTGCTGGGGGACCACACGCTAGGTGAGCTAGCGGGCGAGGTCAGTCTAGGTGGCACCCCCGTAGTGCCGGGCGACGGCAGGATGGGTTTCGTAGCCCAGCAACCCTTTGACTCAATTGTCGCGGAGACGGTGGGACGCGACGTCGCGTTCGGGCCGGAAAACTTGGGTTTACCCGTTTCGGAAATCCGGCAACGGGTTAGCCAGGTCCTGGACCTCGTTGGGTTTCCCTATGGGCCAGACCATCCGACGGGGGCGCTGTCCGGCGGCCAGGCACAGCGGCTGGCCTTAGCCGGGGTGCTGGCGATGCGGCCGCGCTGGCTGTTGTTGGATGAGCCATGCGCCATGCTGGATGCCCCCTCAGCCCAGCGGCTTCGGGCCGCTACAGCGCAGCTGCTGAACAGCACGGGGGCGGGGTTGATTGTAGCGGACCACGACTTGACCTCCTGGCAGGGGATCGTCACGCGGCTGGTGGTTCTCGACCGGGGACGGATCGTTGCCGACGGGCCCATGGAAACGGTTGTAAAGCGCGAAGGTGAGGCGCTGCAGGCCCGGGGACTGTGGGTGCCTGGGGCGCCGGAACCCGAGGCGAACGCGGTCAGCCTTCCAAGAATGACGAACCGTCCTCGCGTTGCGCTGGAGATCTCTGGTTTGACGGTGGATCGGGTAGTCCCGCTGTCTATTGGCCTTCGGTCTCGTCTGCCACGCCGGGTTTTGAGCGACGTGAACTTGCGGATATGCCCCGGGGAGGTGGTCGCTCTTCGCGGCGAGAGCGGGGCAGGCAAGACGACGTTGATCGCCGCGGCACTCGGCTTGGTTCCTCGCCGCGAAGGCGAGGTCGTTGTCGGCGAGAGCGACCCGGGGCGGCTAACCTCGCCTCAACTGGCGGCCCGGGCGGGATGGGTGCCCCAGTTCGCTGGGGGGCTGGCCAGCGGAAACACGGTGCTGGCTGCTCTAACGGCCACACCGCAGGCGCTGGGATGGCCAGCCGAGCAGGCTGAGGCGGCCGCCCGACGGCTATTGGACGTGTTTGGCCTGGCCACCTTGGCAACCAGACACCCGTTATCGCTTTCGGGTGGTGAACAGCGTCGCCTCGCCGTCGCCTCCGCGGTGCTCCATGGCCCAGCGCTGGTGGTGGCTGACGAGCCTACAATAGGCCTCGACCGTCACGCTTGGGCTGCGGTCGCCGGGGTGCTCCTTGGCGCCCGGGAAGCAGGGGCGGGAATTCTGGTGGCCACGCACGACCAGGCGCTCGTGAGGCTTACCGATCGCGAACATCACCTGAGGTCTCCCGGGTCCGGGAGTGCGGCTGAGCGTGTGCCTCGTCCCGGACTGGCGGGCCAGGCGGGTCCGCTGTCCATGCTCCTGGCGGCTGCGATCCTGACGGGGTCCGGGTTGCTCGCGCACGGGCTGCTGCCGCTGGGCATCGGGCTGTCGACGCTAGCGTTGGTCGGCGCAGTGCTGTTTGGTTTCCGGTTTCCGCTGCGGCGCCTAGTGCCGCCGCTGGTCGCGATGGCCTCGATCGCCTGGTCAAACTGGCTGCTGGCGGACCCACGCGCGGTTACGCCGGCCGTCGAGGCCGCCCTCAAGGTGGGTTTCATCGTGTTGCCTGGGGTTGCGGTGGCCTCCTGCCTGGAGCCGACCACCCTGGGCGACCACCTGGGTGCGCGACTGCGGCTACCCGCCCGGCCCGTGTTGGCGTTGGTGGCGGCGTTGCGTCGTCTTGACGACCTCGCCGGGTTGTGGCAGGAGGTGTCGCAGGTGCGACGGGTGCGGGGGCTCGGTCCTGGGCGTTCTCCGCTGGCCCGCGGCCGGGAGTGGGCCACCCGGTGTTTCGCGTTGCTGGTTGAGGCCATACGGCAGGCGGGGCGGCTCACCGTGGCCATGGATGGGCGCGGGTACTCCGCACCCGGGCCGCGCACCTGGCTTGAGGAGGCGCCATGGCGCTGGGCCGACTGGATCGTTGTGCTCGTCGCCACCGCGCTGGCCGCCGTGCCGCATGTGTTCGGCTACGGGGGCATGTAGTGGGGGACGCGAATCGCAGTCCGCGTCCCCCACGCACATACTCGGCTACGAGGACCTGTAAGCCAGGTGCTGCGCACCGTCGATCAACCGCAGCAAGGCATGTACTTGCCGCCTGAGAATCAGTTGCAGGTGATCGAGTTGAGGTCTTCGTACTTTTTGCTGGGTTCCAGGTTCCAGGGCGTCTTGATCATCCCGTACCAGAAGTGGCACTCGTACTGCCAGCGCATGCTCTTGTCCGCGCCTTGGCTCTTGTAGTGACTCCAGTGCCGGTCTGTGTTGTGTTTGGCGTAGACGTAGTTCCACGTCCTGCTGACGCCTTCGTTTCCAATGCCACCGTCGCGAGGCATCAGAGAAAGCGACCACACGCCACTTCGGTTTATCCACTTGGTCGACTTGAAGTAGTTTGCCTCTTGAGAGGCGTCGAGTTGGGTGCCTTCGTCGGCGGAGGTCGGCGATGGGGAAGCGTCGTTGGCGGCGTTGAGGTAAGCCTCAATCTCCGCATCGGTGGGAACCCTGCCGTACTTTTGCAGGTAATCGTGTTGTTCTTCAGCGGACGGTTCGTGTCCGATGATTCGCGTCAAGGTGGCGTAGTCTCGGTCGGACAACTTGTCCGACTGCTCATCGGCGCTTGCGTTGGGACTGCCGATAGTCAGCGCGAGAGCCACTGACGTAGCCAAGACTCGGGGGATGGTCCTCATGATCGTACTTCCTCCTCTCGATACTTCGATTGAACCGAAGCAACGGCCTAGATTATCTCTCTGTCTACGAGATCAAATCCAGGATGCTATGTCAACTCGAATGATTTATGTTCTTTCAGATACTGTCGTGAGGCCGGTTGTGTGGCGGTGGGATGCGAATTTGCGGCACGGTACTCAGAGGGTCAGCCACGCCTTAAACCGGCAGGGCGCGACTGATGGACATCAACCTTGGCTCACCCGAAGCGCCCGGCGAGTTGCGTCGCTGGGGCTGCTGGGACGGCTGTTCCTCCGTTGGGCGGAAGGTTCGCGTCGCCGTCGTCTTCGCTCCCCGCTACGGACTTGGGATGTGGGATTGGCCCGATAAATAGATTCGGAGCAGGAAATAGGTCTGAGCAGCAGGCCGCACGCGCCGGTGGCGGCGGGCGGCTTGGCTAACTCCCCTCGCGAGTCAACTGCAGTGCCTGTTGGATCATGGTCACGGAGCGCGGCCCGAGGTCACGTCCCGCGGCGCGAGCTGCGCGAGTCAGTTGCAGCACCTGGCGGTCGACGCCGACACGGTCGCCAAGCTGAGCCAGGAGACGGATGCGGCGGACCACGAGCGGCTCCACTGCACCGGCGGCCAGCATCCCCTGATCAAGGGCCCAGGCGGCGTTCTCGTGGTCGCGACGATCCAGGCAGCGGTCCGCCAGCACGGCCGCTACATCAATGATCATGCTGACCATGTCGCTGCGCAACTGCTCGGCCCAGCTCCACTGGAATTCGAAGCTGCCGAGGGGGGCGCCGCGGACTAGGCCAAGGGCCTCGGCGAGGAGCGGATCGCCCGTGCGGGTGACGCCTCCTGCCACCAGTGACTGAAACCTCTCCCAGTCACTGGAGACCGTGTCGGCCAGCTGGATGCGTCCCGAATAGGCGTCCGGGAGATGTTCGCCGGTGGGGCCGGAGCCCAGCCAGGAACGCAGGCGTGACATGTTTGACCGGCGGGTGCTTTCCGCCACCATGAGAGAGTCCCGCATCTGGGTTGGTGTGGCCCCCGGGTTGGCGAGTAGCCAGGCGCAGCATTCGAGGCAACGGCCGATCGCCCGGGACGGTCGTGGCCCGTCGCAGGCCACCAAGCCCACCTCGCCGAGGAGCAGGAGCGTTGGTGAGTGTGGTGCGGGGGCCATCGCGGTTTCTCTCCTAAGCAGGCTGCCGGACAGCAGCGTGACGTTGTCCGGTAGGGGCTCGCCGCGCCACCAGGGGGCTGGTTCTGTGACCGGATCGATCGATGTGGCGAACAAGTCGACCAGAGCACGCCTGGCGGGGGCGGGGATGAGCTGGGGTGTGAACCAGGGGCCGTCTGCCAAACAGGCGTTGTCTGGCTCTTGAAGTCGAAGGTGCTGTCCGAGTCCCGGCGGGCCGGATTGGACAGCGGCCAGCAAGCTGACCCCAACCCGCCCCAGGTCCATGGCATCGACGATGTCCCTGGCCTCGTCTTCGGCAAGAGCAGCACAAAAAATGAACACGACCGGCGCAAACTCTGCTGCCCGGTCTGGGTCGGCTCGCACGTCTTCCAGGGAACTCGTGCCTAGGGCGACTCGGCGCTTGGCGCATAGGGTACGCAGTTCGACGATGGCCTGTCGCGTGTCCGAACACACCTCAAGCCGGGGGTCGTCCACCGCCTCGCTCCAGGCCTCGTCTGGGTGTACCGCCACCAATTCCGACTCTGCCGACCACTCCGCCGTGAGCAGGCTCGTCCAGGTGGCCGCGGTCAACCCCAACACCATCTCTCGACTGCCTTCGACCCAGAGGCAGCGCTTTTCCTCGAGGCAGCACCACACTTCTGTCTCGCCGTGCCAGCCCAACAGGATCGCGGTCGGGGAGAGGGCCTCGCGAACAGTGGGTGGAGCCGCATTTCGCCGAATACCTAGAGCCGTCCAGAACGCAGCGAGCTGTGCGGACATCGGTTGCATACGGCGCCCTAGCTCTCGTTGATGAAGCCCACCGCGCCGTCGGAACGAGACCCCCGCCACAATGCCGGCGGCCAGTAGCCCGCCGATAGGCCCCAGGTAGTGGCCCACGCTTGTGCCTTCCTCAATGCCAGGGGCGGTCGTGTGCCCATCCGGTGCTTTCGGGACAGGAGCCTCCGCGGGATGGGGGGTCGCGGGGGTCGGCGAAGCCGGGGCGAGATCCGATGGGATAGGTGCGGGAGGCCCAGGACTGGGTGGGCTGAGTGGCGTGGCAGGGCGAGTTGGTGGTGCGGCAGCGGTTCCGGGCAGAGTGAGTACCCACCCGGTGTCGATCTGGTCGGGGTCGCTGACTTGGTCCTGGTTGGCTTGATGCAGTTCGGGCCACCGTTCCGGGTCCCCCAAGTGATCGGCGGCGAGGCTCCAGAGCGAGTCGCCGGCCTCGACGGTAATTGTTGCGGGGATGCGCAGGACGATTCCAGGAGACAAAGGGGCATCGATGTTCAAGGATGGATTGGCGGCTGCGAGTTCCCGCCACCTCTCACCGCCCCCGAGTTCCCGTGCGGCGATGTCCCACAGCTCGTCGCCTTGCTGCACCGTGTATTCCCGCCAGGTGGGTGTCTCAGTCTCCGTGGTATCGGGAGACTCTCCGGTTTCGGGGGGCTTGGTGGGTAGTTGCTGCGGTGCGGTAGCTGCGACTGCGGGCGGCTCCTGGGCATGGCTGGCCAGTACGGGGGACAGGGCCATCGCCAGCAGTGCCCCCACGAGAGGGCGGACCCACTTCGTGCCCGGTAGCGATAGGCGGATACGGCCCCCCGATACCAGCCGCATCACTTCTCCCACAGTGATCACCACCAGCACAGCCCAAGCGGCCCATCCCGCCAGAGACATCAGACCAAGGGTGAGGCGGCCGTCATCCGGGGATGTGAGTGCCATAGACCAGTCAATGGTGAACAGCGCTGAAACCCTGCCCCACAGCAGTAGCAGCCATGGCACGCCAACCAGCATGGCGACGAGCAGCGAGGCGGCGCTGAGAGCCGTGATGAGTCGCGACATGCTGGGTCTCCTTAACGAGGTGCTGAGCTACTTGGGGAGCTTGGACTCCACGTATTTGGTGATCACCGTGATCACGATGACGGCTATTGCCACCGCCCCGGCCAGAAGGATGGCGTTTTCGGTGGATTGCGACAGGCCGCGCTCGTCCTGGCGCGGTGGCAGCATCAATGGCAGCCATTGTCTGACCATGATCTCGATCGGTGACATGTCTCCTACTTCCCTTCACATTTACCGTGGGCGTGAGCCCAGCGATGCGATCAGTTATCCACAGGGTGATTTCTTAGACTTTCTTCATTTCGGCCCGACCAGCATGAACAGCGGTGGAATGATGAAGGCCAGCCCAAGCAGCAAGGCTGGGATGGTCATCCAGAGGGTCAGGCCCTCGGTCTCCCGTTGGGCTCGGGTGTGCTGCTCCGCATGGTGAGCTTCCCGTAGCTCACGGACCCTGGCCTGAAGAGTGTCGGCGAGGGCCGCCCCCTGCTCCTCTAGCCGCATCACATCAGCAAAATCCGCCAACTCAGGCAGATCCCATTCTCTGGCCACGTGATGCAGTTCTCGCCACGGCGTGACTTGTTCCATCCGGCATCGTTCCAGCCCAGCCGAGATCCGCCGGAACAATGGAGTCTGGGACACCTCGGCGGCCGACGTAACAGCTTGCGTGGCAGACGCATTTGCCAGCCGCTCCAGCGCGACTAGGTCGAAGAACGTATGCACGGCCTCTGTGGTGCTGCGGTTCAGCTGGGTTGAACCGCGAACCAGACGCAGGTCCGCTAGAAAGTAGCCGCCCAGTGCCAGTAGCGGTCCGGCTAACAGCGGCGCGGGGGAGACCTGCCCGCCCAGCACCATCTGTACAAGCAGCCACAATCCCGGCGCGAGTAGCCCCGTGATCAGTAGCACCAGCTTCTCTGCGAAGAAATCGGCCACAGTGCGCCCGGACATGCGTAACAGTTGCCGCTGTCGGGCGGTCACCGGTAGCCGAAGCCGCTGCTGGAATCGGGCCCCGAGCCCTTCCAAGCCGCGTTCCCTCGCCGCTACGTCCGGCTCTTCGGAGCGATGATGGGGGCCGTCGAGCAGCGCGAGTGCGTCACGCAGCCGCACGGGTGCCCGTTGGACGCCCACAACAATGCAGAGCACCCCGGCGCCCATGATCATGCCAAACAGCACCACCAGCCCAAGCTCGCTCATGATCGGACCTTCAGGAAACGTGCTGCCGGTTGCGGCACCGTGCGGCGTCGCAGCATCACCAGCGCGCCGATATAGAGGACAGCAAGCCCGACGGCGAGCAACTGCCCGATGGGGGTAGCGTACGGAGCGAAATAACCTGGGGAGATGAACCAGACCACGGCAAGGATCCCAAGGGTGATGGCGACGACTTGCCTGACCACGGCTCGGGGCTTGGAGCGTTCAGCGGCGATCTCTCGCAAGGCGCGCAACCGTAGCTGGGTGTTCTCCGCCAACGCGGCCAGCATCTGTCGGGTCCCGACACCGCCCAACGAGGAAGCGATGGCCAGCGCCGCGAGGATCCCGTCAGCATCCGCGGAGTCGAGCTCGTCAGCCATGGCGAGCAGTGCGTCGTGCGTTGTCCAACCGAGATCCATTCGAGCCACCGTCCGGGCGACGGGGGTGGCCAATCGTGGCGGGGCCTGGGATCGGGTGGCGATGATTGCGTCCCGGATCGATTTCCCGGTCGCGATGGAAGGACCGAGGAACCGCACCCAGCGATCCAGAGCAGCCAGGATCTCGACCTCGTGGTTGGGTGGGGCACTGAGCAGGTAAGGGATGCCGATCAATACTGCGGGGATGAGCAGCGCCGCCACTAGCCATCCAGTTGCTATCGCGATCAGTAGCCCCGCCGCGATGACACTCACCACCCAGCCGCGGCGTTGTCGATCCCAGGCCTGCCAGGCCGCGCGGACGCGACGGGTAATCGGAGGGGTATCGCGTTTCACGGCGACCGTGCCTCGGAGTCCGGCTAGCGTCAGCAGCACTCCACTGATCATCAGCGCGCCGGTAGCGGAGGCGATCACCGCTCCCATGAGGCATCCTTGAATCGCGCGAGTTCAGACATCATCGCCGCCTCCGGCTGGAAGAGCGGCGGCGGGCCTGATTGGTAGACCAGGTGCGTGGTAGGCCGACCGTTTTCCATGCCCCCGGTGAGCTGGCGCACTTCGCTGACGAAACGGTGACGGACACCGCCCCGCCAGGTGTCATCACGCAGCATGACGTGGACGATGAAGTCGATGTTGTGGGCGATCTGCCGCATCGCCTCATCGACGGTGAGGACCCCACCCAGCGCGACCCGGGCGGCAAGCCGGTCGATCGTGGAGGTGGCCGAATGCGAGTGAGTGGTCGACAAGGTTCCGGCCCCGGCCTGCATCGCCTCGAACATTGCCCCCGCTTCCGCGCCGCGTACCTCGCCCACCACGAGCCGGGACAAGTTCTGCCGCAGCGCCTCGGGGATGAGATCCGCCACGCTCCACTCGCCGACGCGGCGCCCGCCCTGCTCCTCACCTAGGCCGACCTTGGCTTGCAGCGCCAGCATGTTGCGTCGGTTCGGTTGAAGGTGGGTGAGCAACTCGTAGTCGGTCTCCAGGGTGCCGAAGCGCTCCGTCGTGGGAATCTCCGTGATCAGGGCCCGCAGCAGCGTCGTCTTTCCGGCCCCCTGATCACCGGAGATCACTATCGATTTGCGCGCTGCGACGGCCTGCGCCAGCAACCTTGCCAATGGCAACGGCAGCATCCCGCCGTCGCTCAGTTCTTTCAAGGTCACGTTCGTGAGCGTGTGCTGGCGGATGATCACTGACGGGCGGTGGCTCAATCCGAAACCGATGGCGTGGAGGCGGAAGCGGCTGCCTAACGCCAAGGTCATGGTGGGGTGGGCATCGTCGAAAGGCCGTGGCGGATTGGCGGTTTCTCCGAGGAATCGAATGGCTTCGATGAGCTCCTCGTCGGAATCTGCGATCGGTGGGTGTGGCTCGCGGTGCCCGTCGCCGTACTGGATCATCACGCAGTCCCAGCCCGTAATCTCAATGTTCTCGGCTTCGGGGATGCACAGGACGGGGCTCAGGCGGCCATATCCAAAGATGGCGTTCGCGACGGCGTCCGCATACCGGGTTTCCATCTCGCCGGGCCACAGCGCCGTGCCTTCGCTGCTGAGCCGCTCGGCATGGGAACGAACCACAGAGCGGATAATCGCTCTGCCTTGGAGGCGACGATCCTCCTCCGGCATCACCACGCCATGGGTGTTGAGCCAATGCTCCGCAGCTTGCCCGATCTGCTCGGCGGCTTGGCGCCGTAACGCCACCACCAGTTGCCAGTCCACATCCAAGACTGGGCTTTCCAGTTCCTCAAGCACCCGACGGCGAGGCGCGGCCTGAGGGTGCCAGTCGGATGACGCCAGAGCTGCGAACGCGCCGGAAAGGCTCGGAAGGCTGCTGGCCTCAGTCATGGAAAGGCTCCTTTGCGAGTTCCTGGCGCAATCCCCGCCCGCTTTCGATCCTGGCGGCGAGACGCTGCGCGGTAAGGCGGAATGCAGATACCAAAGGTGAGCTATGGAAACGTTTGGGTTCAGGGTTGCCGTGACTCCAAACGGCGGCTCCCTCGGGGTCCCAGGGCAGCTGTGACCAGCAGCTGACACCGAACTGGGTGGCGATCTCGCGCGGCGAATAGGGGCGATTTGGGCCGATCAGCAGGAGGCCGAATGGTTTATCGGTCGGCAGCGCGTGGACCTGTTCGGCCAGCAATGGAAGGTATAGCCGCGAGGCAGCCAGGGATTTCAGGTCGCTTCGCAGCACGAATCCGATAAGGTCAGCCGCCTCTAGCAGGGCTGGAGGCAGGCCCTCATGACCCAACCTGCCGGCATCCACGATCACATCGATACCAGCGGTTTCTAGACCGATGAAGGCGTCGGCCAACTCCGGCCAGATGTGATCGAACAGTCGGACGGCTCCCGGTTGGGCGAAACCGGGCAAGAAGCGTCGTGAGACGTCGGGGTTCTGGGCCAACGGAACGGTCTGCGCCAGCAAATCCGGGCCCAATTCCCGGGCTTCCCGGTGCAGCCGGGCAAGACTCGCCAGACCACGACCACTGAGATCGAGGCCACGGAGGTAGCCCGCTGGGATGACCTGGGCGGGATCGCGATCGCAGTCCGCCAGCAAGGCGTGGCGCGGCCAACGGAGCGTCAGCCCCAGAGCGGTGGTGGTCATGCCAGGGCTGCCTGGCCCTCCCACGATGACGATGACAGTCATCAGGAACCCGCCAGGACGATCAGGGCAAGTTGATCTTGGGCAGCGTAGGAGGCGGCCAGATTCGCCTCCGCATCCGCTACTGCGACATCCAGGACCCAAGTGAAGCCATCCTCCAGCTGGACGGGAGCCGTCATCACGGTGCCGCTGATTGCGGTTGCTTCGCCCGTGAGCGTAACGAGCCGTACGGGCTGGCCAGGAGTTAACTCGCTCGTTGGCAGTCGGCCGGGGCCAAGCTTCAGTCCAACGAGGGACGTGCCTGGGGCTATACGCATCTCGCCGAGGTGACGCGCTTCCGGGAGACTCCCGGCGGGGAGATCGACGAGCGTACGTTGGCCGATCAGAGTCTCTAGATCCTGCGGGGGAAGACCGTAGTCATAGTCCGAGGGCACCTCAATGACGGTCAGGTCCCCGCGTTGCAACTCGGTGCCGCGTGCGATGTCGCGGGCAGCGGCTACTGCCTGCCGATGGTTGCTCACGGTGGTGTACAGCGCGGCGGCGCCCAAGGCGCCGAGCACGACGAGGAGCACCCCTAGGGCAATCAGCCGGGGGTTGCGTCGCGCGCGCAGTTGCACGGCGTCGGGTCTATTCGTAGAAGATTCGGTCACGTCGTCGTATCCCATCTGCCTGCCCGAACTTTGGCAGATCACGACTGGCATTGCCTATAGCTCAGCTTCGAATGTTATTTACCCGTAACGTTTACCCCTCGGACCCCTAACTTTCGATAACTATCCATCGGTCGAAGGTCTGCGGCTTCGGGGTTGCGGCCGACTTGGAGGCATGACCTGCCAATGGGGCGGGCATGTCAAGGCGTCATTTCCTTCATGGCGGTATTCCGCTCAGCCCGTTTGCGCACTAGGCTGCGTTTAACGGGGAGCCCCGCGGTCCTGGCTCCTGGCTCCCCACCGGAAAGGAAGTGCCGTAGTGAGTGCAGAGTTGACCACGCAGGTTAGCCTCCGGGCGCCGCTGACAGGGGTCATGGTCCCCATTGGCGACGTGCCTGATCCCGTCTTTGCCAAGAAGATGGTCGGCGACGGGTTCTCCATTGATCCCTTGGAAGGCCGTCTGACATCGCCGGTCGCGGGGGAGGTGGTGGACCTACAGCCGTCCAGACACGCGGTGTCTGTGCGCAGTGCCGATGGGCTGGAAGTGCTCATGCACATCGGGCTCGACACCGTCCGCCTCGGTGGGGAGGGGTTCCGCGCTCACGTCTCTGAGGGTCAACAAGTGGCGGTTGGGGACTTGCTCATCGACTTCGACCTTGACGATGTCGGCCGTAATGCGAAGTCCCTGCTGACTCAGGTAGTAATCACCAACACAGAGCGGATCGGCGAGATCCGTCCGGTGACAGGCCTGGTTACCGCGGGTATTGATGAGGCCGCTGCGGTCGAGTTGAAAGCAGAAGAGGAGACGGGGGCCGGGGGCGGTGCCGCCACGCAGGCCACGTCGGAGGCCATCCTCGTACCCAACCCGACGGGGCTTCATGCCCGCCCGACCGCCACCCTCGTTGCGCTCGCCAAGAAGTATCACTCCGACATTCAGTTGCGGCGCGGCGATGACGTGGCCAACGCGAAGTCCATCGTCGCCATCATGAGCTTGGCTGTGGCCTGCGGCGAGAAGGTGATCGTCACGGCGCATGGTACTGACGCGGATGAGGCCGTCACCGAGATCGCCCAAGGCATTCGCGACGGGCTCGGTGAGGACTGCCCAACCTTGCCGAGTGGCGGGGTGGTTGGCACCGAGGACACCACCCCGATGCCCGCCATCAGCGAGCCGGTCGTCGAGGCTCAACCGCGTTCCGGGGACCCCAACCTGTTGCTTGGCGCTTCCGCCTCGCCGGGGCTTGGTATCGGGCATGTGGTCCAGTTGCGTCACGAGGACATCGTCGTCGATGAGTTCGCTGACGATCGCCATAAGGAACGACGCAAGCTGAACGCTGCCATTGACCGGGCGCTACTGGATTTGTCTGCGCTTCAGAACCGCATGGCAGAGGAATCCTCCGAAGAGAAGGCCGCTATCTTTGCGGCTCATCAGGAGATTCTCGGCGACCCAGAACTGCTCGACCTAGCGGCCTCCGCCATCGACAAGGGCAAGTCCGCGGCCTTCGCCTGGCGGGGAGCCTTCAATGCGTTCGCCGACCAGCTGGCGAGCCTGAAGAACGAGGTGCTTGCCGGGCGCGCGACCGACGTCCGCGACGTCGGCCAGCGAGTCCTGGAGGAGTTGACGGGCCAGCGTTCGGAGCGTTCGGAGCTGCCCGAGAACAGTATCCTCATCGCGGAGGATCTGACCCCGTCGGACACCGCCCAACTCGATCGCAGCCGGGTGGTGGGCTTTGCCACGACTGGCGGTGGGGCATCCTCGCACGTCGCCATCATCGCCCGTTCGCTCGATATTCCGGCGGTTGCGGGTATTGAGGCGCGTGCCCTGGAGATTGAAGACGGTACCCTCGTCGTGCTTGATGGCGCCAAGGGCACCCTGCAGATGGGGCTGAGCGACGAGGAAGTGGAGCGGCTACGCGACCGCCAGGCCCGCCTCGCCGAGCGCAAGGCTGTCGAGGAAGCAGCCAAGGATGAACCGGCCATCACGGTCGACGGGCATCGTGTGGCGGTGGTCGCGAACATCGGTGGTGTCGAGGATGCCGTCGCGGGTGTCGGTAAGGGTGGCGAGGGTGTCGGTTTGCTGCGCAGCGAGTTCGTCTTTATGGGACGTTCTACGGCGCCCACCGAAGCCGAGCAGACGCAGATCTATCGTGACTGCGCTCAGGCCTTGCGTCCGGGGGAGCCGCTAGTGATCCGTACCCTTGATGTGGGCGGCGACAAGCCCCTGGCCTACCTGCCGATCCCGGCGGAGGAGAACCCATTCTTGGGCGTTCGGGGCGTTCGGGTGGGGCTGGAGCAGCCGGAGGTGCTGCGCACTCAGATCCGGGCCATCCTTGCTTCAGCCGACGCAGGTGCCCGTCTGCACGTGATGTTCCCCATGATCGCCACCATCGATGACTGGCGGCGCGCCAAGGCGATCTTCGACGAGGAGCGCGCCAAATCCGCGCCGCTCGGCCCGGTCAGCGTGGGCATCATGATGGAAGTGCCGTCTGTGGCTGTGATGGCCAAGCAGTTTGCGGCCGAGGATGGCTGCGATTTCTTTAGCGTCGGCACCAATGATCTGACGAGCTACACACTCGCGATGGATCGCGGTCACCCGAAGTTGGCCAGCCAGGTCGATCCGTGCAACCCGGCCGTCTTGTCCCTCATCGGGAATGCCGCCCAGGCCCTGCACGACCGCGGTAAGTGGCTGGGAGTCTGCGGTGGTGTCGCCTCCGACCCCCAGGCGGTGCCAATTCTCGTCGGGCTCGGGGTGGACGAGCTGAGTTGTTCCATCCCCGCGATCCCCGCCGTGAAGGCCATGGTCCGGGCCTATTCGCTGCAACGGTGCAAGGAACTGGCGGCCCAGGCCGTCGCCTGCGCCACCCCCGCTGAAGTACGTGCGCTCGTCCCGCTGGACGAGGTGTGAGGAGATCGACATGTCCACTGCACAAGAAATCGTCAAGGCCGTCGGCGGCCCGAGCAACATCCGCTCGCTCACTCACTGCGCAACCAGGCTTCGGTTTGAGTTGAACGACGCATCGGGTATCGACCAGGATGCCGTCGAGTCCATTCAAGGCGTGATGGGGGCGGTCCCCCAGTCCGGCGATCGCTACCAGATCATCATCGGCGGCGCCGTTGCCAGCGTCTACAACGACATCAACCAACTCCCCGAGATGGCCAACGCAGGGCAGATGAGCGATGCCGACGTTAAGGCTGCGGCGCGGGCGAAGGCACGCGGTAAGTTCGCCTGGTTGGACAGCTTCTTCGAGTACCTGTCCGACAGTTTCCGGCCGTTGCTGGGTGTCTTGCTTGGTGCATCCCTGATTGTCGCGTTCACCGCAGTGCTGGATGCATTCAACATCGTTGATGCCCAAGCTGCCGATAAACCGGCGGCGTGGGTGTTCGTGGACGCCATGTATCGCTCGGTGTTCTACTTCCTACCCATCATGGTGGCCTATAACGCCGCCAAGAAGCTGGAGGTTGACGGCTGGCTCGGCGCCACCATCATGGGAGCCGTGATGACGCCCGAGTTCATCTCCCTCGGTGCGAAGAAGTACGTCGAGACGGCCGAGGGCAGCGGCATCTATCAGCAGGTGCAAGGGTTCTTGGACACTGTCTGCACTAGAAACGAGCAACTCGACACCGAGACCTGTGTCGCCAACGTCTTTGGCATCCCGATGCAACTCAATGACTACGGCGGGCAGGTATTCGTGCCGCTGATGATGGTTGCCTTGCTCGCGGTGCTATACCGCGGGGTGAAGCGGATCATCCCCGAGAACGTTCAGATGGTCTTCGTGCCGTTTATCTGCATGCTCATCATGATCCCCTTCACGGCTTTCCTGCTCGGCCCCATCGGGGTGTGGATCGGTACCGGCCTGGGATCGGGTTTGACCTGGCTGAACACGACAGCCCCACTGGTGTTTGCCATCGTCATTCCGCTGGCCTATCCCTTCCTGGTGCCCCTTGGTCTCCACTGGCCGCTCAACGCCCTCATGCTCGTCAACATCGACAACGGCTCCGACTTCATTCAGGGCCCGATGGGCGCTTGGAACTTCGCTTGCTTCGGTGCCACGGCGGCAGTGCTGCTCATCGCTTGGCGCGACAAGGAGATAGAAATGCGTCAGACAGCCACCGGCGCCCTGGCAGCTGGCTTGTTCGGTGGTATCTCGGAGCCTAGCCTCTACGGTATTCACCTGCGATACAAGCGCATTTACCCGCGGATGCTGGTGGGCTGTCTGGTGGGCGGTGTGATCATCGGCCTGGGCGGTGGCGTGCTGACCAACATCTTCGCCTTCACGTCGCTGTTGACGATCGGGGTGTTCAACCCAGTGTGGGTCTACGCAATCGCCATTGCGGCCGCGTTCTTCACGTCCTTGACGCTGGTCTACATTTCCGATTTCCGGACGCCGGAGCAGCGTGAGCAGGCTAAGGCCAAGCGGGGGGCCGACGAACCCGAACCGCGCGTGATCGTCGTCAGCGATGTCGAGACGAACCAAGCGAAGCAGTGGATAGCAGCGCTGGGCGGCGAAGCCAACGTGAATTCCGTTGAGCCCATCGCCGAGACCCGGGTCCGGGTTGAGGTAGCCGATGATTCGAAGGTGGACATTGAGGCCCTGAAACGGGCTGGCCTGACGGCATGCGTCAAGGTTGGTGACGGGGCCTGGCACCTCGTTGCGGGCCTGGAAGCTGCTCAGTATGCCGAGGGCATGCGCCGCCGGGTGGCGGCCGCTGCTAAGTAGCCCGATCTCACGAAAAGGCGGCCCTGGGAAACCCCTGGGGCCGCCCTTTCATGTTCCTTAAGGATGCGCCACCAAGGAGGTGACAGCCGCGCCTGCTGAAAAGTCATACCCCTGGGGGTTTGGGCTGCCCAAGAGTTTCCACTATTGTCTCCCCCGGCATCGCCATTTTCATATCGACCTTTCGGTCGATTGGGGAAGGGAAGTGGCGGTCGAGGGGGCCCGACCGGGTCCCTTTTCGCAATAGGAAAGGCAGATCTTTGCGAATTACGAAACTACTAGCCACGACGGGTGTGTTAGCGCTTGTCCTGCCGGTCTCGGTGGCGACCGCGGACGAGACCGGAGAATCTGGTTCGCTAGCGGATCTAGTGCAAACTGCGCCATCGGTGGGGATGGTTCAAGGGACCTACGAATCCCTGTTTGACGCTGATCGTCGAGTCACTGTGATGGTGGAATTGAAGGATGACCCCGTTGCGGTGGTTGAAGCCAATTCCGGTGATCAAGTGAGCGAGGCCAAAGCGGAAGAGATTCAGGCAGACCTAAAGCAGGATCAGGCGGTTGTCGCCGCAGTGGTCGAAGCCAAGGGCGGGTCGGTTGAAAGCCAAATGCAGTCGGCCTACAACGGCATGCGGGTGACCATTAAGGCCAGCGAACTCCCGGCTCTCCTTGAGGCCCCCGGCGTCAAGGCGGTACATGACATCGCCCAGCACGAACGCGAAAACGTCAACGGCGTGCCCTACATCGGTACCCCAGAGGTCTGGGGCGGCGCGCGAACCGGCACCCCGTACACGGGCGAAGGCGTGAAGATTGCCGTGATCGACTCTGGCATCGACTACACCCATGCCACCTTCGGTGGGCCTGGCACCGCGGAGGCCTACCAGGAGCAGAGCGCCCCAGGCGCTACCCCGAACTCCGCGTGGTACGGCCCTAATGCCCCCAGCGTCAAGGGCGGTGTCGACCTCGTCGGCGATGACTACAACGGCAACAACAGCCCGGTGCCCGACGACAACCCCATCGATTGCGTCAAGAACGCCCACGGGACCCATGTGGCCGGCACCATCGCTGGTCTCGGTGTGAACACCGACGGCACGACCTACACGGGTGAATACAACCAGGACACCTATAACAATCAGCAGTTCCGCGTCGGCCCGGGTGTCGCTCCCAAGGCCGAGCTATACGCCGTCCGCGTGTTCGGCTGCCAGGGCTCCACGAATGTGACCACCGAGGCGATCGACTGGGCCGTCAAGAACAAGATGGACGTGATCAACATGTCGCTAGGCTCCGCATACGGGATGGCCAATGAGCCGAGCTCAGTGGCAGCCGCGAATGCGGCTGCCAAGGGCATCACCGTGGTCGCCTCGGCCGGCAATGCAGGCACTCGGCCGTATCTGGTCGGCTCTCCGTCTGTGGGCGCCGGAGTGATCTCCGTCGCCGCAAATGACCCGGCTAAAGCCTTCCCGGGTGCCACGCTCGACATTGAGGGCACTGCCATCAGCGCCATCAACGCCAATAGTGCTGAGCTGCCGGCAAGCGCTCCCATTCACGTTCTGAAGGATGCCGCGGGCAGCGTTGCCTTAGGCTGCGCCGCGGAGGACTACAAGGACATCCCGCAGGGGTCCATCGTCGTGACAAAGCGCGGTTCCTGCGCTCGGGTGGATCGTGCCATCTTCGGGCAGAAGGCAGGAGCAGCGGGGGTCGTCATGATCAACACGGATGACACACTGCCTGGCTATGAGGGGAAGATCCTCCAGAGCCCGACCACCGGCGAAGCCTATGACGTCACGATCCCGTTCCTTGGGGTCAAGTCCTCTGACGAAGCTGCGCTGACCGCGGCTGAGGGGAAGACCGTGAACCTGGCGAGCGGCCAGGTGGATAACCCGAACTTCGGTGCCTACGGTTCCTTCAGTTCAGCCGGCCCCCGCTCGGGGGACTCCGCACTGCGTCCGAGCCTGACGGCACCTGGGGTGTTGATCGCTTCGGCGGCGGTGGGCACCGGCAATGAGGCATCCATCAAGTCCGGTACTTCGATGGCCGCCCCACACGCCTCGGGCGTCGCGGCTCTCGCGCGGCAGGCCCACCCGACATGGACCGGCCAGGAGATCTCCGCCGTTCTCGTCTCCACCGCTGACTTTGACAAGGTGGCTGGCTACAAGGTCCCCCGCGGCGGGGGGCTCGTGGACCCGGGCGACGCCACGGTCACCAACGTGTTCGCCTATGGCGACGCCACAGAGATCAACGGTGCCACTGTGCGTGATGCCGTCGTGAGCTTCGGGCTCGCCGAATTCAACGCGGCCCACGAGGACACCCGTACCGTGACCCTGGTCAACAAGGGAGCTTCCGAAGTGACTTTCACTGGCGCTGTGATCCCGTCCTCGGCTTCCCTGAAAGCCGATGTGTCCCTGAGTTCTGGTTCCGTGACGGTGCCCGCAGGCGGCACGACCGAGGTGCAGGTCACTATCAAGGTCAACCCCAGCGATGTCCCGACTAGTCTGCTCGCCGATGGGGATCCCGGCTTCTATGAGATCTCCGGCAATCTGCAGTTCACGGGGTCCGACAGCCAGACGCTCAATGTTCCCTATTTGATGGTTCCACGTGTCCAGGCGGAGGTCGCTGGCACCGCCCACGCCACCGGCGCGGATGCATCGGAGATCACCTTCACCAACGCGGACGGCGGCATCAAGGCCCGCGGCGATGTGTTTGCCCTGGGACTGACGGATCCCGATGATGTCGACGATGCGACGGATCTCACCGGTATGGACCTGGCTAGCGTTGGTGCCGCAACCTTCGAGCGGAATGGGGAGACCTACCTTGCATTCGCGGTGAACAACCACAGCAAGTTCTCCAACGCAGCGGCGAACACCTATGAGGTCGTGCTGGATACCGACCATGACGGCAGCCCCGAGTTCTCGGTTGGGAGCATTGACGTGGGAAGCCTCCAGGAAGGACGGGCCAACGGTGTCGCGGGTACGTTCGTCTACAAGTTCGACACTCGGGACGTGACGGTGACTTCGCTGGCAGTCGCCCCGACCGACTCGAGCACTGTCATCGTGACGGTCAAAGCCTCCGATGTTGGCGTTACCGGCAAGTTCTCCTACACCGCCGTGGCTAGCGGCCGCGGGGGCAGCTCGGTGGATCGGACCGACGGCTGGGCGCAATACGATCCGACGAACCGGCCATTCAACGACGGCGCAACCTTCGAGGTCGCTCCTAGTGAGACTGTCAAAGTGCCGGTGAGCATCAACAGCGCCGCCTATGCCGATCAAGGCACGAAGGGCTGGATGGCTGTCGTATTTGACAACGAGAAAGGCGTCGCTGAGGCGCTGACCGGTGATTTGCCGGGCGATCCCGCGCCGACGGATTCCCCGACGCCAGATCCGACAGGTTCCCCGACGGCAACGCCGGATCCGACAGATTCTCCGACACCGGATCCCGCAGACCCGTCGCCGACGGTCACCCCGACCTCGGTCACGTCCCCGACCGGGCGGCCCAGCCCGGTCCCGGTGCAGCCTGGACTCCCCAAGACGGGTAACCGGGCCTGACTGGCGGAACTCCGAAACGACATGGCCCCGGCTCTGAAGAGCCGGGGCCATGCGCCGTCCATTGCACTCGCGGTTCGGTGCGGCCTTAAATGTCCGTGGACTTCGCACTGGAGGGGATGCCGAAGCCTGGGGTATCGCACAGCATGGGGGCGGCCAGATCGTTGCCGAACCGGTAGTCATATTGGGAGTCACCCACTTTTACCAACACCTGCAGGCCGTCGACTTGGGCTTGGGTGTATTGCTTCCCCGGCTGCGGGCAGCCCAGCGAGCCGTCGTTCCACAACACTTTCCGAACCTCTAGGACTTGGGTCTCGGAGCCGGTGGCGCCACGGGAGTCCAGATCAGCCTTGATCGCCTCCACAATCCCTTCGGGGGCCTCGTCGAGAACTGAGTAGCTCGGCTCAGTGGTCGGAGCGGGGGTCACGAGATCGGATATACCGGGGGATGACGGGATAGGGGTGGGGGAGTCGGGCCCTGCGGAGGTGCCTGAGGCGCATGAACACAGGGAGAGTGCGACGAGCAGACCAGCAATTCCAGACAGTGGCTTCAACATGTATCGAGCGTACTCTGCCTGGGGTCGAGGCCAAGAGCAGGCCCCGGCGTGCGGCAGCCGCTTCCAATAGCCGGGTATGGCTATCCGCTGCTGCCGTAAAGCACTAAGGTAGGGCTCGACCGCGAGTCCATCGCAACAATCAAGGGAGATCAACGCGAATATGAGCGAAAAGCGTTACATCTACGATCTGTCCGAGGGCGACGCCACGATGCGTAGCTTGCTGGGCGGAAAAGGTGCGGGCGTGGCCGAGATGGCCCGGGTCGGGGTTCCGGTTCCCGATGCCTTCACCGTCACGACGACCGCCTGCATTGAGACCATGAACCGCGGCGGC
>JAUNKK010000168.1 GCA_030532825.1 Propionibacteriaceae bacterium
GTGGTCAACGACCGCTGGGAGGTGCCGCACGCCGACTACTACACCTCCGAATATCAGCACCTGCGTAGCCGGGAGGAAGCGGAGCAGTGGGAGCATTGCCGCGGCCTGGGCTTGTCGTTTGGCTGTAACGCCGTCGAAGGGCTGGAGCATGCGCTCTCGCCGCTGGAGGCGACGAAGCACCTCGTCGATGTCGTGTGGCGCGGCGGGCGGCTGCTGTTGGGCGTCGGCCCCATGGCGGACGGACGGTTGCCGGAGTGGCAGTCGGAGATCCTGCGAGGGATTGGCCGGTGGATGCAGGTGGCCGGGGAACTGCTGCCGGACTTCGAGGGCGACGATCAGCTGGAGGTCGCCGGGGCGTGGACGCGGCTCGGACGCTCCGGCGGGCGTCGGCTGTTGTTTGTCGACGCCGATCAGCCGGTCGCGGTGCCGGACGGGCGGCTCTTGACGCCCGACTGGGCCACCCTGGCCGGTGACCGCCTGACGCTGGCCGCCGACCGGCCGGGCCCCGCCATCCTGGAGCTGGCCTGAGGTCCGGCCAGGGGTGCGCCCCGTTTGAGGCGCACCCCGCCGTCGGGGGCGTCGTATCGTGAGGGGGTGGTCATAGGCGTGCGTGAAATCCCCACCTCAACGCGGATGGTGGACTTGCCACGCCACACCCTCGTCGAGGCTCGCGACGGCGCCTACGTGCTGAGGCGCGCTGTCCGGGACCGCCGCCGCCGAAACCGACGCTCACCGACGAACAGCGTCATCCTTGAGATCGTCGGACCCGCCGGGTTTGAGAAGAAGCTCCCCCGCATCGCTGCTGGCCGAGAACTTGGCGATGTCTTCGGGTCCCTCGTGGGGTCAGACGCGATCCGCGCCTTCGAGTTGCCGGAAGGCAAGTGCATGGTCACCGAGCCGGGGCGGAGTTGGCTGCCGAGCGCGATCGGCTACGGCATCCTCGGCTTGACGGCGCTGTCAGGGCTGTTGTGGGCGGTTGCGGGATCCGTCGTGGGTGAGGATGGTCGAAATGCCCTGCTGGCAATCTGCCTACTGACCCCGCTGCTGATCTTCATTCCCGACCGTTGGCTGAGCGACACGAGGCGCTGGAGCTACCACACCGGCGGCGAGGCGATGCCTCTCGACGATTGGGTCTTACCCGAGGACATCGGAGCCGACGCCGCTGAGCAGGTTGACACCGTCAAAGAGGAGTACGGGCGGCTGCTGAGCGACATCGCCTACCGCGTCGAGTGCCCGGCTTTGTTCGACGCGGCGGAGCCACACACCGAGCAGCTCACCCTGGCGTTGTTCCGCTGGGACTCCTCAGCCGCACGCCTGGAACCGCAAGAGCTGGTGGAGTTGGCAACCACCATCCGCAGCACCTTCCTGGCGGCCAAACACCACGCCGAAAGAGTCGGCATGAATCATCTGCCCGAAGCCGCCCGGCCGACGGCTAAACGGGCGCTGCACGCAGTCCGGCGGGCCCGTGATCCGCAGACCCCCGCGGCTGAGCGACAGGCGGCTCTGAAAGCGGCGGTCGAGATTCTTGACGATCTGGCGCTCTACTATCTGCCGTCCCCGGGCGAGGCGCGTGACGCCCTCGACGGGCGACGGTTGAAGCAGCTTCCAGGAAGGCGGCCCTGATGCTCACCCCGTGGCAGCTGGTGGACCCGGACGTCCCGTTGGGGAATCTCACCCCGAGCACGCTGTTGCTATTCACCGAATCCGCGCATCAGATCGTGGAGATCGCGCAGGCTGAAAAGGATCCGGAACTCGTCGCCGTCACCCCGCGTTTCCCTCGAAAGTCGTTCAAGGGCAAGTCGAAATACCGGGCGGCCAGCACGGTGCAGAGGTGTGTTGACCAGGTCCTGGGGCCGGGCGCCCGGGTCATGCTGCTGCCTCCCTTGGTGCGCCGCAGCGCGTCCAGACTGCGGATGCTCACGGCGGTGCTGGTGGGTCTACCGCTGGCGTTCATTGTGTTGCACTTCTTTCAGTCGTGGCTGCTGCTCGTTGGTGTCTTGCTGGTGCTCTATGTCGTCGTGCCTGCCGCGGTGGCGAATCCATCCGTGGCGAAGCAGTCCGCCGAGCCTCGGTTGTTGGGGCAGGAGAAACTCGGCGTAACGGTGAACAACCTGCACGCCTACGCCCTCGCCGTCAAGCACGGCGAGCTGTGGCAGGGGGCATTGCCCGCCGGGGCACCGGTCAGCCCGCAACTCCAGGTGGCTCGGATTCGTGACGAATACGGGCGGCTCCGCACCGACCTGATCTACCGCATCGAGAACCCGGCGCTGTTTGACCCGAGCGTGCCGACCACCGCGGCCTTCGAGAAGGCTCTGGCCCGGTTCACCGAAGCTGCCGATCCGCAGCAGCTGGAACTGCGCGCGGACCGCGTCGAGCTCACTTTCACCTTGGCGCGGCAGCATGCCGAGCGTGTGGGGCTTCGGCACGTCGTCCCCGAGGACCGCGATGACGTGCAGCGGGCCGCGAAGGTCGCACGCATGGCGCGCAGGGCGGCCACCCCCGGGGAACGGGCCGCGGCGTTGAAGCAACTGCAGAAAATCCTTGATGCCCTAACGCTGTACTACCTGCCACGTCGCGTGGAACTGGCCGAACTGATGGCGGAGCCGAACGCACCCCGTTAACCGTGGCTGCGGTCTTGGGGGCAGGAGAACCGCGAGTTTGCTGCGACGACCGGCGGTGTCGCGACGGCACCGAGACACTCCCCGGTCACCTACCACCTGTCACCCGCTTGGCGGACGGTTCCGGTGGCCTGCTTCAACAGGATTTCCATGAGCGGGACCCGGGAGTGGTGAGAATCGGCACCCTCACCGGGTTCAAACGGCCACGATGGCTCGCTGTGATCTTCTTGCCAGGGCCGACCGGAAACTGGCTCCCACGAAGCGTGGGTTAGGTCAACACCGGGAGCGATTTCACCCCATCGGACAGGGGAATCATCCGGGTTAGTGGCCGGGTTGAACACCCTAACGATGCAAGGCCAGTCGAAACCCACGCATACCCCCCAGGGGTAGTGAGTTGGCGAGGGGGTAGTGGTTTTCATCACGATGTCTCCTCATTCGTCACAGCAGCATTGAGAACATGGTCAGATTGACCGCAGCGTGGCTCAACACCGGCAGCAACATCGACCGATGAGCAGCGTAACTGTAGGCAAGGCCAGTTCTATGCCCCGCTTTCGCCGCGGCGGAACTGGGCTTGGCGGGGGTGGTGGCGGGTGGTTTGACCGACGAGTTTTGGCTGGCTCGGTTGGGTGTGGACCGGGTTGGGGGACGGGTGGTGTTTGGGTACCTCGTCGGCCATCCCGGCGTCTGTGAGGGTTGTTCACACCCGGATTGGGTCGTGAGGGTTGACTGGCACGCTCTCCAAGCCGCAGGTCGGCCGCGATGGCCCGTCGATTCCCGCACCTCACCAGTGGTCGTGGTGGACGACATCTTTCAGAAGCATCCGATTGTTCCAGCCGAAGCGGACCAGGTCGGGGGTCTCTTGCAGCTTTGTGACCCGCCCAACGCACAGCCACCCGACGGGGCGAACCTGGCCGGGCAGGCCCAGCAGCTCGGAGAGGAAGGCCTCGTCGTAGAACGACACCCAGCCGACCCCGATATCGTGAGCTGTGGCCATCA
>JAUNKK010000033.1 GCA_030532825.1 Propionibacteriaceae bacterium
GCCTCGTCGTAGAACGACACCCAGCCGACCCCGATATCGTGAGCTGTGGCCATCAGCCACAGGTTCTGGACGGCGCACACCACCGAGAACACGCCTGCGTCGTCGATGGTGTGACGTCCCAGCACGTTCGGGCCGGAGCGGGTCGGGTCGTAGGTGGCAACGATGCCTAGGCCGGACTCGCGGATGCCCTCAATCTTGATGGGGTCGAAGGTGGCGCGGCGCTCGTCATCGAGGGAATCGGCGTAGGCCTGTCGGCATCTGGCCACGTGGTCCGCGAAACGTCCCAGGACTTCGGGGTCGCGTACGACTACGAAGTCCCACGGCTGGCTGTTCCCGACGCTGGGGGCGGCGTGGGCGGCCCACAGCAACTCGTTGATGTCGGCTTCGCTCAGCGGCTCGCCCGTGAATTCGGCGCGCACATCGCGCCTGCGCTCAATGATCCGCCGCAGCACTGCCTGAGGTTCGTTGTCCATGGTTGTACACCGTAGCTAGGTGCCGTTGGCTAGGTGATTGGGGGTCGGTTTGACCCTCCCCCAACGTGAGGTCTCAGCCTAGAGACATGCGAGATGATGAGCAGATGGAGGAGGAACTGACCGTCGGTGCTGTTGCCCAGTTGGTGGGTGTGACTGTGCGCACGCTGCATCACTGGGATGAGATCGGCCTAGTCCAGCCCAGCGCGCGGGCGTGGAGTGGCTACCGGCTCTACGACGCCGCCGACATCGCCCGGATTCACCGGGTCTTGGTTTACCGGGAGATTGGGATGCCCTTAGCGCAGATCGCCGAGGTCCTGGACCAAGGAACCGACACTGCTCACCTGCTTCGGCAGCGCGACCTGCTGGCCGAACGCATCTCGTCGCTGCAACGGATGGCCCGTGCAGTGGAACTGATGCTGGAAAGGAGCAGCACCATGACCCCCCTCACCCCCGCCGAGCAAGCCGAGATCTTCGGCACCGACTGGAGCGGCTATCACAAGGAAGCCGAACAAGCTTGGGGCGAGACCCCCGAGTGGGCGCAGTCCGCGGCTCGGCAGGCGACGATGTCCAAGCAGGACTGGATCGAGGTTCGCGACGAGACCCGCGCCTTGGAGGCTGATCTGGTGGCCGCGTTCGACGCGGGCGTCCAGCCGGGTAGTCCCGAGGCGAACGCCCTGGCCGAGCGGCTGCGCGAGTCGATCAGCTACTGGTTCGACACCACGCATGCCAAGCAGGTGATCATCGCCCGCGGCTATGCGGAGGGCGGCCGGTTTTTCGACCACTACGAGGGCCTGCGCCAGGGGCTAGGTCCCTGGCTGAAGGCCATCGTCGACGCCAACGCCTCGGCCAACGGCACTGACCCCGATAGCGCCGTGTGGGAGTGACGGCTACCCCGTCGGGATGCCGGGACGGCCACTGATGAAGGTGGGCTGTCCCGGCCAAGCCGTGTACCTGAGGTCCGTTAGGGTTGAGGGTATGGCGGATGACCACATCAGGATTGGAGACCAGGACCGAGACCAGGCGGTCGCGCGACTGCAGGATTTCCATGTTGAGGGTCGGCTCACCGTCGAGGAGATGGAGGAGCGAGTTCAGGCCGCCCTCCAGGCGAAAACCGGGGCAGACATCGATCGGCTGTTTACCGACCTGCCTGGGGGTTCTCCGCGCAAGCAGTGGAATGCGGAGCCGACGCTGCCTGCCACACCGGCGACATCCGGTTCCCCAGATTCGCCTAACTCTCCGGAATCACCACCCTATCGGGAGTTTGCCGCGCACGGCTCCCGCCAGAAGTCCGACAAGAGTGCTGGTCTCCAGTACAGCGGGTGGGCGTTTCTTTGGGGCGCCCTCATCCTGATGATGGTTTCGCGAGGGGTGGTGTGGTTTGGGGTTCCCGTGGCGGTAGCCTTCATGATCCTTCTCGCTGCGAAGTCCTCAAGTTCTCGTAGGGAACGGCAGATCGCTCGGCCGGTTCTGCAGCGGGAACTCACAACCCAGGAACGCCAGGCTGTGATGGGCCTGATAGCCACAGGCCGCAAGATCCAGGCCATCAAGCTGTACCGGGAATTCACCGGGGCCGATTTGGTCACTGCCAAAAACACCATCGATGCCTGGGGCCGCGGCCTCCCGGGGCAGTGAGGTTTATTGACCCGAGGCCTTGGCCGCTCCGGGCCTAACCAGGCCTCTCGTCGTTGAGGTCAGCCGAGGAAGTTACCCGCATCCGGGGTGTCAAGACCTGTTGCGTGAACTCGCAGACAGCGGCAGCAACCTGGGTGGGATGCGTCATGGGGGCCAGGTGCGTGGCGCCCGGAACGTGCTTCAACTGGGCGGTGGCGGCCAGCTGAAGGTAGCGGCGCTCGTTAAGCCGCATTTGGTCGAATTGCCCATTGAGCAGCAGCACGGGGCAGTCGATGCGGGCCAGCAACTCGGGTGGGCAGTCATTCATCACCGCCCGCCAAGCCGCGGGGAGGGCGGCGTAGGCGCTGGCGTCAGGGATTTGATCGTCGCTGAGTCCGATGCGGCGCGCCACGGCGTCTCGGATGCAGGCGAGGCGCCGGTGATCGACGCGTTCCACCAGCCAGGCATACCCCCGGTATATCTGGGCTAGGACGCTCCTCGGGTCGCCGGTGGCACCGATCAGCACGAGACCGTCCAACCGGCCCGGATGCCGGGCGGCGAACGCGTAAGCCAGATAGCCGCCCAGGCTGTGCCCAGCCAGAACCACGGGCTGGCCCACCATGCTCTGCGCGACCGCGTCCTCGATGAGTTCCAGCGCCGCTGCCATGGTGAACGGCCGGTGGGCTTGTGTGCCATGCCCGGGCAGGTCGAGCGTCACGACCTCGGCGTCCGGCAGCAGCCCGGCGTACTCGCCCCACTCGTGAGCCGACGACAATGACCCGTGAACCAGTACGACGAGCGGACGCATGACATGCAGGCTACCCGCCAACGAGCCTAGGGGCCTCCATCGCTTTCGGGCGCCGTCGCCCAAGAGGGCTTTCGCATAGCGCTAGGAGATGGGGAGTCACTTCGTCACGGCACCGGCGCCGACGGGCGCCTGTGGCTTGTAGCGGCTCCGGTTCAGGCGGTGAACGGTCGGGGCTCCGGTCGCGCGCGGGTGCCCGGGCCTCAGCCCAATCGGGACAGGCCGAAGCAAGCCCTCGACACCGATCAGGCTAAGCGCCCAATCGCCACCAGCGCTGGCGAGGCGGGTTCGCTCACTGTTTGGGTCGGTAATGCGAGGGCCGGACAGGCACTTCGCGCTCTTCTTCCTCTTCCGACATGATTTCGTCGAAGTAGCGTTCCTCGCCTGCTGCGTCTTCGTTGGATTGTGGTGAGTCGATGGTGCTGCTAAGGACGGATCCGATGGTTGCGAGGTAGATGGAGGCGCCGCTTGGGAGGTGCCAGGTGGTGGAGGTGACACCTTTGTTGGTTTTTCTCTTTCCTGATCCGTATATTTTGGTGAATGCTTGGACATAGGCTTCGAAGGCGGCCCGTGTGGCGGGTTCGGTAATTGAATCTAGCTCTTCGGGTGCAAAAGTAGCTAGGGTTAGGTTGAATGTGGATACAGTGACGTTGTCGGTGGACGTGAATGAGGCGTCCTGTGGTTCGATATTGTGGTTAGTGGTGAAGACATCAGGCGTGTCTGGACAGGGAACCCAGCCCAACTGGTTGGCGAGTGCTATGGCCTGGGTGGTGGTCATGGGCCAGGGATGTTCGGCCCAGGTGCGGATGACCTTGATGCCTTGGTGGACGGGGACGGTGCGGTAGGTGGTGCCGTCGGGGAGGGGGATGCTGTGGTCGGTCATGGAGTGTACCTCCACCATGTTGTGTGATGAGCTGCCTAGTTTACGCTGTTGGACTGCTTGTGTCGTTCATTCTTTCGGCCTGCCACTGCGGGCGGGCAGCAGGTATCGCGTTCTCGGCGGATCTTGGTGGCCGGGCTGTGCTGAGATGTTCGATTTGACCCAACAAGGCAGGCGTAGAGAAGGGGCCCAACTGCAGCCGGGCAAGAGGGCACTCGTCTTTACTGTGACCAGCGTTGACGGGCGACTCTATTTACTGGCCGTGTTGATATTTTGAAGGCTGGACGGGCACTTGACGGAATTCATCTTCATAAGAGATGTACTCGTCGAAATAGACTTCCTCGGCAGCCGCGGCCTCATTGTATTCGGGCGAGTGGATCGTTGTGTTTACTAAGCTGCCGGTAGTGGCAAAGCGAATAGAAGCGCCGCTTGAAAGGGTCCAGGTTACGGAGGTCACTTCTTTCCGTCGCTCTTTCTTTCCTTGACCATAGAGTTGACGCAAAACCTCAAGATAGGTTTCGAAGGCTGCCCAGGCGAGGGGCTGAGTGAGCGGGTCGAGCTCTATGGGTGCGAAGGAGGAGAGCTTTAGGTCAAAGGTTGAGACGGTGCCGTCATTCCGGGTTGTGAATGAGGCATCCTTCGGGCGGGTGTTGTGGTTGGTGGTGAAGATATGTTCCTTGGTGGGGGAGGAGGTCCAGCCGAAGTGGTCTCGGAGTGTGAGGGCTTGCTTTCGGGTCATGGGCCAGGGGTGTTCGGCCCAGGTGCGGATGACCTTGATGCCTTGGTGGACGGGGACGGTGCGGTAGGTGGTGCCGTCGGGGAGGGGGATGCTGCTATCGGTCGCGGGTCTCATCTTTCAAACCTTCTAAGGCTGGTGCCGTGATGGCTGGATGGGCACTTCACGTTCTTCCTCTTCTTCTGACATGATTTCTTCGAAGTAAAGTTCCTCGCCGGCTGCTGCCGCGTTGTATTCGGGAGAATCGATCACGACATCGAGCAGGCCACGGGTGATCCCGAGGTTGATCGTGGCTCCCGTGGGGAGGGTCCAGATGACAGACCGTATGCCTTTCCTGTTCTTCTTCTTTCCCTTTCCGTATAGGTTGTTCAGAGCTTCGGTGTAAGCGTTGAAGGCTAGCTGAGCGGTCGGTTCTGTAGTTGAGGTGGCCTCTTCCGGATAAAGCGAGGACAGGACGAGAGTGAACCCAGATACGGTGACGTTGTCGACGGACACAAATGAGGCGTCTTTTGGTCGGGTGTTGTGGTTGGTGGTGAAGATATTCTTCTTGGTGGGGGAGGAGGCCCAGCCGAAGTGGTCTCGGAGTGCGAGGGCTTGGGTGGTGGTCATGGGCCAGGGGTGTTCGGCCCAGGTGCGGATGACCTTGATGCCTTGTTGGACGGGGACGACGCGGTAGGTGCTCCCGTCGGGAAGGGGGGTGATGTATTCCATGCCAGGTCCTATCTAGTCGGCGTGTTTGCGAGCTCTCTCTAGACTACCTTTAGGGGTCGAGTCCGTCAATCATCTTTTGGAGGGTATCCATAACCTCCGTTCCGCCTTTGTCAGTAAGGATTGGGAAGTAGTTATCTACGACATGTGAAGGGCCGTCAGGAGCGCGCGTGCTGATGGTTTTAAAATTCAATCGAGTGGTGCCATCTTGGATGCCCTGCCATAGGTCTGGATTTTCGCGGAGATATTCGGCGTATCGTGGATCGGACAATAAGTGATCCCGAGCATATGCGCCCTCTCCTTGTCTCGCCATTCCTTCGAATCGAGTTCTTACGGGTTTACTATTTGGTCTCGCCGACATGCCCTTAAACTCGACTACCGCGAGTTCGCTCAGATCTTTAGCTACGGCTGAACAGTCAGAATATCCCCCTGGAGGCGTTACGTCCGGACTGCGAAAGCTCTCTATGATCTTAAGAAAGGGGTGCTCGTCTAAATGCTCCCTGCCCCCAGTTTCCCCGATCTTCGCAGCCGTATCTCTAATATTTCTTCGTGCGGTGGTAGCGCTTCGGGCGGCTCTTTCTAGTTCTTCGATGCTGTCGGGATCGTAACCCCTCTCCCTTAACTCGCGAAGCGAGTTCTCGACGTTTGTGGCGTTGAAGTCTTTTCGTTCGAATCCCGGTGGAATTAGATCGTCGAGCCGTTTCAAGGCGTCGTCTCGCGTGGTTTTGTGTTTTGCATGATCTTGGAATAGCTCCTTTAGGGTTGGGGGTTTTGATTGACTGGGTGTCTTTGGTGTTCCTTTCTTGGGGCCTCCGCCGGGGAAGAGGTTGCTTATCTGGTTTTTGAGTGGGGCTGCGGCGGCGCCCAGGCCGTGGAACAGCTCATCCAGCTTGCTCCCTAGTGCAGCAAAGAGGTCCTGGAGGTTGCGGAGTTTCCCGACCAGGTTCCGGGCACTGGTGACGAGTCCTTCGACGTAGCGGCCCGCCTGGCCTGTCAGCGAGGCGACACGGGTGGCGATCTGCTCGGCGACGACAGGCCAGGCAGTGCCGACGCTGACGATCAACTCGACTGTGTAAGACATCACTGAGCCCAGGACCTGGCTGATTGCGTCCCGGACGAAGTCGTGAACGAACTGGACGATGAACGCTGTGATGTTGAGGGCCGTTCCCATGCCGCCTGCCCACGCGCCGACGGCCTCAATGGCCTTGGCCGCATCCTCGGCGGCGCGGCGATAAGCGTCAATAGTGAGGCCGCTCATCTCGGCGATATCTCCGTCCACATAGGCGCGCAGGGTTTCCGCGGTGTGCTCCATCTGCAGCTGAATGTTCTGCCAGGTCGCGGCATGGGCTCGAACCTGGTCGGCGTCGCCGGTGAGTTCTTCAAGCCAACTGGTGAACGGCTCCACGTGATCAATGACCCAGCCAAGACCCATCGCGATGAAGGTTCCGATCGGATCAGACGCCATGGCTGCGGCATCGAACGTGCCCGACACCATCGCTAGGCCACCCGCGAGCCAGTCTTTCGACTCGATGGCCTTCAGGAGCGCTTCGCCGTCCTCGATCAGGAAGGTCCCGGCGAGCGGGCTGGTGTTATCTACCCGTTCAGCTACCAGAGGATTCGTCTCAGACACAGCCCAGCCTCGCTAACGGGGAAAGGGGAAGATGTTGGGGGTTATCCGGGGGTTGGTGTTCTCCACCGGCCCCACCGGTGTCGGCGACGGCGTCCCCTCAAACGTTGCGCCGATGTCGTCGTCGGTGGTTTCGAAATCGGTGGCGGTTTCTCGCAGCTGCTGCCCTAGCCGATCCACTGCCGAGGCGGCCGAACGCATCACGCCCCGCGCGACATTCTCAACCGCAAGTAACGGACCAACCACCAGCGGGCCCACCATGATGCCCAACGAGTTATCGGCAAGATAGTTAGCCTCATTGCTGGCGTCCAACGCCAACTCAACCCCGCTGGTGATCTCCCCAAGATGCCCGGCATGACTACGCAGCCCCGTCGGGGAGAGATTAAACCCGGTCACCGCGCGTCCCCCGGACGGAAGATGCCGAGATGGGGACCGGAGGTGCGACGGCTGTCGTGTTCCGGAGACGCTTCGTCTTCGTCGAGGCCGTAGGTTCCCCTCAAGCTGCTGAGCGAAGGGTCATCGGCCCCGAAGGAGTCCGCTGCTAGCTCCAATCACCGCCCGGCCGGCATCTCTTCTGGCGTCCCGATAGGCGGCCAGCAGTGGTTCCCTCAGCCAGGCGAGCTCCCGCCCGAAACCCACATCGATGACGGCGCCAGCCGAGTCAACAATCACCTCTACCCCGTCGCGGCTACCACGTCCGCGTACCTGCTCGGCACCCTGCCGAAATGTCGACGCTGCGGCCGCACGGACGCGCGCGGTCTCAACGTCGGCCCCAATACGGGTCAAGCGCTCCTCAAATGGATCCATGGCCGGTAGTCCCTTCCCCTCGAATCAGGAGCCCCTGAAAGTTAGCTACCCTTATCGTTCGTTACCCTACCTGTGCCTTGGATCATTGAGAACGAATGAACCGCGAGGGGACGTAAAATGCCTTGCGACTAGGGGGATTTCCGGGCGGCCCGGCCTGTCGCGAATTTGCTTAAGCGAATATAGGTAGAGGTCGGGGGAGCTGCGACTGGTGAGGGACTATTGTCTGGCGGCTGCGGGTCAGCCCAGTGGCTCAAGGGCCGGTAGGGCCTCGGTCTTCAGGGTGGCTGCATAATCCTCGGCGCGTTGGGTGAGATCGTCGTCGGAGATCGCCATGGCTCCCAGCGTGACGAAGGGCTCAAGATAAGTCAGGGAGCAGAAGTAGGCGGTGGCTTGGAGGGGGCGCAGCAACTCGTGCACCGTGTAAATGTAATTGCCTTCGCGCCCGTATTCCGTAGAGCCGGGGGAGCAGGCGATGAGGAGTTCCTTGCCGGCCAGGGCCTTGCCAGTTGAGCCGTATGCCCAACCGTAGGTGAGGACATCGTCCTCCCACTTCTTGAGTAGCGGGGGGGGTAGAGAACCAGTACATGGGGAACTGCAACACGATGCGATCCGCCGCCGTCAGAGCCTGCTGTTCGGCTGCGACATCAATATGAAAGTCCGGGTAGATGTCGTACATGCGGCGCACGACGATGTCGCCGCCGAGACGCTCGGCCTGCTCGGCCAAGGCGCGGTTGACCCGCGAGGCCGTCATGTCGGGATGGAACACGAGTACGAGGGTTTTCATGGCTAGCTCCGAAAGGATTGACGACGAATGGTGCCGGGCGGCCGGGCCGACTCGGCTCAGAGGCCGAGCCTACCCGCACGGTAGGCCGTCGACGGTGTAGCCGCTGCTCAGCGCACGAAGACCGGGACGTCTTTGGATGAGCTTTCCTCGTCGTATCGGTAGCCGTTCTCGGCGAAGTCGGTGAGCTTCGCGGCGGAACGGACCCGGTTGCGGACCAGCCAGGCCGCCATCGCCCCACGGGCGCGTTTGGCGTGGAAGCTGACGACGCGCGGCACACCGTCCTTGCTGAGGTCTTCGAAGCGAGGTGTGACGACCCGCACCCCCAAGCGATCTGCGTCGACGACGGTGAAATACTCCTGCGAGGCCAGGTTGACCAGCACCTCCGCCCCGGGGGACGCGGTCAGATCGTCGCGTAACAGGTCGGTGACGATGGTGCCCCACCAGTCGTAGAGACTGCGGCCGCGCGTCGTGGACAGGCGGGTCCCCATCTCTAGGCGGTGCGGCTGGATCAGGTCCAGGGGGCGCAGCAGCCCATACAGGCCCGACAGGATCCGTAGTGTCTTCTGCGCCTCCGTGAAGTCGCGAGCCCCGAACGTGCGCGCCGCCAACCCCTGGTAGACGTCGCCGTTGAATGCCAGCACCGCCGGGCGCGACGTGGCGGGGGTGTGTTCGGCGCTGAACTCGCGATACCGGGTGACGTTGAGGTGTGCCAACTCCTCGGAGATGTGCATGAGCTTCGCCAGATCGCTGGGGGTGTAGGTGCGCATGACGTCGATCAGCTGCACCGACTGCGCCACCAGCCGGGGAGCCGTGTGCTTCGGCGTGGGCAGTGGGGAGTCGAAGTCCAGCGACTTAGCGGGGGAGAGGACACTCAGCATGTCTCATTCGTAGGGCAGCCACCCTGGGGAAGCAAGTTGCCGGGCCGAGCGGCGGTGCGTCCGCCCCGTCTGGACGGCCCTGCGACCCAACGCGCGGACCGCCGTGGGGTTACCCGGAGGGGCTTGTATGAACATATCTTTCTGGTGGGTTGCGGGATCTGCCCGCTGGCGACGGGATGCCCGACGCGGATGCGAGTGCTATTGTATGAACAAATAGCTGGCGGTCGCCTGGCCGCCGGGCCACCGGAGCGTAAGCCCCAAGTACCGCGGTGCAGTCGGCACTGCTGCCGATGGGGCCTTGCCATTCGATGGATTGTCCTGCACATCCCCTCAGGGAGAGGTACACATGACCACTATTGCTCACTGGATTGACGGTGCGACTTACGAGGGCCAGCCGTCGCACACCATCCCCGTCGAAAACCCCGCTACCGGCAAGGTGACCGCGGAGTTGCTGTCGGCCAGTCAGGCAGACCTCGACCATTGCGTTGCCAGCTCCATCGCCGCCCAGAAGAAGTGGGCCAAGTTCTCGCTGGCCAAGCGGACCGCCATCATGTTTAAGATGCGTGAACTGGTACTGGCCCACCAGGACGAGCTAGCCCGCGCCATCGTTGAGGAGCACGGCAAGGACTACTCCGACGCCATCGGCGAGATCCAACGCGGCCGCGAGACCCTGGACTTCGCCTGCGGTATCAACACCGCACTCAAGGGCGAGTACTCCTTCGACATCTCCTCCGGCGTGGACATCCACACCATCCGCCAACCCGTCGGCGTCGTCGCCGGTATCTGTCCGTTCAACTTCCCCGTCATGGTGCCGATGTGGATGCACCCCATCGCCATCGCCACGGGCAACTCGTTCATCCTCAAGCCCGCGTCGCCCACGCCGACTGCGTCGCTCATCATCGCCCGCCTCTACAAGGAGGCCGGCCTGCCCGACGGCGTGTTCAACGTCCTAGCCGGGGACCGCAACCTCGTTTCCAGCATCCTGACCCATCCTGGGATCAACGCCATCTCGTTCGTCGGCTCCACCCCTGTTGCACACGTCATCCAGGACACGGGGGTCGCGCACGGCAAGCGCGTCCAGGCCCTCGGCGGCGCCAATAACCACGCCATCGTCATGCCCGACGCGGATCTGGAGTTCGCCGCCCAGCACATCTCGGCGGCCGCGTTCGGCGCAGCCGGTGAGCGTTGCATGGCGCTTCCCGTGGTGGTTGCGGTCGGTGGGGTCGGCGACAAGCTGGCCGAACTGGTGGCCGCCAACGGCGCCAAGATCAAGGTCGGCTATGGCCTTGACGAGGGCGTGCAGATGGGCCCCGTCATCACCGCCAAAGACCGCGACCGCATCGTCGGCCTCATCGACGACGGCGAGGCCCGGGGCGCCAAGGTGGTGTTGGACGGCCGCGGCCACAAGGTCGAGGGCTACGAGGACGGTTTCTGGGTTGGCCCGACGGTGCTGTCGAACGTGCCGCTGGACGCTCCCGTCTACCAGGAGGAAGTTTTCGGCCCGGTCCTGGTGATCGTCGAGGCCGACAACTACGCCCAGGCCATTGAGATCGTCAACTCCTCCGAATTCGGCAACGGCGCAGCCATCTTCACCAACGACGGCGGCTACGCGCGGCGTTTCCAGCTGGATGTCGAGGCCGGCATGGTCGGCGTCAACGTGCCGATCCCGACCCCCGTCGCCTACTACTCGTTCGGCGGTTGGAAGGAGTCGCTGCTGGGCGATACCCACATCCACGGCCCCGAGGGCGTGCACTTCTACACCCGCGCCAAGGCCATCACGGCCCGCTGGCCATCAGAGTCCGGCGCCTACGCCGCGACGATGAGCTTCCAGCGCGAAGAGTGACCGCTAGGGCGGGGTCGACGGTGGTCGCCCCGCCCCTTTCAGGTGGAGTCGTCGGCGCGGGCCTCAGCTGTGCGCTGAATCGTTTCTGGTGTCTTGGTAGATTGGTTTCACGTCTAGGAGAGCGTGAGTCGCATCGTGGCCGAGAAGTTCGACATTGAGGAGCGTTGGCCGGAGTTGTTCGCGCAACTCGACGAGAGCCAGCGCCGCGCCGTGGTGCAGTCGCTCGCAGCCGCCTGGCACGAAGGATGGGTCCTGAATCGCGAAGACGTGGAGAACCTGATCGACCGGGCTCGTGGCGCGATCGACCGCGAAGAATATATGCGTCGCGTGCGCCGAACCGCCGAACATCACCGCAAGGCCAAGGCCGCAGCGGCCGTCGACAGCTGACCTCGCGTGGTCCAGTTCGATACCTGGGAGTCGTACTTCTACCCAGAGACGTATAATCCGCTGACCGGAAACGGCACGCTGCGGAATTTGTTTGATGAGCGGGACCAGCATGTACTCCGGGCGCTGGAGTACGGCTCCACCCGTGACCGCCAGCGTGAGTTGCGCTTAGGGCTGGTCCCGATCGCGCGCAGTTAGCCCGGCAAGTCCGCAGACGACGGACTCAGGGCGGCCAGCCGTTCGCGCGAGCTACCCGCAATCGCCGTCGCAAGCAACCAGGCAGACAAGCCGTGCCTCGGCGCAGCAACGGTGTGGTCGTGGTTACGGCCCGGGATCTCGGGGAGTGGAACGCTGACACGTTGTCGGTGCGCCCATGTGAGCACTCCTGATTCTGGCTACGCCCTCCCACCCGGTCGCGCGCAACCCTGGGCAGTTTCTTGATTTGACGGGTGGCCGCTGTGGTCAGGTCGATGCGGTAGGTCACGAGGTCGGGTCAGCGCGCAACTCGTCGAGGGTGACGCGCTGGCCGTCGTCGTCGGCCTTCGCATCACGGTAGGCAGCCACATCCTGGGCCATCTCGAACTCTTCCGGCGCGTCGAGGTCCCGGCCCAGTTCCTGATACACAGACCACACCGTCTCGATGCCCTCATCGGTGGTGAGATCTGCCTGGACAGGAGTCACCTCCACTCCGGGGATCTGCTCTGCTACCCCATGGATGCGTGCCGAGAAGGCGACGGCAACGACGTCGTATCCGCGGCCGGCAAACTCGTGCGCGATGTGCAGCCCGATGCCAGCGGAGGCGCCGGTGACCAGGGCGAGACTCATAACGCTCTTTTTCTAGGGGCTACACACAGAGTAATCTCCGCGGGCGGATAGAACAGCAGAGGGTCAGCGGATGCAGGCCAGGTGATAGTCATCTGAATCCTGTGGGCTACTTTGCGGGCCTGGCCTGGTCTCGGCTCCAACTATCAGGCATCCCGGCGCCAGCTGGGCGTCTTTAATGGGTCCGCGATCCCTTCCGCGGTGCCCCGGCGGCACGGACAACTCAATGCGGGCGGTGTCGTGCTCGCGAAACAGCAGGATCGTATCGGGATCACCCTGCATGATTTCTAGCGTCCCGAAACCTGTCAACGGTCCGTCCGTTGACGTTGCCACCCACCCTCCGTCTATGCCGCGGGGTGTTCGGCTGAGTTCCCCGCTTGTCGGGTCGAGAATGATCAGCGTGTCCTGGGCATCGAGCACGGAAACGTAGGGGGCGGGGAAGCTCCCGATGCTGACTGCGTCGCCCAAAGCCACCGTCTCGTGTGAGTCCAGGTTGACCGCCTCAACAGGGCCCGGCTCTCGCGATACCAGCGGAGTGTGGCCGTCCCTTGTGGAACGAAGTAGCCAGCCAGACCGCACCGGCCCCAAGGCTTTTTTCAAGGAGCTTGGTGTCAGCGGGGTCCTGGTCGGAGAAAGTCTCAGCAACCCCATTGCTGTTCTCCGGACGGCTGAAGAAGCAGCGGTGGCCTGCGGTGAAGGAAGCCCGAGGTGAGTCGTCTCGATCCCAGATAGTTTCGCCGGTGGCGATCTCGACGCCCTCCCTTCCGACCCACGCAACTTCGTCGGTGAGTTGCACCTCGGTATGGCGGTTTACGTCCCGCTCTACCATGATCTGTCCCGTGCGGGTATTGAGGATTCTGATCGCTTCGCCACACTTGGCAGGGGTGACGACGTATTCGCGGCTGAGGCTCACCAGCAGCGACCGGGGGTGGGCGCCGGATTCGCTACGACACGGGTGATGCACCTCCCATAGGGTGCTTCCGTCGGCCGAATTGATCCCCACCGTCTTGTCCCGGTACCCGAGAATCGGCCCCCGGGCGCCGATCTGGATGCTGTCGGGTGGGCGCATGCTTACCTGCCAGGCCACCTCGCCCGCAATGGCTGTGGGAAGCGGCAGTCCCTCCCCATCAGGGGCGAGCATGTCGCCTGTGCCCAAGCCGGCAAGTGCGTGTTGGGACAGCAACGCCAAGGATAGCCCAGCTGCCACCATCCCACCCCAGGCTGTGGGGCGCCCTAGGGAACGCCATGTGGGGCGCTCAGGCAGATGCTGGGCTAACACATCGATGAAGGCGGCACCCATCAAGGCCAAGACACCGAAACCCAGGGGGTTGTGCTCCGCAGGGAAGGGGGTAGTCCCGGGGGCGCCCAATCCCAGAAAATGAATGCCGAGGAGGACACAAAACCCGACGATGCAGCCTGCGATGCCCTGAACGGCGCGGGTGGACTCCGCGTCCCGCCTGCCCACGAGCCAACAAATGACCGCGGCGACGATCAGCACGCACGCGATCAGCCCGACAGCCCAATGAGCCCCGATAGGGAACCAGAAGCTCACGACGACCAAGACCCCGCCGCCGACAGCGAGCAGCGTCCGCGTGCCAGCCAGGAAAGGAGCCCACGGCTGCAACCCGGCTAAGCGGTTACTCATTCCTGCACCTCCCGAGTCTCGGGGTTGAAACGGAGCGGCTGATCGTGGTCGCTCATTCGGAAACCCAACTCTCGTTCAAAGTCGGCGACGGAGCCGTAGACACTGCCCAGAGGCACCGTCTCCCCAGTATCAAGGTGATATGCCTCCGCCTCAGGTGCTTGCACAATCGTGGTTCCGGATGTCTCGGGATCGGTGTATCCCGGGGCTGTCTGTCGCACCACCCATCCCCTTGCCATGCCGAACTGGTCGTATCCCGTCGTGTCGCCGTCACCCAGCACCTGCATCACGGTCCGTGTGGCTCCCTCCTGCGGCCCGTCCTGGGACAGCAGGGCCAAGGTGCAAAGGCGGATCGCAGTGCCCTCGCATTGCACGCCCGTGATGAAGTGCGTTTCAGTGGCGGTACGGGACTGCAAGTTCAGCGGGATCGCGTCGCTGTGCCACAACTTCTCGCCGTTCGCGAGGGAGTAGGCGTCTTGGCCAAGCAGCAACACATCGTTGGTGAGTTGTGCGTTCGCCACCTGGTCGAGAGTAGCCTCCGCGGCCACCCGCCCAGATTCTGATTCGAGCGTCACGACGTGTCGGCCGAAGGGAATTGCGAACGACACTGCGATGAACCGGCCGTCAGGGCTGGGGATCAATCGCGGATCCGTGGGATCCTCAGCGGAGCTGGGCGGCTCGGGATCTGGCCATGCCGATACCCGTGAGTTGGCGTGACGGTAGCTCCACGATCCCGTGGGGCCTTGCCCACTCACGGTGTCGCCATGCACTGATACCCGCACTTCCCCCAAGATGACCTCAGTCCTGGCCGCGCCGGTGGGGGCGGCTGCCGATTGGTGGATGGGCTGGAACGCTAGATATAGACCGAACAACGCCGCCCCCCATGCGGCTAGCGGCAGCAGCGCCCAGATGGGTTTCTTAGGCCATCCGCTGCGAACCGCGGCGACGGCGTCCAGGGCGACGAATACCCCAAAGGATCCGAAAGCCAACACCAGCAAGATGTTGGGCCAGCTGAGCAAACCCCGTCCGGCGAACGTTGCCAGTTGCTGCAGGCCGAGGGCGACCACGGCGAGGCAGAGGGCAACGGATATGACACGCTAGCCTTGACGTCGAACAGCTAGAGCCAGTGCCCAAGCGAACACCACAGCGACAGTGCCGCAAAGCACGGTGGCGATAGGCGGCAGAGTGCCGACGGGTTCCAGCCCCCGCATCAGCCAGACGGTTCCCCATGTGAGTGTGCTCAAAGCCAGCAGGGTGAAACGTGTCATGATTTTTAGCTTTCTGGGGCGCGGTTCACCTGCAAGCCGAAGAGTGAGTTGGTACGCACTGTGTGTCCTTCCGTAACTGGTGAACTTCGGGTCAGGGTCGGCGACGGCGCAGATCACGCAGACGCGAGATCAGGAGGGTGGCCAGCGCCAATAATGCGCCTGTCCCGACGACAATAGCTAGGACGGTGGCCCGCGTGGGGCGCAGATCCTGACTATGGTCAGGGGGCGTCATCCGGGGCGGCTCTTGTGCCTCAGGCATGGGGAACCGCGGATTGGGCGGGCCAGGCATGGAACCATCATTGATGAAGTTCAGTGCCTCAGCCGGCGCCACTATGCCCCAGCCGACGTATTTGTCCCGTTGCGAACGGGAAGGCCGGAACGCTGTCGCCACAATTCGGTACTTCCAATCCTCGGGGGTTTCCCCCGGCCGGGCAGCGGCAACCAGCGCAGCGACACCGCCGACGTAACCCGTCGCGTAGGAGGTCGTCGGTGCCTCACCTGCGAGAATGCAATCCCCCGCGTCGAGATAGGTGGTGAGAACCTGCCCGCCCGGGGCGGCTACGTCGATGTGGTCACCATGAAGGACGGAGTCAGCCGGGGCGCCGTTGGCGTCGACGGCCGTCACAGAAAGAACCTCAGGGTAGGCGGCAGGGAAGCGTGGGGCGTTCGGATCCGGCCGCTGCGCGGGGTCGGTTTGTTCCTGCTCTTTCTCTGTGGGGACGTTACCTGCCGAAGCCACAATCAACGCCCCCTGCGACGTAGCGTGCTTGACGGCTGCCCGCAGCTCCGGAGAATCACCGTAAGAGGACTGCGCGACGACGATAATCTTGGCCCCCTGGTCTGCGGCCCAGCTGATTCCTTGGGCGTTGAGCAGATCGTTTGGCCGTAAAGCCGGGTCGGCGTCCTCAGCGTCCGTGACATAGGTCTTGACGGGCAGAATCATGGCCTTGGGGGCCAGGCCCTTGACTCCGGAGCCCTCGACGCTGCGAGCAGCGATCTGGCCGGCGATAGCGGTGCCATGACCGAACGAGTCGACGCGGCCCTCCCCGGCGCCGCCCGTGAGGTCCAGCCCAGGGCCGACCGCGGCGGTGAGGTGCGCATTTCCCGCGGCGACGCCGGAGTCGACGACAGCAACCAGAACGTTCCCGTCCGAATGGTCCCATGCCTTCTCGATACCAAGCAGCGAGAAAGCGGCCGGGGTTTCATCGACCAGCCTGGGCACGTCCGGAGAGCATTCAGCTTGCTCTTCTTCATCGCCCTCAGCGGGAACTTTGCCAGGCAGCAATGCCTGCTCGGCCGGGCGAGTATAGGGAGTCGCCTGGGCCGGCACGAGGGGCGAGAGTAAGGTGGCAATTCCTGCCAGCGCAGCGACGATGCGCAGGCGGCAGGCCGTGGGGGTATGTGCGGTCATTCTTCTCCTACCGTCGCCCAGACGCTCTCGAAATCCAGCGATGGGCCTTCGGGGACTAGGGCTGCCCAGGATGCGGGAACGACAAGCAGGTCACTTTCGGAGTAGCCGAGACGGGCCAGCGAATCGTTCGGATCGTGGCCTAAACCATGGATGGCGCCAAGGTCTGAGACCAGCATCACTGACCCCAGGGAGCCGCCGGAAGTAGTCTGGATCAGGGCCCCGGAGCCACCCAATACTGAAACTTGGGCGGTTACCCCTTGTAGCTTTTGCTCGGCCGTGGTCGCGGTTCCCCGCCCTGCTGGGAGGGCGTCGGCTAGCGCCTCGTGGGTCATGGAGTACAGCTTCGGCACAACAGAACCATCGGGTTGCCGATCCAGCTGAGCGCACGGCAGCGACCCCTTCGGGACCATGTTCTCAATCTGCGAAGGCAGATCGCTGGGACCGAGGCTAGTCGGCGATACCTCGATAACGTTCGTCAAGTCCGATACGGAGGTTGTCAGGGAAGGACCGCCCTGCGCTTTGGAATCGCCGAGGGCGTAGAGCTTCTCGGCGGTGGCCGACATGGGGGTGAGCGTGTTGTTATCGGTGACGACGTAGCTGCGCGTTGAGCTGCCTTCTTTGACCTCAATGACGGTCCCGATGACAGCCGTATTCAGGTGTTCGGGCAAACCGGAAACCGGCGAGCCGGCGTTCTCGATTTCTAGAGGCTTAAGGTCCGACCCGATCTCGAATAACGCCAGCCATGTGGCGTTAACCTGTATCGGGGTGATGGATTCCAACCCGAGCGCTAACAGCACTTTATTCGCATGTTCTTCGGGGATGCGGTGGCGAAGGCCGTCCGCGACGAGGAAAATGTCTTTCTGGTGGCGGACGAGGACCCCGCCCCGGGTGGTCTTATCGGTGGGGCTCTGGGCGACCCAGGTGTGCGTCTTTTCGGGGATGACGCAGGAGAACCACAGATCCGAGTGCAGGCGATCCGGGCTGGGAACGTCGTCAGGGATGTTAGTGATGCCGACGGGACTGCCCCGATCAATGCCCTCAATGGTTGAAGCAGCCACCTCACTCGTCTTGTAGTTGCCTGAGTCGGACAGCAGCTTGGCGGAGGTGATGTTCGAGACTGGGCGCAAAACCCCGTTGATGGTGTAGTACCGAGCGCCGGTTCCCTTGACGACGATGAGGGTCGATTGCTGCCAGTCCTGAGGGAGAGTTGGGGTGAAACGACTCATAACCGCCCCGACGCCGAGCATGACAGCCACGATGATAAAGCCGACTAAGAAGGGCGTGAATGGCGACTTCGATTCCAGTTCACGGCCGTCAGGCATCCCAGAGGCGAAGGCGGTGACTAAGCGTCTCCGGTTGTATTTTTGAGCCTCAAGGATCTCCTTGTTTGAGGGCATCAGAAAACTCCCCAAACGAGCGCGGTAAGTGGGGGAATAGCCAAGAGGGCGATGATGCCGAGCGCGTCAGCGAAGCGCGTCAACCACGGCCGCAGCTTCTGCGATACCACGTTCGCGGCCAGCAGCACTACCGCAGCGAGGATCGTCGCTCCCAGCGTCCAGGGCAGTGCGTTGGGGAACACAGCCGTGGTGGCCACGGCGGCTATCACCGTCAGGAACATCCCGGTGAGCACCCCTAAGAGCACTTCGACGCGAGACCGCAGTGAACGGGTGGAGAGCATCAAGGCCAAGCCAACGCAGGTCAGGACTGCTACTGATGTTGGGGTCGTGGCCAGGAGCGGGGACAACACCACCATGGCGACGGAGCAGCCGGCCTTCAGCGCTATGACGAGGACTCGAGAGTTCGTGACGTTTGACGAAACCTTGGCGGGGTCGATGTGTTCATCCTCGCCGCTGCTGACTGTGACCGGCAATTGCGCTATTGCTACCCAAGGGGCGCTCAGCGTCAGCACGATAAGGATGGCGAATGTGAGGCTGGCGGCGGCGGGAGGTGGCACGTTCGCGGCCTGGATCAGGGAACCTACGAGCAGGAAGGACAGGCCAGTCGTGATTGGTCCCGCTATCGAGACGCGCAGGTCCGCTGGGAGTACGAGCAACGCCGACGAGCCAACGAGCAGCCCAATCCCTGCCGACAGCAGCGGCATGGCAAACCAGGGGCCCTCTGCGAAGGCGAACGCTGCACAAGCCACCAATACCGGTGTGGTGTGCCCGAGCGACAATGCCCCAGGTCGGTTGGGCATACGCGCCACCACGGCTGCCGCCAAAGTCGTGAGAATCGCCCCGGTGAGGCCGACCGCCCCGGTCAGCACCGTGGCTCGGGACCCCGTCAAGAGCAGGAGGCTCGCCACCAGCACTAATGCTGCGGAGGCGTGGGCGGATAACTGAACCGAGTGGGTCTTTTCCCATGGCGTGGAGTTCTCGGCAACGGTGGTGCCGACGGCCTCCACGAGATCGTCGTAACTCTGGTCTTGGGTGTTGGTGCCGGTTGCCTCAAGGGCAAGTACAGCTCCGGCGCGAACGTCCTGATCGGGTAGGGACTTGGACTGGTTGAGGGCCCGCCCATCCGAGGTGCGGATGACGAATCCCTGCGTGGCGGTGCCAGCATCCAAAGGGCCCATCGCCTTCACCATGGCGGGCACCAGCTCCGCCAGGGCGATGTTTGGTGGCACGGACATATCGACGGTGTGGCCCGCCATGCTGAGCGAGATGGGCATGAGGGACCCAGCGCTGGAGCTTGCAGTCGTTGGCATGGGGTTCCTTTGTCGTGCTGGCACTGGAAGGAGGGCCGTCGGCTCGGCTGCGGTTACGGTAGTCGATGCCGGCACCTTTAGCCTAAGCCAAGGGCCACGAACCGGAGATCAATTGTAGTTCGGGCGGGGTGACCCTGCCGTGCAGTAGTCTAACGAAGGTCATCGGCGGTGCGGGCAGCCTGCCTCGCCGCAACCATACTCATGGGAGGACAGATACATGGCCCAACAGTTCAGTTCAGGTGAAGGCGCACTTCTCGCCGGTGCCGAGGCGACTGCGAACGCGCGCGAAAGCGTGGAGGCGAGCATCAAGAGCGTTCAGAACAGCGTCGACGCCGTGGGTTCCGGCTGGGATAGCCCGGCTGCCCGGCAGATGCGCATGACCGCCGAGCGTTGGATCGAGTCGGCGACGAAGGTCAACAACGTTCTGACCAAGTTCGAAGCCGACCTGCGACAGACCGACACAGACTACCTCGCCACTGAAGAAGAGCAGAGCTCCACCTTTACGAACATCGGCGCCCGTCTGGGCTGAGCTCTCTGGAAAGGAAGAAAACAATGTCAGGTGATATCAGAGTTTCATTTGCGGCGATTCAGAATCTCTCGAGTGAGATGAACGGCTCGTCCCAAGAAATCCAGGGCACGCTCGACCAGTTGGAAAGCGAAATCGAGGGCAAGCTCCTAGCCAACTGGGATGGCGATGCCCAACAGTCCTACCGCTCGGCTAAGGCCCAATGGGATGCCGATGCGGAAGAAATGAACGCGATCCTTGCGGAGATGTCGCTGAAGACCGATGAAGCCGGTGTCCAATACCAGGCTACCGAGGCGGCGAACGCTGCGCGTTTCGATGTGTGAGGCGGTTAGCGCCTGAGCAGCGGGTGGGAGTGAGGAGATCAAATCCTCACTCCCACCCGTTTTGTGTTCCCGCGGAGGCCTGCGGTGTGGCGGGCTAGCGACGGTTAGCCGTCGTACGAGGGGCATGACCGTGATGCTATTGCCAGGAGCGATCTTGCCGCAGTTGGAACTGGATGGCGGTTCGTATTCGTGGGATAGTGCTGTGCGGAATTAGACGGGTGCCTGGGTGATGGTCAGTGTCCGTTCCTTACCCAGGATGAGCGTCGCCCCAGGAGGTACCGGGAGACGGCGTCCCCGGTCGATGGGGATAGTTGAGCCATCTGCAGCGCGGATGACGGTTCCATTGGTGGAGAAGGTGTCCTCGGCCCATACCCCGTCAGGCCCCAGACCCACTTTGAGATGCACCCGTGAGATGGAGCCGGTGGGGCTATCAACTACGACCGCGCGCTCCCCGGAGGCAACCCCAGCTGGGCCGCGCCCGATAACCAGAACACTGTCTAGCGCTTCGCGCTGACCCAAGTCCGTGGTCAGCCACATAGTGGGCCTAGGCGGCTTGCGCGTCCCGTCCTCCCGCGACAACACCCGGGTAGGGGAGGGCTGCGCCGAGACCGCTGGCCGCTCATCCGACCGGGGGTCCTGCTGCGAGGAGGTAGGGACGTCTGTTCTGGGGGAGCCTGGCTCAGCCTGCGCGTTCCCCCCGGCGGCGGCGCGCCGCGGGTTGAAGGGCGAACCCTCTGTTGATTTCGGCGGTTCAGGGGCAGTAGCCGGTTCTAGCCCGGCGGCGGCACGCCGTGGATTGAAGGCATCAGCTGCCGTTCCCTCTCCCGTTGCTGGCTCAGGGGCAGGCGGAGCCGTGGGCGCAGACGTCGCCCCCTGCTCCGGGCGCGGCGGCTCCGGGGCAGGCCCGGCGGGGGGCGGTGAAGCAGCGGGAACGCGGGGTGACCGCAAGCCCGGCGGGGGCGGCGGTGGGACCGGTGGTTGTGGAACAGGAGGCTGTTGCTGTTCGGGCGGGGGTGACAGCAGGAACGACTGGGTCTGGGAAGGGGCGGTACGTTGCTGGGCCCGGCTGAAAGCCGACTGCCGCGTCGGGTCAGCAGGAGGAGGGGGAAAGGGCTGGTTCTGCTGCGGCGGCATTGGCGGCCCTTGAGGTGGGAACGGTGGCTGTCCCTGTGGCGGCAGCAGCGGTTGACCCTGCGGGAGCGGCAGCGGCTGGCCTTGGGGCGGGGGTAGCGGTTGCCCTTGCGGGGGCGGCAGCGGTTGCCCCTGGAACGGCGGCAAGGGCTGGCCATGAGAGGGCGGGACCAAATGCCCCTGCGGTGGGGGCAGTGGCTGTCCCTGCGGGGGCTGAGGTGCGACGAACGGTGGCGCCGACTGAGGCCCGCTTGGCATTGAGGCGCCGGGATGCTGAGGAGCGGTCCTGGGCCAGGGATCAGCAGCCGACGGGGGCTGGTAGGGGCTCAGAGGCGCCGAAGACAACGGCATAGAAGCCGCGCTAGGAGCAGGCTCAGGTAGCTGATCAGGAATGACTGGGGGACTCTGAGGAAGCCCAGAAGGCAGCGGACTGGCAGACGTCCCCGGCGCTTGAGTTTGCCATCCAAGGTCCGGAGGGGGAACTTGCGGAGCCGCTGGACTCGGTGCGGGCTGTGGGAGCGTCGGGGCGGGCGGCGCGGGAATACTCGCCCAGGGGCCGTACGGGTCGGCCTGGGGAACTCCGGGGGGACCCCAACCCTGGTGCTGCGGTTCGATGGGCGGCCAGCTAGCCGTTGGGCCTATGGGGGCGTTGTGCTTGGAGGTGGGCTCGTCGAAATACGTCCCAGCGGGAGCGGCGGAGTACGGAGACGCGGCCGCCACGCCGACCTCAGCGGCAGACCCTGCTTTATCTCCGTCATCTTCGTTAGTGGCCTCGATTTGGCGATGTATGTCGACCACGGCGGTGCCCGCCACGCGGTCCACCCAGTCTTGCCCGTTTCGCTGGAAGGCGACGACGATCAACGGTCCGAGCACCGTCAAGTGCAATGCGCCCATCAGCAGATCATGAATGAGTTGCCGACGGAAGCCGGGAGCTTGGTTCGTCGAATGCCTGGTGGCGGCTGTCCCCGTGGCCAGTAGGCCAGGTGATCGGCCCGTGCGAGCCCGCACGAGGGTTAAAACCGCGGCTACCTCGACGAGGGTCATGGCGGCCAGTACGGGCGAGGGCCGAAGCCACCACACCCCGCCGACGATTGCCGCGACGCACGCCAGATCCGTAACGTAGGCCAGCACGCGCCGTAAGCTCTGGGTCGGGGCGAAGACCAGGGGCGTCGGGCTGACCTCGGGTGAGGCTAAGGCAGACGCGTCGGGGGCCCCGACAGCGGGAGATGAAGTGAGCTGAGTGTGAGTCATGAGGCTAGCTGCCTAACGAGAGTGAACAAACCTGCGCTATAAACGGCTGCCGGTAGCAACAGGAACAACGACAGCCTTTGGGTGATGTCCGCGATCCGCCCCAAGAGAGCGGACTTACGTTTCCTGGCCATGACGACGGCGAAGACGCTGAGAAGCGCAGCAACGATAAGCACTAAAAGCGAGGTCACCGAGGCGCCGAAGACCGCCGTGATCTGGGGCGAGGTCAGCACGGCCACGGCGACGGCCATCGCAGCAACCCGGGGCAGGATCCGTCCGGGGTAATCGCGCTGCGTTCGGGGAACCAACGTTAACGCCAGGAAGGCGATAACCATCAGGCCGAGAGCGACGAGCCCTTCCGAGGACGCAGTGTTGATCAGACGAGCCGCGGGGAAAGCAGCAGCCACCACCATTCCGCAACACACGATGAGCAACAACTGATTGCGGGCATCGGCCTCGCGGATCGAGCGACGTACCCGGGCGGCTGTGATCTCCGACGGGGATGAGACCTTGGGAGCCCGCACGGTGGGGGCTGAGGTGGTGACCACAGGCAGGTCCAGCAGCTGGGTTTCGGGGATGCGGAACGAGAACGTCGGAATGGTGGCGATAGCTAGCGTGGCTAGGGCTAGCGCGAGCGGAGCCGCAGTCAAGACGGGTACATCGGACGCGATGAGGTACACGACCAGGCAGCCGACAACCAGCCACACGACAGCCAAGGTGGCACTCAGCGACGATCGATCTATCAGCCAGACGAGCAGGGTTGCCGTTAAGGCTGTCCAGACCACCGTCGCTATCGCCACTTGGGAAGGAAACACAACGTTGTCCGGTAGGAAAGCGGTGCCGCAGCCCCCAAGCAGTGCGGTGGTTGCCAGAAGACCCGATGCAGTGGTGCGCAGGCGCCACCACGTCAGGGAACAACTCAACGCCACGCAGCAGACAACGGCGGAGACGATCCGAACCGCAGGGGTTACGGACCACCAGCCGAAAACCGGCCCCGCCAAGCTGGCTATCTCAATGCAGGTGATCAGGATCAGAAACACCGAGATAGTCAGTACGGGGCGTAGCCAGGGTGATGCGGCCCGGGTGGCTGCAGCCTCTTGCGCCGCACGGTCGCCCTCGTTGGTAGCACTCAGGGTCATCACGACGCCGGAGGCGAGGTCGTGCCCCAACACAGCGTCCGCTGCGATGTCTTTGCCATCCGGGTGGGTGATGCGCAGGACGCTGGGGTTTGCATCGATATCAAGCATCGCCATAAGCCCGGCCACGCTCGTTCCCACAGGCGCTGAAACGTCATATCGCGACGCGCCATCAAGGATCGTGGCGGACGCTAGGGGCGTGGCCATGACGTTCCTCCGATGTACGTTGATGGTGTGCACCTCACGGGCCGAAGGTTCAGCCCGTGTAGTGACGATAGTATGGGACGCGGTTCGATGGCACTTTGACCGCATGGTGTGACCGCTCGAGACGGGAAGAACTAGCAATGGTCCAACCCCAGCAGGCCAGCACGACTGCGCCGCCGGAGCTTCCCACTGGACAGATTGATGTCCAGGCTCCGCCAGATCAACCCGAGGCCGCAGGGATGGGTAACATCCTCGCGACTGCGGTCCCGATGATGGGCTCCATGGGCGTCATGGTCTTCATGGCTATGTCGCAAACCCAGAACACCCGGATGCTGCTCATGGCGAGCGCCATGGTCGTCGCGATGCTTTCGATGGTCGGGTTTAACATTTACCGCCAGATCGGGGGACATCGCCGGAAAGTCGATACCCTGCGCCGCGAATACCTGGCCTATCTCGGAGAGACGCGCACTACGGTGCGTACCGTCGCCCGTCGGCAGCGCGCCTACATCGGGTGGCACCTGCCGTCCCCTGACTCTCTGGTGCTGATCGCCCACGAAGGCACCCGGCTGTGGGAACGCGAGATCGGCGACGAGATGGCCATGCAAGTTCGGTTAGGTACGTCGTCGCAGGATCTGGCGATGGAACTCATAGAGCCTGAGATCGAGCCGCTAGCCAAACCGGACGTCGTCTGCCTGTCCGCCATGTCCCGGTTTTTGAGAACCCACTCGGTTGTGGATGATATGCCGTTCGGGGTGATGCTGAGCGACTTCAGTCACATTGAGGTGGCTGGTCCCGCGAAAGCGACTCGTGCCCAGGTGCGGGCCATGGCGATGCATATGGCAACTTTCACCCCGCCGACGGTCCTGCGCATCGCGGTGCTGTGCTCGGAAAACGACCTGCCCCATTGGGAATGGCTGAAGTGGTTGCCCCATGCCCGATCCCCTGAACTGACAGACGTCCTTGGCGCGGCCCGGATGGTGACCTCCAACCCCTCCGAGCTAGCGAACCTGGTGGGTGCCGGATTCACGGACCGGGGAGGCTTCCGGCCGCGCTCGGCTGCAACGGAGTGGCCTCACCTTTTTCTGATCCTCGACGGCACTCAACTGCCCGCAAACACCCGACTTGGCGCCATCGAGGGGACCGAGGGGGTAACCGTGGTGCGGACGATGACCTCCTGGGGTCCCATGACCTCGCGCTCTACGCTGCGGATGCTGCTGCATCCGGGTGCCGAACCCGACGACCGCGGCAACATGGAATTGCTGCTGCTCGATCAGGAACCGATCGTGGCCACCCCGGATGCCATGGGGGTGGCCCAGGCTGAGGCCATCGCCCGTCGTATGGCGCCGTGGATGGAGGAGGACCGGCCGGAGGCGGAATCCCCGGTTGGGAAGTCGGATCCCAAGCGCTCGCAGGACCTGATGGAGTTGCTGGGGCTTGGGGACGTCCGGGACTTCGACCCAGACACCCAGTGGAAGCGACGTGAGGGGCGCGAGCGGCTCAAGGTGCCGTTTGGGGTGACCCCGGAGGGTGTCCCGGTGACGCTGGACATCAAGGAATCCGCACAGCAGGGAATGGGGCCGCACGGCTTGCTCATCGGGGCTACTGGTTCGGGTAAATCCGAGGTGCTGCGCACGGTGGTGCTGGCCATGTCGTTGACTCATTCGCCGGAGCAACTCAACTTCGTGCTCGTTGACTTCAAAGGCGGCGCGACCTTCGCGGGCATGTCGGACCTGCCCCACGTGTCGGCGATGATCTCGAACCTGGAATCTGAACTGTCGCTGGTGGACCGGATGCAGGATGCGTTGCGGGGCGAGATGGTGCGACGGCAAGAAGTGCTGCGCGACGCCGGTAACTACGCTAACGTCACCGATTATGAGGCCGACCGGGTTGCCGGCAAGCACTCCGGTCCGCCCATGCCCGCCCTGTTCCTGATCCTCGACGAGTTCTCGGAGCTGTTGAGCGCAAAGCCGGAGTTTGTTGACCTGTTCGTCGCGATTGGCCGCCTGGGACGCTCAATGTCGATTCATCTGCTGCTGTCGTCGCAGCGCCTGGAGGCCGGCCGGCTGAAGGGGCTTGACTCGCACTTGTCCTACCGGATTGGTTTGCGCACCTTCTCGGCGGGCGAGTCCCGGGACGTGCTGGGCGTGCCTGACGCCTACGAGCTGCCGTCTTTCCCCGGCGTGGGGTATTTGAAGCCGGGGACCGACGAGATGATCCGGTTCCGGGCCTCCTACGTGGCTGCAGCGCCGCCACCGCGTCAGGGAGGAGCCGCTATCTCGGCGGGGCCATCGTCGGATGCGCCAGTGAGGGTCCTGCCTTTTACCGTGGCTCCCGTGGTTGAGGAAGCGGAGGAGGCCCCCGCAGGACCGGTCGACGCCGGTCCTGTGGTCAAACCGGGCGATGCCCAGTGGGACGACATGACGCAGATGGACATCGCTGTCGCCCGGATGAAGGGCAAGGGCATCCCGGCCCACCAGGTGTGGCTGCCGCCGCTCGACGTCCCGGACACGATGGATTCGCTGATGCCGGACCTCGTCGAGGACCCGAACCTCGGGCTGATTTCACCGTCGTGGCGTGCCCGTGGTCCGTTGCGGATCCCGCTGGGTATTGTCGACTTGCCGCTGGAGCAGCGGCGCGATGTTCTGCAATTTGATTTCTCGGGGGCCAACGGTCATTTTGCTGTCGTGGGGGGTCCGCTGACGGGCAAATCCACCACGCTGCGATCTGTCGTCATGGCCTTGAGCCTCGTGCACACGCCCCAGGAGGTGCAGTTTTACATTATTGACCTAGGTGGCGGTACCTTCACCCCGTTCGACGGTGCGGCGCATGTCGCTGGGGTTGCTACTCGGGACCGCGTGGACATCGTCAACCGGATGCTGGCAGAGATTGAGGGCATCATGGATGATCGGGAGAAGTACTTCCGGTCGCATCGCATCGACTCTATGAGCACCTACCGGCAGGGTCGGGCGCAGGGTCAGTACGATGACGGCTACGGCGACGTGTTCCTTGTCGTTGATGGCTGGGCCGCTATGAAAACGGACCTTGATGGCATGGATATGCGGATCATGGCGTTGATGGCACGGGCCCTCTCGTTCGGCGTTCACGTGATGGTGGGATCGAACCGGTGGGCGGACTTCCGCCAGCAGGTGGCGGACGCTTTGGGGTCGCGGCTTGAGTTGCGGCTTGGTGATCCGACCGACACGAGGTTTGACCGTAAGGTGGCGAAGGCCGTGCCGTTGGAGCGTCCGGGACGCGGGCAAGAGGTGGGGACGCATCACGTGCTGGTGGGGTTGCCGCGCGCCGATGGTGATCACGACCCCGCAACCGTGGGGCCGGGCGTGAAGAGCACTTTGGAGCGGATATCGAAAGCCGCGCCTAAGCCAGGCCCGAAGCTGCGTCTGCTGCCGCACCGAATTATGGCGAAGGAATTGTGGGAGCATCCCGCTGCCAAGCAGGGGATCGTGCTTGGTGTGGAGGAGTCGCGGCTTGGGCCGTTCATGTTCCATCCGCGGCAGGACAGCCATCTGTATTTGTTCGGCGACGCGAAGGCCGGCAAGAGCACGTTCTTGCGGTCGATCGCGCAGGAGGTTATCCGCACCCATAGCCCCAAGGAGGCACAGTTCTTCGTCGTCGACTACCGCCGTGCCCTGCTGGACCAGGTGCCAGAGGAGTACCTCGCCGCATACACCACCAATCAGGAGGAGGCCACAGAGCAGCTGGCTGGACTCGCCGAGTATTTGAAGACGCGGATGCCGACGGATTCGGTGACCTCCGAGCAGCTGCGGAATCGGTCCTGGTGGACGGGCGCTGAGGCGTGGGTGCTGGTGGATGACTACGACCTCGTGGCCCTGCAGAGTCGCAACCCGGTGCAGCCACTGCAGCCGTTGATGGCCCAGGCCCAAGACATCGGTTTGCACATCATCGTCGCGCGACGCATGGGCGGCGCCTCCCGCGCCTCTTTTGAGCCAGTACTGCAGAGTATGCGTGACCTGGGGGCCACCGGGATCCTCCTATCGGGTAGCCCCGACGAGGGCGCCATCATCGGTCGGGTCAAGCCGATGAAGTCCATAGCGGGTCGCGCGCAGGTTGTCTCCCGCGATGCCGGCTACTTCCTGGCGCAGATGGTCTGGTCCGACCCCAAGGAGTAGAACGCGTAGCTGGTCTGTGTGTGGGATCCTGTAGCCGACCTTTTCGGAGTAGGGGCGGCATCCAAGCGGAGATGAAGAAGATTGCTGGACGAATCGAGGGTGGTAGCGGGGTGGATCCATGGAAATGAACGAGCGGAACAAGCTAGAAGCTGCAATTCGTCGACTCAGGGCAGGTATAGTGCTGGCTTTGTTGGGTATTGCGGCGGTGGGGTGGTTGTATCTTAGTGGTCCAACGCTTCGAGTCTCGGAAATTCAATCTCCTTTGTCTTGCGCCCCGGTTGGCTGGACCTGGCTGAATTCGCGCTCAATGTCGAGCCTACAGCCTGACCCGGAGCATCAACTGGTAAAAGAGTATGCCGAAGCCAAGAAAATAGCGTTTGGCGAGGCGGCGGCTGAGTACCACCGGGGATGTGACCTGGCGCGCCAGGATCGTCAGACGCAGATCACGGTTGTTTCGGTAGTTTGGGCGATGCTCTTCCTGATCTTCACTCGGCGCCGAGTTCCGTACGCCTCTTCTCATAGTGATACGCCTCTTCCAGCCGACAAAGAAAGCTCTCCGGAGTGACCGGGGCAGACGGTTCAAGCGGCGGTGGAGCGATATGCGCGTTGGCCTGGCCGGGGTCGCCACGCCCAACTTGCGCGGGGCCTAAATCCCGCCATGAACCTGGTGCGCAGCCGTGTTGTCGCAAACGTTCGCAGTCACGGTCTTTGCAGACTCCTTATGGTCGACGGATTAGACGCCGCTCCCCCGCGCAAGGGCGAATGGCCGGGGAACTCCAGGTGTTTTAAAATGGAGTTCTGCACTTTGATCCAGGAGGTTTCGCTGGGATGAACAACTCGTTCCATGATCCGCGGATGTTGAGACCCCTGCAGCAACCGCAGCGCGAAGTGGGCTTGCGGAATGGGAGCGCGACTGGCTATGGACCTGGTGAGGTCCCAGGCGAGCTGAGGCCGGATATTCCCGTCCCGTTGGTTCCGCCTGTTGAGGCGGCGCGGCCTACGGCTATGTCACCACGTGCGCTCGTTGTCGTCGCTCTGGTTTCCGCGATTCTGGTGCTGGCCAGAACGGTTGCTATATTGTGGCTCCTTCTGGGTCATGGATTGCTATTTTATATTTGGAGGCTTATTCGTGGGGTTTGTTGACACGTTTGGAAGAGAACAGAGGGACGGCT
>JAUNKK010000169.1 GCA_030532825.1 Propionibacteriaceae bacterium
TTGAGCGCCCCACGGGCCGCAATCGAGCCGGTGTCGCAGTCGATGCGCGACCTAGGGGCCCCGGAATCCTGCTGTCTGGCGGCCCCCGACGCGGACAGCTCAGAACGGCCAGAATGCTGCGGCTTGATCTTCAGCCTTCTGGTAGATGCCGTCGATCTCGTCGATGACATCAGCCAGCTTGTTGAGTTGGTCGGCTCGATCGGACATGTCCGAGCGCCACCGCTGTTGTGACGCGCCGGCGCTGGTGGCTGCCTCACCGGTCCAGCGGTCCTTCATGGTGTTCACGTCGCTGTCGTAAACGTCTAACGTCTGTGTGATGTCGGAAGCCGAGCGCCTCAGGCCGCTGGCGAGGGTCGGCAGGACGCCGTCGTCCACCTTCACGTCGATCATGGTCACTCCTGTTCGTCGATAGTCGAAATACTAGATGCGGGCCGGTCTATTGCCGGCGACCGAGCCTTGGCAGAAAGCCACGTTTCCTGGGGGCGTCAGGGTGCGTTCGTGCCTCTCGGGACAGCAGCATGCGGGTTGTGAGGTTCGCCGGACACGTGTCTTCCAGGTGCTTTGGCTTCACCGGATGTGGCGGGTCAAAGAGGAAGCCTTTGGCGGTCAGGGCCTGCGTTATGTACTCCAGGATCTGGGCGGCGAACGTTCGTTGACTTTGCCCCTGGTACCGCTGCTCGACGGACAGCACGAAGTCGAGGACTCCCGGTTTGAGTTCACGGACCGCGAGCATCACTATCTGCAACCCGAGGTTCTCACGCAGCCCAGGGATGTGGTCACCCGGATCGTCAACCACCAGGTCGACGACGAAGTTAGCAAGGTTTCCGCCGCCCCCATTTCCGCGGAGCAGATGCCAGACAGTCCAGGGTGAGCCTTGCCGGGCGAGGATATCGGTCCATTGCACCGTGGCATCGCGATACTTGCGGCCGAGCTTGCGTTGACGCAATTCTGACCGGCAGAGGTCAAGGAACGCCTCAACGCCGATGCCGCGTACGACCATCCTGGCCGTGGGGATCGAGTCCATCATTCCCCAGAGCTTGAATTGTTTGTCAACCATGCGGTCTCCGCTGCATCGTGTCGTGGTCTCCTGGGGTACCGGCAGTAGCGGGGGAGGTGCCGAACGTGGGGTTTTCGGGGTGGTTGTGGACGATGGTGTCGTCCATGCCTCGGTAGATGTGGCTGCTGTCACCGATGAGGAGCCCCGGGTCGGCGAGTTTATCCGGGTATAGGGACGGCGTCCCCGTATCGCCTAGGGCTCGCTTGGCCTCGCCGGAGATTCCGGGGTGTGACTGAACCTGCGTCACGGGCTTTCGGACCCTCTTCAGGTTCGCGCGCATACCATTGATGTCCCGCCACTCGAAGAGCCCGACGTTATTGAGGTTTGCGATGGCCTGGAGCCGGTTGAAGTAAGGCCTGGCTCCTATGCATCTGTTCCTCCTGCCGTCACTTGACGGGGTCGATTGGGGCGGCCGCGTCGTAGCCACCGGGGGAGCCGCCTCGCTCTCCAGCTGGTCAGCGATCTTGCCTACGGTAGGTGTGGCGTCCTCGTTCATCGTTTTCCTCGACGCGGCGGTGTGGGCCTGGTCGTACGTGAAGTCCTCTCCCTGGTCGTACGTGGAACTGCTCATCAACAACTCCTTGGGCGTGGTGGCGCTCCCTGGTCATGATACTTCGCGCCGGAGTGGTTGCGCGCTTGGCTCTGGAGTCCGCCCGAGAGGGCTCCCGCCAGAGGGGCCCATGCCTTGTCGGGTAGGCCTCGACTCGAGATGAACAGCGCCCTTCGGGGCTGGCAGCGCAAGAGCGAGCTGACCGCAAGGCGCAAGGCGTTGATGTGGTACTGTCAGGGTGCGTTCTACGGAGTCGGGAAGGTCCGGCGCTGTCCGCCAGTGAAGGAGAACCCGGATGCAGATCGACTTCGAGAACCTGGACTTGGCTCGTCAGGTGTTGGACCGCCAGGCCAACACACACCTGCCGGCAATGAAGGACCACCTGACGACTTGGGCGACGCTTGAAGCCGGCGACCTTGGGCTGATTCTGCAAGCACTCAAGCCAGCTAACGATGCGCTGGTTGATGGCGGGGAGCAGGTCCTGGAAGCAGTCAAACAGATCTACACGGAGGGTGCGGAGAACCTTGGGGGAGTGATCAACTCCTACGCCGATGCCGAGCAGCAGGCCTACGAGACCCTACAGTCCGTAGCGACCACGATCGGACTTTCGTTGCCGCCGTATGCCGACCCGCGAGACAGCCTGCCGACCCTTGGGTCCGCTAAAGACGATGCCGGACCGTACTACCGCTCCGGCGACCCGAATCTCTTTCAACAAGCGTTCGAGGACGGCTACCGAGCCGGAGACATGGTCGCCGACGAGGTCGTCGGCGGCATCTCTGAACGGATCGGCGAGATGAGCGGAGCCAGCGCCACCGTCGCCGAGGAGCAGGACGTCCAGTCTTACCTCGTCACTCCGACCGGATCCTTCAGCGAGGTGGAAAACCTGCGTTGGGAAGCCGGGGTGATTTTGGGATCCCTGGACTGGGTCTTTGAGAAGCTCTTTGGGTTTTCTTTCCTTAACGATGTGGTATACAAGCCCTTCGCAGGAGACTGGAATCGGGTTCAGGCGGCATCCGGAGCGTGGACGATCGCCGGAGACGCTATCGGGGCGGTCTCACAGAACACGACCGGGATTCTTCCGGGCCTAGCCGAGTGGACTGGCAAAGGGTCCGAGGCGTTCGCCGTGGCGGCGGCCGCGATGGCTGTCGCCGACAACGCCCTCGGCAGCGCTGCGAGCCTCATCTCGACGGCGATCAAGGGCCTCGCCATGCTGGTAAAGATGATCACCAAGCAGATCGGGAAGATCCTGAAGCGTCTTTCGTACAAGCTGGCACGCATTGCGGCGGAGGCGGCGATTCCCGTGGTGGGGTGGGCCGCCGCTGTGGTGGAACTCGCGACGACGGTGAATGACATCTATGAGGATTTCAGGTGGGCGTACAAATGGATCAATCGAATCTATGACTTCATCTCGAACATCGTTGCGGCGAAGGCGAGTATCGTCGACACGTATCGGCAGGTATCCCAGGTCGTTGAGGCTTTGGGTCGTGGGGCGGCGGCACGCGCATGATTGATCCTGAGGTGGAGCGGGAGCTCCAGGATGCGGGCCGTCAGTTTCCGCAGCTGGCTTCGATGTTCGAGGAGCTACGGGGGGTGATGGCGGAGCTTGAGCGTGAGAGCCAGGAGGCCGAGGCGCGTAGCGTGACGGAAGACCAGGCCGATGAGGAGCGCGTGGAGCGGGCCCGGTCTGGCGAGTTGGGTCCGGAGTGGCAACGGATTCAAAGGCGTATCGATGAGGGTGAAACCTCGTTAGAGGATGTTTTCACGGGACGCGATGCGTCGTCGGATGCGGTGGAGTTGCGTCAGATGGCGACCCGGAACCTCGGGAGGTTGCATGAACAATGGGCCAAGGAAGCCGAGGATGACCCGGATGCCGAGAACCCGCTGATGCGGCTGCAGTCGGCGCGGCTGGAGCAGGAGGCTCGGGTTGAGGACGTGATGAGCCAGATCAGGGACGCCGCCAACCGCTGGTGAAACACCCTATTGATCG
>JAUNKK010000170.1 GCA_030532825.1 Propionibacteriaceae bacterium
GACAGCCCCGATGGGGCGAGGCTGACCGCGCCAGTGCCCCATAGTAACGCATCCCGGTAACGGGCCGAAATCCACGGTTCAGAACTCCACGCCGACGAGGTTCACCTCGGGCACCAAAATGATCCCGAAACGGTCAGCCACGCGAGCCCGAACCTCCCGGGCCAGCGCTACCAGGTCGGAGGCAGCCGCCGTACCCCGGTTGGTCAAGGCCAGGACATGCCGCGTGGACAGCGTCGCCGGACCGGGGCCGTAGCCGGGATTAAGCCCAGCGTGCTGGATGAGCCAGGCCGCACTGGTCTTGGTACCGCCCTCGGCCTGAAAACGGGGCGCCCCCTCTGGGAGACGGGCGGCCTGGTCGGCAGTCAGGATGGGGTTGGTGAAGAAGGACCCGGCCGACCAGGTGTCATGGTCGGTTTCGTCGAGCACCATGCCCTTGCGACGCCGGATGGCTAAGACCGTCTGCCGGACCTGTACCGCCGGGGCGCGCTGACCAACCTCAACGCCCAGTTCACGGGCCAGCTCGGGGTAGCGCACGGGTTGGCTCTGGTCACCGAGCGGCAACTGGAAATCGACGCGTAACACCAGGTAGCGCCCACGCTCCCGTTTGAACCGGGACGTGCGGTAGGCGAAATCGCAATCGGCGGCCGCGAAAGTCCGCACGGCTTGATCGCGACGGTCCCAGGTGCGGACCTGCTGGATGACATCGGCCACCTCGAAACCGTAGGCGCCCACGTTTTGGACCGGGGTGGCGCCTACGGAGCCAGGAATGCCGGAGAGCGTCTCCAGACCTGACCACTCCTCGGCCGATGCCTGGGCAACTAGATCGTCCCAGTTCTCACCGGCGGCAGCTTGGACCTGGGCCCCGAAACAGGCTTCCTGTTCGACGGCGACACCACGGGTAGCGACCTTCACGACGGTGCCGTCAAATCCGTCGTCGGAGATCAGCACATTGGAGCCGCCGCCTAGGACGAGGACCGGCTCGTCGCGAGCGTCACAGTCGGCCACGAGATCAATGAGCTGTTGCTCCGTTGTCGCTTCGACAAAGCGACGGGCGGGTCCACCAACGCGGAAGGTCGTGTGGTGCTTCAGCAGTTCAGTCAACGCGAACCTCCACCTTCGCGGCGCCTAGGACGGCGTCGTCGCCGCAGGTGGCGGTGAGGGTGACGGTGACCACACCGTCGTCAACCTTGGTGACGGCGCCGGTGTAGACCACATCCACGCCGTCGTCCGTGTCAGGGACGACGACTGGCCTGGTAAAACGCACCGCGTAGCGCTTGATGCGGGCCGGGTCGCCGACCCAATCGGTGACTACCTTGAGGCCCGCTCCCATGGTCCACATGCCGTGGGCTACTACGCCAGGAAGGTCGATGGCGCGGGCGTGGCGGTCGGAGAAGTGAATCTCATTGAAGTCGGTGGAGGCACCGGAATAGCGAACGACGACGGAGCGGGTGACATTTACCCGCAGTTCGCCAATGAGTTCATCAGACATTCGCGGCCTCCTCGCGGGTGTGCATCAAGGTGGATCGGGCATCGCAGACAGGGTCACCGTTGACAGTCAGGGCGACGAGAATGGTCACCATGTCGAGGTTGCCACGGTTGCGGACGCGCTCAATGGTCAGGGTGGCGGTTACGTCGTCACCGTCCTTGAGTGGCCGGTGGAAGTCGAAGGCCTGGTCGGCGTGGACGACCCGGTGCAACGCCAGGCCGAGTTCAGCATCGTCGAATAGCGCGCCCCAGGCTTGGGCGGCAATGACGGCTGCGAAGGTGGGCGGGGCGATCGGCTGGTCGCCGAAGTAGGCGGGGTTGTCGTCCTTGAGCGCGGTGGCAAACTCAGCGATCTTGGCGCGGCTGACACGATAGGTGGGGGCTGGCGGATAGCTCCGGCCCACATGGTCGGCGGAAATCGGCATGGGGAAAGGCTACTAAGAAAACGACTGTGGGCCGCCCCCAAGGGGACGGCCCACAGTGAAAGTCGCGTCAGCGGGTCTCGCGGTGCGCGCGGTGCGTGCGGCAGCGCGGGCAGTACTTCTTCAACTCGATCCGGTCGGGATCGTTACGTCGGTTCTTCTTGGTGATGTAGTTGCGCTCCTTGCACTCGGTGCAGGCAAGCGTGATCTTCGGACGTACGTCCTGCCCCTTCTTGGCCATGATCAGTTTCCCTCGTGTGTTAGGCGCGGATGCGCGTGCTGTGTCTCGGTTTTGTGACGAGGGCGGGACTTGAACCCGCGACACAGCGATTATGAGCCGCTTGCTCTACCGACTGAGCTACCCCGTCGAAATGTTCCGGCCCGGGACGGATCCCGGGCCTGAACAAGAGCCCCCATGCGGAATCGAACCGCAGACCTTCTCCTTACCATGGAGACGCTCTGCCTACTGAGCTATAGGGGCCAGCCGTCGGCAGACTTTACACGAGGCTTTCCAGGGAACACAAATCGACGATGTCCGGCAACCGCACCATCGCCCAAGCTCCCGGGAGCGGGACGCTGCGCCCCACCGCGGGCACCCAACTCCGCCACTCCAGCTACCCCAGAGTCCGCCCCCCTGCCGTCGCCCCTGTGCACGAAACGCCGTCAAGAGCCGCAACCACACCCCTCAAGGCCGTCCCCAATGCCAGGCGCGGCGTTTCGTGCTCGCCTCGGGACATGGGCGACGGGGGCGGCGCGATGCTGACGAGCAGGCAGCCGGATGGTGCGACAAAAGGCAGAGTCAATCCGCGAGCACGGCGGCAACGGCTAGCTCAAGGGCATCATCAAAGAGGGTTTCCCGCTCCTGGCTGGTGAGGTCCGACGACGAGTCGAGCAGGTGATCGGAGGCAGTCAAAACCGCCAGCGCTTCCCCATCATTGCTCGCCGCCGCGGCGTAGAGACCGGCCGCCTCCATTTCGACGGCCAGCGCACCGAGCTGGGTCAGGGCCGGGATGATGTCGGTGCGGGGATGGTAGAAGAAGTCGCTGGTGAAGACCGCCCCGACATGGACCTGCTTGCCGTCGCGCTGAGCACGGCGAACAGCAGCGCTGAGCATGGTGAAGCTCGGCACCAGGGACAGCGACACGCCTGGGATCGCGACAGTGGCGACGGCCGAATCGGTGTGCGCGGCAGAAGCGATCACCACGTCGCGGACGCGGACGCGGGGCGAGAAAGCTCCGCACGTTCCGACGCGGCAGATCCGCTTGACCCCGAATACGCGGTACAGCTCTGTGGCGTATATCGACAGGGATGGCACGCCCATGCCGGAGGCCATTGCGGTGGCCGGGACGCCGTCGAGGGTGCCAGTCCAGACCCCGATGCCGCGCACATCGGAGACCAAGCGGGCGCCTTCGAATCGGTTTTTGGCGATGCGTTCGGCGCGACGCGGATCGCCCGGCATGAGGACGATGGGGGCGATGTCGCCTGGTTCACAGGCGAGGTGTGGGGTAGCCATGAACTGAGCATAGCTACGCAAAAACACTCAAGGCCCCGCGTCCATCCGACCCGAGGCCTAGTGGCAGGTGTTGGATTCGAACCAACGTAGGCTACGCCGACGGTTTT
>JAUNKK010000034.1 GCA_030532825.1 Propionibacteriaceae bacterium
GGACATGGTGCCCCCACCCTAATAAGCTGACCTGCATGAGGCGAGTCCTGCAGTTTCTCCGTGTCGTGATCTCCAGGGTCAGCATGGTGGTCCTGCTGACCCAATTCTCCATCATGATCGGAGTGACGCTCTGGGATTCGCTGCGTAAAAAACACCGCAAGCGACGGCGCTTCCCTTATGCCACGGCTGAGCCGGTGACGGTCGGGGCCGACGAGATCACCGTCTACACCTTTGGTGAAGAGCTGTACGCCGACATGATCGCCGCCATCGACGCCGCCACCGAGGTGGTCTACTTTGAGACCTATATCTGGAAGTCGGATGATGTGGGTGAGGCGTTCAAGCTCGCACTCGGCCGGGCTGCCGCGCGCGGCGTCAAAGTCCACGTGATCTGGGACAACTTCGCGAACCTCGTGGTTCCGCGGCGTTTCCTGCACATGCCCGACGGGGTGCTCGCGATGCGCCACCCCGCGCTGCCGAAGCCCTGGGCTCCGAAGACCTGGGGCCGGGATCATCGGAAGCTTCTGGTCGTGGACCACACGATTGGCTTCATCGGCGGCTACAACATCGGCAAGCTGTATGCCAAGCAGTGGCGCGACACCCACGCTCGGGTGATCGGGCCGGGTGCCGCCGAGCTGGACAACGCCTTCGTGGACTTCTGGAATCAGAACGCCTCCCGACACCGGCTCCCACGCCTAGCCAACGATCACCACCGCCCGTGGTTCTCGAAGCTCCGGGTGCATCGGAACCTGCCGCGAATTCAGGTCTACCCCATCCGCAATATGTATCTGGAGGCCATCGACCGCGCCGCCAACCGGATCTGGCTGACCCATGCCTACCTCATCCCCGACAACGATTTGGTCTCCGCGCTCCGCGACGCCGTAAAACGCGGCGTCGACGTACGCATCATCGTGCCCGCGAAGTCGAACCACGCCGTCGCCGACTGGCTAGCCCGGGGCTTCTACACGGACCTGCTGAACGCCGGAGTCCGGTTGTTCCTCTATCAGGAGGCCATGGTGCATTCGAAGACGGCCGTGATCGACGGCGCCTGGTCCACCATCGGCACCGCCAACCTCGACCGCCTGAGTCTCTGGGGCAACTACGAGGTGAACCTGGAGATCACCGACCCGCAGCTCGCGGAACGGATGGAACATGTCTTCGCCGTCGACGAGGGCAATACCATTGAACTGACGGGCGAGGTCTGGCATCGCCGACCCTGGTGGAAGAAGTTCGCCGAGTCCCTACTGAGCCCCTGGCGCCCCCTGTTTTAAGAACCCCAGTCGGGGGCGGTGGCGGGGAAGGAAACACCAGGGGTTTACCCCATGGTGATGTGCCCCAGCGCCAGGCATGCTAGAACCATGATCTTCACCATCATCGCTTATTTGATCATCGGTTTCCTCGGGGGCACGATCGCCAAGGCCATCATGCCGGGGCGTCAAGGCGGCGGGTGGTTCGCCACCGCGGCCCTGGGGGCCGGTGGTGCGCTCCTCGCTGGTTTCCTAGGCCAAGTGCTGTTGGACTCCTCTTACCGGGGCATCGTCTCGTTCAAGGGTCTGCTCTTCGCGGTCCTCGGCGCACTGCTGATCCTGGCCTTCCAGGGCTGGCGCAGCAAGAGCCGGTGACCTGAGCGCAGGCAGAGTGATGCTGCAGGTCGTCGGCGACGTGCAGCATCCAACTACACCAGGTGACGGTCGGTGGCCCATTTGGTGAGTTGATGACGGTTGCTGAGCTGGAGCTTGCGCAGCACCGAAGAGACGTGGGTCTCCACCGTCTTGATCGAGATGAACAGCTCCCGCGCCACCTCCTTGTAGGAGTAACCGCGGGCGATCAGCTTCAGCACCTCCCGCTCGCGGCCGCTCAAACGGTCAAGTTCCTCGTCGATGCTGGAGATGTCGACCGCCCCGGAGAAGGCGTCGAGCACAAATCCGGCAAGACGCGGCGAAAACACTGCATCCCCGGAGGCCACCCGCTGGATCCCCTCCAGCAGATCCTCCGAGGAGATTGACTTGGTGACATAACCGCGGGCACCCGCCCGGATCACCCCGATGACATCCTCGGCAGCGTCAGAGACGGACAAAGCCAGGAACTTCACGTCCGGGGCTTTGGGGGCCACCTGTTTGATGACCTCCGCGCCACCCCCACCGGGCAAGTGAACATCCAACAACACCACATCCGGCTGCGTTTCGACGATCGCGGCCACCGACGACGCGACGTCCGCGCCCTCCCCCACCACCTGACACAGGGAGCCGATCTCGTGCCGAACTCCGGCACGGAACATGGCATGGTCATCCACCAGCACCACCCGCAACTCGCTGAGCGGCCTCACAGTGTCTTCGGTCATCGATGCAACTCCAACCTCACCTCGGTGCCTTCACCCGGGGCCGTGCGGATCCGGGCCGTTCCCTTGTGCCGCGCCATGCGCGCACGAATCGATTCTCTCACTCCTCGCCGGTCGGCGCGGATGGCGTCCGGGTCAAAACCACAGCCCCGATCCCGGATGAACACTTCAACGCGATCGGGGTCTGCCTCCGCATACACGTCGACCCGGGAGGCACCTGAGTGCTTGGCGGCGTTGGTTACGGCCTCCCCAGTGGCCTGCACCAGCGCGGTAGCGGCCTCATCGAGGTCCATGTCCCCAACGCAGATCACCTCAACAGCGATGGGGAAACGCTCCTCCACATCGACGCGCAGCTGCTCCAATGCCCCTTTGAGGGTTTGGGCTTTGGCCTCTTCCCCGTACAGCCATGTCCGCAACTCACGCTCCTGCCGACGAGCCAGGGATGCGACCGCCGTCGGATCCGCGGCCTGACGCTGGATCAGGGCGAGCGTCTGCAGCACGGAATCGTGCAGGTGAGCGGCCATGTCGGCCCGGGCTTCGGCACGCATTCGCTCCCGCTCGGCCGTCCGTAACCGGCCCCACGCCCGCAACAGCCATGGCGCCGCCGCGACGACAAGTCCCGCCAGGAGGGCGATAGCCGCTCCCAGCACCGTCGGGAACCCCTCGACACCTAGCTGAGCAGCCAAAGCCCAACTCGTCCCCAGCCCCACCAGGAGCAGGCCCCCGACCAGTCGGGCGACGCTGGCATACAGCTTCCCACGTGACCTCGGCCGTGCGCCGTCGGCACCCATAAACCCAGCCCCGTCGGCCTGAACCCAGACCAGCACGACCCCCAAACCACCGATCAGCCAGGGCCAGAACAAGGACACCTTGCCGACGGGACCACCATCAATGACCAGCACCCACAGCACCCCGGCGATCAGGGCCCCGGCAGAGAACATCACCCCCGGATCCAGGGGCGATACCCGCAGCTGCGGGCGCATCCCAGCCCGGGCCCCGCCCGCCAAGCCCGGCGGTTGTTCGGCTGCGTGCTGCCCTGGGGGCATCAACACCCACATCGCGCCGTACAGCAGCACCCCGAGTCCGTCGAAGAGCGCCAACACCACGAAAGCCAACCGACACCAGATGAGCGGAACCTCGAGGTGCGCAGCCACGCCACTCGCAACACCTGCGATGGCCTTGCGCGACATATCTCGCTGCAGCGGCGGCGCCTGGTTTCGGTAGGCTGGCGTAGAAGTCATAACCCCTCAAGAGTGGCACTTCCCGTCCGAATAGTCACGCCCCGAGGCGACGTTCAGGGCCGGTGAAGCGCACTTCAGGTCCCCTTCAGGGGAAGTCCCGATAGATTCCGCGGCCCCACCCAACAAGACTGGGATTATGAACGAACTGGTTGATCTGGGCGCCCTGCACCCCAGCTTGGCGCGCCTTGAACGACCGGTAGGCGGCCCCGGGTCGGGTTTGAACCGGGCCCTCAGCGAACGTCTCGGCATCGATCCCCTACTGATCCGTGTCATGTTCATCCTGCTCACCTGGTTGGGTGGCGTGGGCATCGTCGTCTACGCCTGGGGAACACTGCTGACCCCACGGGCCGGGGGGCAGCCACCGCTGCTCCGGCTGGCTCCGGCCTTCGTCCATTGGGCGCCCCGCACCCAGTGGACCGTGGTAGCTGGTAGTTCAATCGTCGTCGTCGCAGCCTTCTCACCCGTGCTGTCGTTTTCGGCCGTTCCCGTGCTGGTGGCCGTCTTGCTGGTGCTGCTCCTTCGCCGCCAGGGTCGTCTTGGCACCCCTAACCCCGCACCCACTCATCCGGTCTCCCCCACCGATCCGCAAGAGCCAGCTGAACTCCCGGTGGTTGACCTCTACGCCCCCGAAGAACCGATTGAGTTCCCAGCGCCGCAACCTCCCAGCCCCCAGCGCCGCTCGTGGTGGGGCGGGCTCGTGGTGATGGGCGTCGGCGCTGTCACTGCCGGGCTTGTGCTGATCATGCGTCCCACAAATGATTTGCTGCTGGCTGCCGCCATGGTGCTGGCCGCGATCGGCCTCACCATCCTGGGCTGGAGCCTGCTGGCCAGAGCACGCGGCTTGCCGATCACGGTCCTGATCGCGGCCTGCCTACTAGCGATGATGACCGGCGCGCTCGCCACGGCTCGCGTGACGGGTAACCCCAGCCAGGACGGGGCTGTCGACAGTCTCAACTACAGCTTCGTCGCCAGCGACACGACCATTGACCTACAGCATCTTCCCGTCGACAGATCCGTTCAGGTGCAGATCTCGGCCACAGCTAGCCATGTCACGGTTCTGTTGCCCACCGCCCCCAACTCCTACGACACGTCCCTGTGGCTGTCGGAAGTCATCCTGCCGACCGGCGGCACCATTTCTTCCCGCAGCCAGCCGGAGTCAGTGGGCATCCACATGATCCTGCGCGGTTCCCTATCCGAGATCGAAGTGGAGTACCCCCGATGAAAGTCGACGTCCCAACGCTGGTCACCGGTCTGATCGTGACTGGCTTCGCCCTGATCAGCGGGTGGTTCGCGAGCGGGCACTGGCTGATCGCTCCCGGAAAAACCTGGTTCGCGGCGGTCCTGTTAGCCGCCGGCGCCATCGGCCTAGTCCTCAGCCTCGGCCGTCGCGCACCTGAAGAAAAGGAATCAACCCAAAGGAAGCAACCATGAAACTGACTCGTTCAAACTCCGACAAGTGGGTGGCAGGCGTCGCTGGCGGCATCGCCGAAGCCACCGGACTCGACTCAACCGTGGTGCGCATCGTGCTGGCCATCCTCTGCGTGGTCGCAGGTTCGGGCGTAGTCATCTACTGCCTGCTGTGGGCCATCATGCCCCGCCCCGAAGGCGGTTCGCTGGCCGAGGACGGTTTGCGGGAGGTCCGGGCCTGGTACCGAAATCGGGAACACCAGAGTTAACCGCTGGCGTCCTCCTTTTGGCTGGGAGCTTGTCACGACGCCTTTGATCTGTGCACGATGATATCCCCCCCAACGGTCGCCCGTGTGCTTGGCAGAGTGTCACGCACACGGGCGACTTAACGTCTACGGGAAACCGCCGTCGTACTTCCAGCAGGAAAGCTCTATAGCGCGGTGCCGCGCGTGGGCACCTTCAGGAGCGTCGTGTCGACTCCCTCCAGTTGCAGCAGCGCGACCTTGCGGGCGATACCGCCCGAGTACCCGGTCAGACTGCCCGTGGAGCCAACCACCCGGTGGCAGGGAACGATGATGGAGCACGGGGTTGCGCCCGACTGCGGTCCCGACGGCGCGAGCGGACACCACCTTGCCATCGCCGCGCTTGGCGGCGATCGCCTGCGCGATATCGCCGTATGTGATGACGCGCCCGTAGGGAATCGCGGCGATCTGGGCCCATACCTCCTCCTGGAACGCGGTGCCGTGCAGCGCGATCGGCGGCGACTCCCCCGGGTCCTTGCCCTCGAAGTAGTCGTCGAGCCACGCGACGGCGTCACGGAGCGCGGGGGATGCGGAGACGGCAGCCTCGCCTTCGACGATGTCGGTATCCGTCTCGCCAGCGGGCCCCATCACGCGGAGTTGAAGCTTCTCCTCGAAGTACTTCTGCCCATCCAGCCACAGCCCGCACAGATGCGGACCATCGCTGGCCAACGTCAGCGTGCCGACAGAACTGTTGTACGTGCATCGGTACATCAATTGCGCCTCCTCAAGAGACTACTTTGAGCCGAGTAGCTTCAGGGCCCACTCGACCAAAGCGTAACGCGGCTACGGCGTGACGACGCTAGGGACCAGGCCGCTCACTCCCACTCGATAGTGGCCGGCGGCTTGCTGGTGATGTCCAGCACAACACGGTTCACCTCGGGACATTCGTTGGTGATGCGGGTGGAGACCTTCTCCAGCAGTTCCCACGGCAACTTGGCCCAATCCGCCGTCATCGCGTCATCGGAAGTGACCGGGCGCAACACGATCGGGTGTCCATAGGTGCGGCCGTCGCCCTGCACCCCAACGGAGCGAACGTCTGCCAGCAGCACGACAGGGAACTGCCAGATCTCGCGCTCCTTTTTGGCCTTCGCCAACTCCTCGCGGGCAATGGCGTCCGCCCGCCGCAACACCGCCAGGCGTTCCGCCGTCACTTCCCCGATGATGCGGATCCCCAACCCAGGGCCAGGGAACGGGTGACGCCACACCAGCGACTCAGGCAGCCCAAGCTGCAGCCCGACGGCGCGCACCTCGTCCTTGAACATCGTGCGTAGGGGCTCGATGAGGGTGAACTGCAGATCATCCGGCAACCCGCCGACGTTGTGGTGCGACTTGATGTTCGCGGTCCCCACCCCACCGCCGGACTCCACAACATCCGGGTAGAGGGTGCCCTGCACCAGGAACTTCACCCCGCGCTCACCAGCCAGCCTCGCCGCCATCGCCTCAAAGGTGCGGATGAACTCGCGGCCGATGATCTTGCGTTTCTCCTCGGGATCCGAAATCCCAGCCAACGCCCCAAGGAACCGCTCCGACTCATCGGCCACCACCAAGTCCACGCCCGTGACCTCGACGAAGTTCTCCTTCACCTGCTTCGCCTCTCCCTCGCGAAGCAACCCGTGATCCACGAACACGCACGTCAGCTGCGACCCGATAGCGCGCTGCACCAGCGCGGCGGCGACGGCAGAGTCCACGCCCCCCGACAGGGCGCACAGCACCTGGCTGTCGCCCGCCTGCTCCCGGATGGCATCGACCGCGTCGTTGACCATATTCTCGGGTGTCCAGTCCGGGGTAAGACCCGCGATGTTGAACAGGAAATGCTCCAGCACCTGCTGCCCCCACTGCGTGTGGGCCACCTCCGGATGCCACTGCACCCCAGCCAGCTTGCGCATCCGGCACTCGAAAGCTGCCACAGGAGCACCGGCCGTGCGCGCCAACACCTGGAAACCCTCCGGCACACGCGAAACCGAGTCACCGTGACTCATCCACACGTTGAGGGTGTTCGGCAAAGTGCTGAGCAGCTTGCCGCTGTTCTGAATCGACAGGGGCGTTCGGCCGTATTCCCGCTGCCCCGTCTTCGCGACGGCCCCACCGAGGGCCTTCGCCATGGCCTGGAAGCCATAGCAGATGCCGAACACCGGAACCCCCGCCTCGAACAGGGCCGGATCCACCTGCGGGGCGCCCTCAACGTGAACCGAAGCGGGACCACCGGAAAGAATGATTGCGGCCGGTTTGCGGGCCAGGATTTCCTCGACGGAGGCGTCAGAGCCAATGATCTCGGAGTAGACAGCGGCCTCGCGTACGCGCCGGGCGATGAGCTGTGCGTACTGAGCCCCGAAGTCGACGACGAGAACCAAGTCGTGCTGCGAAGTCATGGGACAGGAGTCTAGTGCCGCGCACCCTGAGTTGGCCGGTGTTGCTCTCTGCACCCGCGCAAAGGGGTTCCGCCTCGCCCATGGCCGTGTCGCTATCGCCCCGGCGTCGCTCACCCTGACGGGACGTCGACACACCACGCTGACGCGGCTCCCCCCAGGCTCTTCAGCGAAGAATCAGGGCGATTCGTCGCGAAAACCGGGAATAACGGTGGCCAGGCGTCAGTTGCACAAGTCATGACCGTTTACTCAGACGTGACCGCCCTCATCGGCCATACCCCGCTCGTCAAGCTGAACCGCATCGCCGGCGACAACGCCACCGTCGCCGCGAAGCTCGAGTTCTACAACCCGGCGAACTCCGTGAAAGACCGCATCGGCGCGGCCATCATCGAGGCAGCCGAGGCCTCCGGCGAGTTGAAGCCGGGCGGCACCATCGTGGAAGGCACCTCCGGCAACACGGGCATCGCGCTCGCCATGGTTGGCGCCGCCAAGGGCTACAAGGTGGTCCTCGCGATGCCCGAGACCATGTCGCTGGAGCGCCGCGCTCTGCTGCGTGCCTACGGGGCCGAGCTGGTGCTCACCCCTGGCCCGCTAGGCATGAAGGGCGCCGTGGCCAAGGCCGAGGAGATCGCCGCCGAGCGGGGCGGCATTCTGGCCCGCCAGTTCGCGAACCCAGCCAACGTCGCCATCCACCGCAAGACCACGGCTGAGGAGATCTGGGCTGACACCGACGGCGGCGTCGACATCGTGGTGGCGGGCGTCGGCACCAGCGGCACCATCTCCGGCGTCGGCCAGGTCCTCAAGGAACGCAAGCCCGGAGTCCAGATCATCGCTGTCGAGCCCGAGGAGTCCCCGGTCCTCTCCGGCGGTCAGCCCGGCCCGCACAAGATCCAGGGCCTCGGCGCGAACTTCGTGCCGGAGATCCTGGACCGCGACGTGATCGACGAGGTCATCACCCGCAATATCGACCAGTCCATTGAGTTCGCTCGCGCCGCCGCGACGCAGGAAGGGCTGCTCGTCGGCATCTCGTCGGGTGCGGCGCTGTCAGCAGCCATCGAGGTCGCCAACCGCCCGGACAACCAGGGCAAGACCGTCGTCGTCGTCCTCCCCGACTTCGGCGAACGCTACCTGTCCACCCTGTTGTTCGAAGGCCTCGTCGAGGCGTGATTCAAGCCGAAGGGGCGGTTGCGACGGGTCGCGGCCGCCCCCCTTCCGGCTTCAGTGCGTCAAGGATCCTGACTACAGCCACCACGACCGCAAACGCCGCTAGAGCGACCCCGGACCACAGCGCGGACAACGGTGCCTTAGCCCGGCCACTGATCCAGCCCACGATGCTGCCAAGAGCCAGGAAGCGCATCACGAGCGTCGCGATGGCCAGAATCATCGCCCACTTCTCGGAAACCCAACCGACCCCCCATACCTAAGAACAACGCAGGAATCCCCACCGACGTCATGATCGGCAACGAGTCCCGGGCCTCCTCGCGCAGTTCCTGTTTCAAATGACTTCGGGCCTCTGATCGCCATGGGCGCGACATTGGCCACATGATGAGCAAGGGAATGCGCCACCAGCGTCATGACTCCGGTGGCCACCAAACGCGAATTGGTCCTCGTCGGCCCCAGCCCACAGCCGGGGCAGAGACGAAGCCGACGCGGCTCAGCGGGTCAGGACGGGAAAGGCGCCTTTAGATCCTTCGATGAGCATCTGCACCCCTACCACCGCCAGAATCAGCCCCATGAGGCGGGTGATGACCCCCAAGACGCTCGGACCGAGCCGGGCGCCCAAGGGCTGTCCGTAGGCGAACACCACAAACGTGATGGCGCACATCGCGGCGAAGGCAACAACCGTGGCCGCCACCCCTGCCCAGCCATCCTGGGCGGAAAGGTTGATGGCGGTGGCGATGGTTCCGGGACCCGCCAGCAGCGGCAGCGCCAGCGGGGAGACGGCCACCCCGAGCCGCTGCTCCGGGCTGGGCGTTGAATCCTCGACGTGGTGCACGCTGGATTGCTTGCCCTGCACCATATGGAATCCGACCATTGCGACGAGCAGACCCCCAGCGACCCGCAGGGCGGGAAGCGTGATCCCGAACAACTCGAACAACGCCTTGCCTGCCACGGCGAACACCACCACGATGCCCAACGCCAGTAGCAACGCCCGGCGGGCAATGGTTCGCGCAGTCGAGGCGTCGTCGTCCGCGGTCAGCGAGATGAAGGCAGGCAGATTCGCCAGCGGGTTCATCATGGCGAAGAAAGCCATGAATGCAGTCAGCCACAGGTGCCCCAGTTCCATCCATCAAACCTAACGCTTGTTGCCGGAGCCCTTGGGCCCATCCAGCTTCGACTTCCTGCTGATCAATTCAAGCTCTCCTACCACCCCTGGCCAGTTCACTTTCCGGGATCGGAAGTCGGTCGGGGCGAAAGACCAAGCCCAACACCGCGGAAGCACGTGACGGGGATGACGCAGTTCGCTTGGTTCTGTGACATAGATCATCATTCAGCTGGCGGTCCCGCAGGAAAGGTGGCAAGGGTGGCGCAGTCCGCTCCGGGCCGGTTCGTCAGGTAGCGGCGCGAGGTTCCCCGCGCAGCGCCGCCCAGTGCAGCACCTCGTGGGTGCGGTTCGCTAGGTGGGACTCCACCAGCACCACCTCGTTGATCGTGAATTCTGGCGAGGTGTAGGTGTCGAGGGCCTGCAGCAGCCGTCCGGCTGCCTGCCCGCGACTGGCCCGCGCCACGGTGAGGTGCGGGGTGAAGGCCGCCCCATCCGGGCTGCCGCCGTGACGGGAAACCAGCGCGCGCAGGTGCCGAGACCAGGCGCCCAGCACCTGCGCAGGCTCCCCAGGCACGGCGAGGTACAGCACCTTCGCGCGCTCGGGGCCACCGAAGGCTCCGGCCCCCTGGATCCGCAGTTCCAAAGGCGTTTGCCGGGACGCCCAGTCGTCGAGGGCAGCGGCAAGCTCCTCGGCGCGCGCGGCGGGATAGTCGGCCATGAAGGCCAGCGTGAGGTGGAAAACCTCGGGGCGGCTCCACCGCCAAGTCGGCTGGGCCGCGTGTCGGGGCTCCAGAAAGGCGACAATGTCAGCAACGACATCGACGGGCGGAATCACAGCGATAAAGCAACGCACCGAGAGGATTCTACGGGCTCTTCCTGGCCGGGAAGCGGCCCAGCTACCTTTCCCGCGCCGCGATCTGTTCGTGGTGCCGCACGACCTCGGCGACGATGAAGGTCAGGAACTTCTCCGCGAATTCCGGGTCTAGGTGGGCCTCCTCTGCTAAGGCCCGCAAGCGCTGGATTTGTTCGGCCTCGCGCTCCGGATCGGCGGGCGGCAAGCCTGCCTTGGCCTTGAGTTCGCCGACCTGCTGGGTGATCTTAAAGCGCTCAGCTAGGAGGTGGATCAGCATCGAGTCCATGTTGTCGATGCTGCCTCTCAGCCGCTGCAACTCGGCCCGTGCTTCGTCGCCAGTCATGAGTGCACCATGACGTCGATGCGTTGGAACGACTTGATGTCGGTGTAGCCGGTCAAAGCCATGGCCTTGCGCAAGCCACCGCTGAGGTTCATGGTGCCGTCCGGCACACGTGATGGCCCGCGCACCACCTCGGCCAAGGAGCCGACCTGCTCAAAGAACACGCGCTCACCGCGGGGCAGTGTCGCGTGCCACGCCTCCGGGCCCCAGTGCCAGCCGCGGCCCGGGGCCTCGCTGGCGCGGGCCAGCGGCGAACCCACCATGACGGCGTCGGCCCCGCAGGCGATGGCCTTCGCAATATCGCCGGAACGGCCAACCGCCCCGTCGGCGATGAGGTGCACGTAGCGCCCCCCGGACTCCTCCAGGTAGTCGCGCCGTGCCTCGGCGACGTCCGCGACGGCCGAGGCCATCGGCACCTCAATCCCCAGCACCGAGGCGGTGGTGTGGGTGGCGCCGCCCCCGAACCCGACGAGCACGCCCGCGGCCCCGGCCCGCATCAGGTGCAGCGCCATCCGGTAGGTGGCGCAGCCTCCCACCAGCACCGGCACATCAAAGCGGTAGATGAACTCCTTGAGGTTCAGCGGGGTCTCGGCGTCATCCACATGTTCCGCGGAGACCGTAGTGCCGCGAATCACGAAGAAATCGACGCCCGCGCGCTCAATCACGTCGGCGAACTCCTGGGTGCGAGCGGGCGACAGGGCCCCGGCGACAGGCACCCCTGCGGCGCGAATCTCCGCGAGGCGGGCCTCAATGAGTTCGGCCTTCACGGGCTCGCTGTACAGCTGCTGCATCCGGCGGGTGGTGGTCACCTGGTCGCCGGGCTCGGTGAGCTGCTCATAGGCGGGCGACGGATCCTCGTAACGAGTCCACAGCCCCTCCAGGTTGAGCACCCCAAGCCCGCCCAGGCGACCCATCTCAATGGCGGTGGCGGGCGACATCACCGAATCCATGGGCGCGGCGACGATCGGGGTTTCGAAGGCGATCGCGTCGATGCGCCAACTGAGGTCCACCTCCGACTCGGACCGGGTGCGCCGGGCTGGCGCGATGGCGACATCGTCGAAGGCGTAGCCGCGAGTGGTGTTCTTGGAACGGCCAAGTTCGTACATCATTCGTCCTGTCAGCGGGACCAGTAGTTGGGGGCTTCAGCGGTGAGCTGAATGTCGTGCGGATGGGATTCGCGCAAACCAGCGGAGGTGATCCGCACGAAACGGCCCCGCTCCTGTAGCTCGTCGACGGTTCGGGCGCCGGAATAGAACATCGATTGCCGCAACCCACCCACCAGTTGGTAGGCGACGGCCGCCAGCGGGCCACGGTAAGCCACCTGACCCTCAATGCCCTCAGGCACCAGCTTGTCGTCGCTGGTGACATCACCCTGGAAGTATCGGTCCTTCGAATACGAGGCCCGGCGTCCCCGGGCCGCCATCGCGCCGAGCGACCCCATTCCCCGGTAGGTCTTGAACTGTTTGCCGTTGATGAACACGAGGTCGCCGGGGCTCTCCTCGCATCCCGCCAGCAATGACCCCAGCATCACGGAGTTCGCGCCCGCGACGATGGCCTTGGCGATATCGCCCGAATATTGGAGACCGCCGTCCCCAATCACCGGCACCCCATGGGGGCGCGCCGCACGCGCGGCATCGTGGATAGCGGTGACCTGCGGAACCCCGACTCCCGCGACGACGCGGGTGGTGCAGATGGAGCCCGGGCCAACGCCCACCTTGATGCCGTCGGCCCCGGCCTCCACGAGCGCCCGGGCACCCGCATAGGTGGCCACGTTGCCGCCGATGATGTCCACCCCGGCGGCGAGCGGCTCGGCCTTCAGGCGGCGGATCATGTCCACCACGCCCCGGGAATGACCATGGGCGGTGTCGACGATGATGCAATCGACGTGTTGCTCAACGAGCGCCATCGCGCGCTCCCAGGCGTCACCGAAGAAGCCCACGGCCGCGCCGACCCGCAGCCGCCCGGCTTCGTCCTTCGCGGCGTTGGGGTATTTATCGGCCTTGACGAAGTCCTTCAGCGTGATGAGCCCGGACAGTTTCCCGTTCGCATCGACGATGGGCAGCTTCTCGATCTTGTTCTTGGCCAGCAGCGCCAAGGCATCCTCGCGGGAGATGCCCACGGGGGCGGTCACCAGCGGCATCCGAGTCATCACCTCGTGGACCGGGCGCCGCTCGTCGTCCTCGAAACGCAGGTCGCGGTTGGTGATGATGCCCACCAGTAGCCCGTCCTCGTCGACCACAGGCAGCCCCGAGATCCGGTACTGGGAGCAGACCTCATCCACCTCCGCGAGGGTGGCGTCGGGCCGGATGGTCATGGGTTGGCTCACCATCCCCGCCTCGGAACGCTTCACCCGGTCCACCATCAGCGCCTGGTCTTCGATGGAGAGGTTGCGGTGCAGGATGCCGATGCCCCCTTCCCGGGCCATCGCGATGGCCATCCGGGTTTCGGTGACGGTGTCCATGGCAGCCGAGGCCAGCGGAATGTTCAGACGGATGTTTCGGCTGAACTGCGTGGCCGTGTCCGCCTGCGACGGGATGACATCCGACTCGTTGGGCTGTAGTAGCACATCGTCGAAGGTCAGTCCGAGGGCCTCGAAGGGCGACGGCACACCAGCGGGGGTCAGGTTGGCCACGGAAGCTCTCCTCCTAGTTTATTTCGGGGCCGATTCTATCGCGCCCTTCCAACGCGGACGCACCGTCGATTCCGGCAGATGGCTTACCCGCCCTGGGCGACCAACTGAAAGAAACAACTCGGGCGGCCAGCGTCCCGGGCCCACAGTTCGCTGAGGAGACCCGTCCCTCCTTGAAGTACCGCGTTCAGCTGGGAAGGCAGCTGTTTGCACGTCAGCGCCTATTGCTGGGGACTTGTGTCCGTTTTCGTTGCGGGTTGGTTCTGCGAGCGTTAAGTTCATCAGGTGATTAAAGAGGTGAGGCACCGCGCCCTCCGGAACCGCCGGTGCAGACCAGGTGCGCCGTCCATGCCGAGGGAAATCGCCTTATCCTGGCCGCCGACCACGAAAAGCTCCCTACCATCGGTGGCTACCACATCGTGGAACTGCCGACCTTAGGCGTGGTCGTCACCGGCCACCCCCTTCGTTCTCTTCACTCCCCACAGAGGTGCTGCATCCATGAAACTGGTTCTCCTAGGCGGTGGTGGCTTCCGTGTGCCGCTGCTCTTCCGTACCCTGCTGGCTGATCGTAGCCAGCATCGTGTGACCCAGCTCACTTTGTGGGATACCGACGCCGAACGCCTTCGGGTGATCCACGCCATCTTGTCCGCCATGGCCGAGGGCCACCCGAATCCACCACAGCTCTCCGTCGCCGCCAGCCTGGAAGACGCCGTCGCAGACGCCGAATTCGTGTTCAGCGCCATCCGCGTCGGGGGGACCGAGGGCCGCGCGGTCGAGGAGAACATCGCCCAGTCCTGCCACGTGCTGGGGCAAGAGACCACGGGCTTCGGCGGTCTCAGCTACGCCCTACGCGGGATTCCCACCGCCCTGACGATCGCCCGCACCATCCAGCAGGTCGCCCCGCAGGCTTATCTCATCAACTTCACCAATCCTGCCGGAATCATCACGGAGGTCAGCTCCCAGGTACTCGGCGACCGGGTGATCGGCATCTGCGACTCCCCCGTCGGTCTAGCCAGGCGCGTGCTCAGCACCCTGGAGTCGGCGGATCTTGTGCCGCCCGGCACCGCGTCACAGGTCATCGCCGGCGACGACCGGGTACGTCTGGACTACGTGGGCCTCAACCATCTGGGCTGGCTGCAGCGGCTGCTGGTGGATGGTGTTGACGTGCTGCCGCGCCTACTGGAACGCCCCGACCTTATCGGCTCCTTCGAAGAGGGCCGTCTGTTCGGCGCCGAATGGTTGCAGATGCTCGGTTCAGTGCCAAACGAGTACCTGCATTACTACTACTTCGCCCGAGAGGCCCGCGAAGCCGATGAGACCGTCGAAGCCACCCGCGGGGTGTTCCTGGCGGCACAGCAGCGAGACTTCTACGCGCGGGCCGCCACCTGCTCGGGGGCCGAAGCCTACCGGCTGTGGGAGGCCACCCGGCTGCAGCGTGAACAGACCTACATGGCCTCCAACCGCTTAGCAGCCGGCGGCGTGGCGCGGGACGAGGAGGACCTGGAGTCGGGCGGCTATGACCGCGTGGCCTTGGCCGTGATGAAGGCCCTCGCCTTCGACGAGACCGCCGACCTGATCGTCAACGTTCGCAACGCCGGGCGCCTACCGGAGTTGCCCGATGACGCAGTCATCGAAGCCCCCTGCCGGATCGGCGCCGCTGGCGTGACGCCCCTGCCCGTCACGGCGCTACCCGGCCACGCCGTCGGGCTGGTGCAGTCGGTGAAATACGCGGAGCGCGCGGTTACCCACGCCGCCCTGAAGGGCAGCCGGGGCTTGGCCGTCACCGCCCTTGCCCACCACCCGCTCATCGACGGCGTAGGAGTGGCCCGAGTTCTGCTGGAGCGGGCCCAGCGCGAGTTTCCCGAGCTCACCTACCTGGTGTAACGGCCACACTTCGACGCCGTCACGCTGGAATGTGCCGCGCGATTCGAGGAAGTCCGCGTCCGTCCCCGATGGACTGCACCGCTCCCAGCGGGCCAGCGCCCCGCCGCCGATGGCGAGAGGCCCAGCGCCATCGCAACAGCGGGGTTGACAGCCTACGACCGGGCGGAAGGGTTCCCGGCGTTACAGGCGCTGGCGGAGACCAGGGGCGGAACGGGCTGGGCGCGGATGCTAACGCCCCGGCCCGTTTCACCCGCCCCTGGTTCCCCTGGGCGAACATCGCGTTGCGAGTCACCCTGGAGACGGCAGGTTACCTGCGCGTCAGTCGATGATGAACGTGCTATCCGCGTCCATGCCGGTGGCCTGGGACCAGGCAACATGCTGCTCGATCGTCTCCAGCTGTTGCGGCTCCCCGCTGTTGGCCTGCAGTCGCTGCCCGGCCTTGAGCTGAATGGTGTTGTTGTTCACGCTCATCTTGGCCTTGAACTTTTCGCCCCGGTACACGTAGGCGTTGACGGCATTGACGAAACGGTTTCCCGTGATGCTGACATCCGCGGGAAGCTCCTCGTTGTAGGACAGCAGGTGCACACCGCCCTCGCCCTTGTTCGGCCGGGCCTCGTAGCCCCATCCCACGCCCGCGTCGGTGCAGTGATTGCCCGTGAAGGAGCAGCCGATGAATCCCGCTTCCGAGCTGGTGTTAGAGCCGCGCGCCCACACCTCGAAGGACTGGCTGCAACGGGTGATGCGGTTGCCCTTGAAGGCCACATTGCGCCAGCCCAGCCGGATGGGCGATCCCCACTGGTCGGGCTCCAGGGTCTGCTCTCCTTGCATGGTCGTGGCCACGTCGTAGACGTCGGCGATGATATTGCCCTCAACCAGAACGTCCTTGGAGCCGATCCACGCCTCAACGCCGTTGCCGTAACGGGTGTTCGGAACCGAGAATCCCTTCAGCTCGCTGCCGCCGATATGGCGGATACGATTGTTGAGGATCTTGACGCCGGTGCAGTCCACGATCTGGATGCCATGCCCGCCCGTCCCGATGAGGTCAAGGTCTTGGACGACGAGGTTGGAGGTGGCCTGCACCAAGCGTCCGTCGACGGCGACCCGGACGTCCCCGTAATCGCTGGGGTTGTTGGGAACAAAGACGGTCAGGATCTTGGAGCCTGCGTCAGAATGGAACTCCCAGTCGGCGCTCAACTCGTCGACGGTGGCCTTCTTGTGCCCGAGGATCTTGTTGTTCACCCTGATAAAGCCGACGTTGCCGCTGCGATCCTCAGGCGTTGAGGTGTTCCCGACGAAGTTCTTGGGATCCCCCAGATAGATCTGCCACAGGTTATTCCCCGCTTTGGACCAGGCCCCGCGCTGGTTCAGCACCTGATATCCCATAATCTGGGGACGCTCCCCAGAGCCGTAGGCCCCCAGCGTCAACAGTTCGCTACCCGACGGGGTCGGTAGGCTGGGGAATTCTCCATAAAAGCGCTCGCCTCGCTTGAAGAAGACGCTGTCGCCGTGGCTGATCGTCCCGTCGGCAAAGGCCTGGTTGACGCGGTTGACGGTCTTCCAGGGCGCACTTTCCGATGTTCCGGCGGCGTCGTCGCTCCCGGACTCAGAGACGTAATAGGTGCGCTTCGTGTTGGCTGAGGCGAAGGGAGCACCCGACAAGAGCGCCACGGCCGGTAGCGCGGCTGCGGTGGATAGGACTGTGCGGCGAGTGATGGGCATCTGCAACTCCAGTTCTGTTGAACACTGCCAGTGAAACGATTCATCACCGGTTCCAGCGACGCTAGCTCCCCCAGCAAACAGACTCAAGACGGGAAAAAAGATGATTGAAAGCGCTCTCACAAAGTGGTATGGCCTCCCGTTGGGTGGCCGAGCGACGAGGAGCGCTACCGGCTGGCGGACCCGCCTTGCCAAGCGCTCCCACGATATCGGCGGCCCCGATCGCCCGGTTCGCGGTTGGACTAGGCCTGTAGGCTCCCGACCGAGGAAAACGACCCCGCTAGGAGACCCCATGGCTCAGCACACCCCCGACATCATCGCCGGCCGAGATGCCGCCTTCGCCGCCTTCACGGGTGGCTTCCGGCTGGTCGATCTCACCGACGCCCTCGGCCCTGATACGGTCCTCTGGCCGGGCGCCCCTGCCCTGCAGATCGTCGACGCTGTCACCCACGATGCGCACGGCTACCACGCGCGCGTCTTCACCACCTTCGAGCACGCTGGCACTCACTTCGATGCCCCGGAGCACTTCGTGCCCGGCGGGATGGATACAGCAGGCATTCCCATTGATGACCTCGTCGTACCCGCCGTCGTCATCGACATCACCGCCAAGGCCGCGGCCCATCCGAACGCCGTGCTTGAGCCCTCCGACGTCGAGGCTTTCGAAGCCGAGCACGGCCGCATTCCGCCGGGCACCGTCGTCCTCATGCGCTCCGGCTGGGCCGAGCGCAAAACCAGCGCCCTCAGCTACGCGGGCGGCGAGGACACCACGAACCTGAAGTTCCCCGGCTTTGGGGTTGACGCGGCGCAACTGCTCGTGGACCGTGGCGTGGTCGGCCTGGGCGTCGATACCCTGGGCATTGACCCCGGCGACAAGCCCCATTTCCCCGTCCACCGCGACGTCTCGCATCCCGCCGGGCTCTGGCACCTGGAAAACCTCATCAACATGGACCAGCTGCCGCCTACCGGAGCCGTCATCGCGGTGGGTGTGCCCCGCATCGCGGGCGGCACCGGATTCCCAACCCGCGTCTTCGCTTTCGTCCCGAAAAACTAACCAGGAGAACCGATGGAACACTCCCCACTGCTGCCCATCATCGACGACGAGTCCGCCAGCCCCCGGGTCAAAGCCGTCTTCGACGACATTCGCGCCACCCGACAAACCGACTTCATCAACAACTTCTGGCGGGTCCTGGCCAACGACCCCGACAACCTGGAGCGCACCTGGCAGGAGCTCAAGGACCTCATGGGACCCGGCACCGAGCTGGACCCCATGATCAAGGAACTGATCTACGTGGCGGTCTCCACCGTCAACAACTGCACCTATTGCGTGCGTTCCCACACCGCGGCGGCCCGGGCGAAGGGCGCCAGTGACGCGCAGCTGATCGAACTTCAGGCCATCATCGCGGCCGCCAACAAGACCAACCGGCTGGCGATCGGACTGCAGGTGCCCGTCGACGAGGCCTTCGCCTGAGGTGCTGTGATGGATCTGAATCTCACCGACCGCCGCGCCATCGTCACCGGCGGCTCGAAGGGCCTAGGCTTCGCCATCGCCCAGGAACTGGTACGGGAGGGCGCCCAGGTGAGGATCTGCGCCCGGAACGCCGACGAGGTCGCCGCCGCCGTCACCTCCTTGGGTGAGCGCGTCGAGGGCCGGTCCGTCGACGTGCGCGCCCCCGAGCAGCTGACGGGCTTCGTGGCGTGGGCCGCGGAGTCCATGGGCGGCCTCGACGTCCTGGTGAACAACGCTGGCGGGGCCCACCCCGGCACGTTCCAGACCCTGTCCGACGACTCCCTGCTGGCGGACTTCAACATCAAGGTGCACAGCTGGTTCCGGGCCGTGAAGGCGGCGCTGCCGTGGCTTAGGCAAAGCCCGGCGGCGCGCGTGATCAACATCGGCTCGGTGTATTCGAGGATGCCGGACTACCGGTTCTTCTCGACGACGGTGAACCGCGCGGCTGGCCTGAACCTGACCAAGGCCCTGGCCCAGGAACTCGCGGCCGACCGGATCCTGGTGAACTCCGTGAACATCGGCTGCGTCACCACCCCGCAGTGGGCGAATATCCACGCCAAACGCGCCCCGGAGAAGTCAGCCGAGGAGTTTTTCGCGGAGTTGGCTGCCGACGAGATTCCGTTGGGCCGGTTCGGCCATCCCGAGGAGGTCTCGGGCATCGTCGCCTTCCTCGCCAGTGACCGGGCCAGCTACATCACGGGTGCGTGCGTGGACGTCGCGGGTGGGATGGGCCGCTATGCCTGAGCCTCGTTTTCGCCTAGAGCGCGTCGCCGGTCGGTCGGCCGCGGAACGCGACGCCATCCTGGCCGACCCCGGCTTCGGGTCGCAGTTCAGCGACCACATGGCCCTCATCGACTGGACCCCGGAGCATGGCTGGCACGACCACCGCATCGTCGGTTATGCGCCGTTCACCCTGGACCCCGCCGCGGCGGTGTTCCACTACGCCCAGGAGGCGTTCGAGGGCCTGAAGGCCTATGCCCATGCCGACGGGTCCATCTGGCGCTTCCGCGCCGAGGTCAATGCAGAGCGTTTTCAGCGCTCGGCGCGGCGACTGGCCCTGCCCGAGCTGAGCACCGGGGACTTCCTGGCCAGCATCGATCAGCTCGTCACGGTCGATGCGGACTGGGTGCCGCGCGGCGGGGAGCAGAGCCTGTATCTGCGGCCGTTCATGTTTGCCCGGTCCGCCTTCCTGGCGGTCAAGCCATCGACGCACGTCACCTATGCGGTGATCGCCAGCCCCTCGGGATCATATTTCGGCGGCTCAGGCATCACGCCCGTGAAGATTTGGTTCGCCCGTGACTTCAGCCGCGCCGCTCCGGGCGGAACCGGTTTCGCCAAGTGCGGCGGCAACTACGCGGCCTCCATGGTGGCGCAGCAGCAGGCGGAGGCGGCCGGGTGCAGCCAGGTGGCGTTCCTGGACGCCGTCGAGCACCGGTACGTCGAGGAGCTCGGGGGCATGAACCTGTTCGCCGTCACCACGACCGGCCGGGTCATCACGCCCGCCCTGACCGACAGCATCCTGGAAGGGGTGACACGGTCGGCCATCCTGCGTCTCGCCGCTGATAGCGGACTGGACGTCGAGGAACGGCGTCTCACGCAGGCGGAACTGTATGCAGGATTAGACGACGGCAGCATTAGCGAGGTCTTCGCCTGCGGCACCGCAGCCATCATCACCCCCGTCGCCAGCTTCACCGACGCAGAGGGCAGCCATGCGGTCAGCGACGGCCAGCCGGGTGCTGTGACGCTGCGCCTCCGAGAGCAGCTGACAAGCATCCAGTACGGCCAGAGCCCCGATCCATATGGCTGGATGCACCGGATCGTCTGACCTGAGTTGTGCACGTTTAGTGCTCTCACCGTTGGAGTGTTGTGTGGTTTCTTCGAGGATGGTTGGTTCGGCGGTGAGGTGATGGTCTTCCGAATTCTGATGGTGGCCTGCCGCAGGGACCGTAGCCTGTGGATGATCTTGCAACTGCTCCGGCCGGTGCGGCTTTAGAGGTGGTGTGCGGTGGTCAAGGCGCGGTTCTCCTGCGCGGCGAGGTCTCAACAGTCGGGCGCTACGCGCCCTCAGCTCGACCAGGTGGACTACTGACGGCGGTGCAGGAGGATCAGCAGCAATCCGGTGGTCGCTGAGCTGAGGACTGCGGGCCAGAGCTGTTCCGTTCCCCACAGCGGGACGGCAAAGCAGACCACCATGAGCACCGAGGTCACGATCACGAAGCCGGTACCCGGACGGTCCGCCGACGAGACGAACACCTCATACCCTGTCGTCCCGAGCACCATCAGGCACAACAGCCCAGCGATCTGAGCCGCCGTCACCACCGGGACCCACCCGGTACACCAGAAGATGAGGAAGACGATCAGCACCATCGCCAGGCGAACCGCTCCCAGCTTCAGGAACACCACCACTTTGAGGCGCGCAGGAACAGACTGCTCAGGAGTTGTCATCAGTTCTTGCCCAACCAGCACCAGCTAGCACCAACGGCGAGGTTAACGGCCAACCCGACGCCTCCGCCCAGAAGCATCCTCGGAGCGACGGCACGCAGTAAGAAGGAGGCAACCTTCGCGTACTTGCCCTTCTTGAGCCAAGCGTAGACTCCTCCTCCCAACAGACCTTCGCCCGCACCAGGAACAACGTAGTCAAGGGTGCACACAGCCCACGCCCTTGACCCGAACGCATAGTTCGGGTTGACACCTCGACCATCCGACCCGTTGTCATACCCCTCAGGGAAAACGGCCTTACCCAGCACTGAGTTGAAGCCGTCAGCGATTCGACGCAGTTCGGCCTCAGGGGCTCCATCCGCACGCACAGCCTGGACATCGACATGCCAGCTACCATCCGGGGATTCATGCAGGTAACGCTCGAAGATTACCTTGAGCTCAGCCTCAACCGTCGCGACAGAAGGGCTCACCTGATCGTTCGCTGCAGCTGGCGCAACCAGTGGGCCCACACGATGGCGACGACAACCACCAGCACCGACAAGACTCTCTTGAAGTTCACAGGAGTTCCTCTCATTCTTGAACGAAATGATGCTCCATCATGGGCCACCACGACCTCTCTCCACCATTGACTTTTTTTCCACACCTCAAGGGGACTGCTCGCGGCAGCATCTTCGTGGATCAAGTTCCTGTATCACCCCCTGGGCCAGGGGCGGCAGGTCAGCCAGGCGGCAAGACTCCGCCGGACACACCGATTCACGACAGGTCGATGTCCACCGCCGTGCGCACCAACCCCCCCGTCAGCATCCACGACGTCGGGGACCGTCACCCCCATCCGGTTGGCCCGGCAGCACCCGCAGTCCCCGACGACTTGGACGGCGTCGGCATGCCTGGGCCCGACCAGAAAACCGGCATCGGTCCACACAGGATGCCGATGCCGACCCCGCCGATGCGCGAAGCCGCACCGACGCTCAGCTCACAGCGTCTGCTCGGTGCAGGCGATGATGTCGTCTTGGGTGGCCTTGCTCACGACGGTTGAAGAATGCGCGCAGCAGCATCACCAGCTTACGGCGATCGGCGTCCCTCATCAGCATCTGCGGGGTGACTTTCTGGCTCAGCAGCACACCGCCGGTGATGGCGTGAGTCGGCAGCGTGCCGACGCTCTTGAACACCGCCTCGGCCCGGGGCAGATCATACGAGCTCTCTTCCTGGAGCCATCGTGATGCACGGAGGACGGGAAAGCAGCGGCAGATCGTGAGCCTGAAATCTATCGGGGATCTTCAATGGCCTGCTCCACATCGGTGTGGCTGAAGTCGTTGCCGACGAACAGAAGAGGTTCACCGAGTGTCTCGGCAAGCGCATACGAGAAACAATCCCCGTAGTTGAGGCGCGCTGCAGATCCGCTTCCAGGACCATAGCGGCGATGAGCTGCGCAGGCGACCCTACCCTGCTCCAGGGACACAGGTACCAGTTCGATTCCCAGCAGTTCCAGGACTCTGTCAAGTCGTTCCCGGTCCCCCACCTTGCCGCGGCGATCAATCACCACATTCAATTCAACGTATGTTGCCACTGACATCCGCACATCTGCCCGGCGGGCGACGTCCAGAACAACTTCATAACCCGATTCTCGGAGTAGGATGGCAAGCAGGGCTGAGGTATCGATAATCATCGGGGAAGACCGTCAGGATCATACATATCATTGGCTGCAAGGCGAATCACCGACCGGTCTTCCTCGCTGAGGGAGGTATAGAACTCCTCCAGAGCACTGTCCAGCAGCCTGGCTCGCCTCTCATCTGCGTTGTCCGGCCCAGGCATCTTGGCCAGAAAATCCTCCAAAGCATGTTCCAAAGCCTCAACCTGGCTGGTTCCAGCCCTCTGGGCGGCCTGCCTCGCCAGCAGGCAAACACGTTCATTCTTGATATTCAGAGCCACAGATACACCTTACACCCCATCCATCCACCCTTCTCGTCTTCAAGGACATCAGAAGCGCAGACGCGACGGTGCCCCGGACTTCAAGCCCGGGGCACCGTTTGTGAGAGTCAAACTCACTTGTCGTCTTCGTCGTCCTTCTTCTCCACCACGAGGGTCTCGGTGGTGAGCAGTAGGGAGGCGATCGAGGCGGCGTTGGCCAGCGCCGAGCGCGTGACCTTCACCGGGTCGATGACACCCGCGTCGACGAGGTTCTCGTAGCCACCGGTCTTGGCGTTGTAGCCGTGGCCCACCTCAAGGTCAGCAACCTTCGAGGTGATGACATAGCCGGCCTCGCCGCCGTTCTCGGCGATCCAGCGCAGCGGCTCGGCCAGCGCCTTACGGACGATCGCGATGCCCGCCTTCTCGTCGGCGTCTAGACCCAGGTCGCCGTCAAGCACCTTGCCGGCGTGGATGAGAGCGGAGCCGCCGCCGGCAACGATGCCCTCTTCGATGGCCGCGCGGGTCGCAGAGACAGCGTCCTCAATGCGGTGCTTCTTCTCCTTGAGTTCCACCTCGGTGGCGGCACCCACCTTGATGACGCAGACGCCACCGGCCAGCTTCGCGACGCGCTCCTGGAGCTTTTCGCGATCCCAGTCGGAGTCGGTGCGCTCGATCTCGGCATGCAGCTGGGACACACGGCCGGCGACCTCAGCGGAATCGCCCGCGCCATCGACGATCGTGGTGTTGTCCTTGGTGACGACAACGCGGCGAGCGCGGCCGAGCACCTCAAGGCCCACCTGGTCCAGCTTCAGACCGACCTCAGGGGCAACGACCTGACCACCGGTGAGGATGGCGATGTCCTCCAGCATGGCCTTGCGGCGGTCGCCGAAGGCGGGGGCCTTGACCGCGACGGAGGTGAAGGTGCCGCGGATCTTGTTGACCACCAGCGTGGACAGGGCCTCACCGTCGACGTCCTCGGCCACCACGAACAGCGTGCCCTTGGCGGCGATGACCTTCTCCAGCAGCGGCAGGAGGTCGTTCATTGAGGAGATCTTGCCGGAGTTGATGAGGATGTAGGGATCCTCCAGGACGGCCTCCATACGGTCGGCGTCCGTGACGAAGTAGGGGCTGAGGTAACCCTTGTCGAACTGCATGCCCTCGGTGAACTCCAGCTCGGTGCCGAAGGTCTGGGACTCGTCGACGGTGATGACGCCGTCCTTGCCGACCTTGTCGAAGGCTTCGGCGATCAGTTCCCCGATCTGCTCGTCGCGCGAACTGATGGTGGCGACGGAGGCCATGTCGGCGGTGGTGTCGACGGGGCGGGCGTTCTCGCGGAGGCGCTCAACGACGGCCTCAACGGCCTTGTCGATGCCGCGCTTCAGACCGACGGGGTTGGCCCCGGCGGCGACGGCCCGCAGGCCCTCGTGCACCAGTGCCTGAGCGAGCACGGTGGCGGTGGTGGTGCCGTCGCCAGCCACATCGTTGGTCTTGGTGGCCACCTCTTTGGCCAGCTGGGCGCCGAGGTCCTCGTACGGGTCCTCCAGCTCAACTTCCTTGGCGACGGTGACGCCGTCGTTGGTGATGGTCGGGGCGCCCCACTTCTTGTCGAGCACCACGTAGCGGCCCTTGGGGCCAAGGGTCACCTTGACGGTGTTGGCGAGGATGTCGACGCCGCGTTCAAGCGAGCGGCGGGCATCCTCATCGAACTGCAGAGTCTTTGCCATGTGTTACTTCCCTTGTTCAGCGGGCGACAACGGCGAGGATGTCGCGGGCATTGAGGAGGAGGTACTCCTGCCCGTCGTACTTGACCTCGGTGCCACCGTACTTGGAGAAGATGACGACATCGCCCTCGGCGACATCGAGGGGAACACGGTTGCCCTTGTCATCAATGCGGCCGGGGCCGGTAGCGATGACCTTGCCCTCCTGCGGCTTCTCCTTGGCGGTATCCGGGATGACCAGGCCGGATGCGGTGGTCTGCTCGGCCTCGAGCGGCTGGACGAGAACGCGGTCCTCGAGCGGCTTGATCGTGGTTGCCACGACAAACCCCTTTCTGTTTTCTCCGGCGGAGCCGGTATGACTGTCTTTTCCGGTCCGGGCGTCGTCGCGGTGCCACCCGGGCTGGCACCCGAACATGTCGAGTGCCAGTTCTAAAGCTATACCCCTGTTAGCACTCAAGCAAGCCGAGTGCCAGGATCGGGTTCACTCATGCTCCCAAGAGCGCGAACGGGATGACCGCGATGCCGTCTGGGCGTCGGTACGCGTGCCTGCCCGTGGTGATTACGGCGGCATCCAGTAGATCATCACCCATCCGGGCCTTGAGCTTGGCCAGACGCGCCATCTCCCCACCTCCGACGAAATTGGACGATCTACACACACTCTCAAGGGCGCGCTACTCCTCCTCTGCGCCACCAAGCAGTCTGGGTTCGAGGAGAGCGGCAGGCCGTTTCGGTATCCGCGATTGCGCGTCAGCCACCCGGAGACGCGCGGCTCACCGCCGCCCTGTTCGAGACTGGGGCTATGCCCAGGGCCACCGGAGACGAGCCGCGAACCGGGACCTGCTAGGCTCTTGAACACTGTTCAAAAGGAGGAGAGCCGTGGATCTCGATGCCCTTGCTGATCGCGTGATCGCCGGTCAAGACGTGACCTTTACCGAAGCCTTGGACGTGCTGCGGCTGCCCGACGAGCGCACCTACGAGCTGGTGGCCGCGGCAGGGCGGGTCCGCCGTCACTTCCACGGCTCGACCATGAAGGTCAACTACCTGGTCAACCTGAAGTCAGGCAAGTGCCCCGAGGACTGTTTCTACTGCTCACAACGGCTCGGCTCTGCCGCCGACATTCTGCGCTACACGTGGCTCTCGCACGACGATGCCCTGGCCGCTGCAAAGGCCGGAATCGGTGCGGGCGCCAAGCGGGTGTGCCTCGTCGCCTCCGGCCGCGGCCCGACGGACCGGGATGTGGACCGCGTCGGGCGGATCATCACCTCGCTGAAGCAGGAAAACCCGGAGGTGGAGATCTGCGCGTGCCTCGGCATCCTCAAAGACGGGCAGGCCGAACGTCTAGCGGCCTGCGGGGCCGACGCCTATAACCACAACCTCAACACCGCGGAGTCGCACTACGACAACATCTGCACCACCCACGACTACGTCGATCGCAAAGAGACCGTGCAGCACGCCCGCGAGCATGGGCTGTCGGCCTGCTCCGGGTTGATCGCCGGCATGGGCGAGACCGACGAGCAGCTGGTCGAGGTGGCTTTCCAACTCAAGCAGGTCAGCGCCGACTCCGTTCCCGTCAACTTCCTCATGCCCTTCGATGGCACTCCCCTAGCCGGGCACGCCGAGCTCACCCCGCACAAGTGCCTCCGCATTCTGGCGATGATTCGCTTCGTGCACGGCGCCGCTGACGTGCGGGTGGCCGCGGGGCGGGAGCAGCACTTGCGGAGCCTCCAGCCGCTGAGCATGGAAATCTGCAACTCGCTGTTCCTGGGCGACTATTTGACCTCTGAGGGCCAGCCCGGCCAGGCCGACCTGGAGATGCTCGCCGACGGCGGTTACACCATCTGGGGCAGTGACGAGCAGCCCGTCAGGCACCAGCCCGGCGTTGAGATTCGGCGCCGTGGCGCCGGCACTCGGGTCGCCGCCAACGCCTAATCCTGCCGCGGTTTCGGACGTCGCCCAGCGGTCGAGGCCCAGACGGCGGGTCGGCGTGCCGGGGATTCCACTAGCGCTTCAGGCGCTCAACGACGAAGACTCTCGCAACTTCCACGGTGCGGGCCAGGATCAGCGTCGCCGCGCCTGGCCCCTTGGGTTTCAGTTGGCGTCGCAGCCGCGCCGGGTCGACGTCGAGGGCTCGGCACTTAATCTCCAGCGCGCCGATCCCGCGCGTCTTCACCCAACGCCGCAGCACAGCCACATCGAAGTCCAGGGTTTCCAGGACGCGGTAGTCGGTGGCAAAGGGACTGGCCAGGGGCGCGTCGGAGGATAGGTACGCGATCCCGGGGGCCAGCAGCCACGCATCCCCGGCTGCTTCGGCGACAAGGCCCGCGCGGATCACCGCGTTGTCGGGCTCGTGCAGGAACGCTCCGGGCGCTTTGACGGGCAGCGGCTCGGCCCCGGCCTCCAGAATGTGGGGTTCGGGACGACCCGGGCGAAACACGACGGCCCGAGGACCGGCGGGCCTGAGGTTCGTCAGCATGGCCTCCACCACAGCACCACCCACCGATAGCCAGCTTGCGCTGATGCCCAGCGGGATGAGCGGCTTGGGCAGGCCGGGTCCGAGCTTGACGATGGTGGCCCACGGCCCCGTCAAGTAGCGTTCAACCAGCTGCCAGGGCGGACTGAACTCCGCCACATCCCAGGTACGGCCACGCGCGGTGCGGCGGGCCGGATCGAGGAAGACGCCCACCGATTCCGGGACTGTCACCTCCTCAGCCAACCCGACGGTCACCTGCCCACCCCCGGTCAGCGCTAGGTTTTCCCGGGCGAAGGCCGCGGTCATCGGGTCCGCCTCGACGGCGTGGACGCGCAGGTTAGCTGCGGCACAGGCCATCGCGTCGATGCCGAGGCCACAGCCGAGGTCCCAGATCTCCCGCACGCCGGCGTCGGCGAACTGCGTGGCCCGCCACCGCGCCACCACCCAGCGGGTGGCCTGCTCCAACCCGTCTGGGGTAAAGAACATCCGGTCGGCGTTAGGCAGCTTGCCGCGTGCCCGGCGGCGTAGCGTCACCTGGGTGAGGGCCGCCGCGGCCAGCTCGGGCGGGAACTCGCGGCGCAGCCGCTCCCCTGCCGCGAGCGAGTTGGGGTCGGTCTCCGTGGCGGCCAGTTTCAGCGCCCGCCGCCCCTCCTCGCTGAGAATCTCCACGCTGGCACCTTACCGATAGACTCCCCAGCCATGACCCGTTTGGACGTGTGGTTGTGGAGCGTGCGGCTGTTCAAGACGCGATCGCTGGCGACGAAGGCCGTCACCGGCGGGCACGTCCGTCTCAACGGCGACCCGGTCAAGCCCGCACACGCCGTGAAGCCTGGCGACCGCGTCGCCGTCAAGGAGCCCGGCTGGACGCGGGAGTTCGAGGTGGTGCAGCTGCTGAACAAGCGCGTCGGCGCCCCCGTGGCGCAGCGGGCCTATATCGATCACTCCCCTGAACGCCCCAGCTTCCTCAGCGTACCGATGGCGCGCCGCGACCGCGGGGCCGGCCGACCCACGAAGAAGGATCGCCGGGCCATCGACCGCCTCATGGGACACGACTGATCCTGGCCGCGACGGCTCCCCATCCGGCTCGGCTCTCGCCTCATCGGCGACACGCGCCCGTACCGTCGAGATAAACTCCCCTGCGACAAGCTACCGCCCGGAGCATGCCCGAGAACCCGGCCTATGGCTCAGTGCAGGACGCCAGGGCGTAACTCGCGGCCGAAAGCGCACGACCGAAGTTTCAAGGTGCCGAGGAGACCAGGCCCCGGTTCAGCGGTGCCGACTCACCGGCACCGCCCCTCCTACTGGTCTAGCTCCCGGGTGTCGAGTTCGACTACCTCGTCGCCCAGTTCCTTGAGCAGCGCATGGCGCTCCTCACGGCGGCGGCGCTGCTCGATGGGGTCGGGCACGGGTGCGGCGGCCAGGAGACGCTTGGTGTACT
>JAUNKK010000002.1 GCA_030532825.1 Propionibacteriaceae bacterium
ACATCCCCTTGAACAGTGAGTTCCACGATGCCTAGCCTGCCAGATGCCCCGGGTGTAGCGCACCCGGGGCATCAAATCATGCAACCGACTCTTTGGCTAACTCACTCGTCCTCGCCGGTTTTGCCGGAGGTTCCAGCGTTGACGTCATGCAGTCGGTACTTCTCTGCGGCTTGGACAGCCCAGTCCTGGGGGACCTCGCCCTTGAGGGCAAGCTGCTGAAGCACTGCCACGGCGATGGAGGGGCCGTCGATGTGGAAGTAGCGGCGGGCAGCCGCGCGGGTGTCCGAGAACCCGAAGCCATCCGCGCCGAGGGTCGTGTAGTCCCGCGGCACCCAGGGGCGAATCAGATCGGGCACCGCATGCATGTAGTCGCTGACCGCCACGATCGGTCCTTGCGTCGCCCCCAGTTTGGCCTCCACCCAGGTGGGGTCGTGTTGACCGAATGGATCGGCGAACTTGGCTTTGTCATGAGCCAGTCCCTCCCGGCGCAACTCACCCCAGGATGTGACAGACCAGACATCGGCGACGATTCCGTAGTCGTCCTTGAGGAGTTGCTGCGCCTCAAGTGCCCACGGCACCGCAACGCCGGAAGCCAGAATCTGGGCGCGACGCGCATCCGCCCCCACTCCGTCGAAAGAACCGGGACGCAGCAAGTACATGCCTTTGAGGATGCCCTCGACTTCGACGTCTTCTGGTTCGGCGGGCTGGACGTACGGTTCGTTATAGACCGTCAGGTAATACATGACGTTCTCGGGTTGCTCGCCATACATGCGGCGCAGACCGTCGCGCACGATATGGGCCATCTCGTAGCCGTAGGCGGGGTCGTATGCCACGAAGGCCGTGTTCGTGGAGGCCAAGATGGGCGAATGCCCGTCCATGTGCTGGGTCCCCTCGCCCGTCAGCGTGGTGCGGCCAGCCGTCGCTCCGATCACGAAACCGCGGCACAGCTGATCACCGGCTGCCCACATGGAGTCACCCGTCCGCTGGAACCCAAACATTGAGTAGAACACGTAGATCGGAACCATGGGCTCGCCGTGCGTGGCGTAGGAGGTGCCGACTGCGGTGAAGGCCGCCATCGATCCCGCCTCGTTGATTCCCGTGTGCAGGATCTGACCGTTGGTGGCCTCCCGGTAGCTGAGGAACAGATCAGCGTCCACCGGAGTGTACTTTTGCCCGTTGGGGTTGTAGATCTTGATCGTCGGGAAGAAGGCATCGACACCGAACGTGCGGGCCTCGTCGGGGATGATCGGCACCACTCGTGGCGCGAAGGCCTTGTCGCGCATCAGATCCTTGAGTAGCCGAACGAAGGCCATGGTGGTGGCCACCTCTTGCTTGCCCGACCCTTTGCGGATGGACTGGTAGGCCTTGTCGCCCGGCAGCGAGATGAACTTCCGGTCGCCCCGGCGCTCCGGTATGTAACCACCGAGGGCACGGCGACGCTCCTGGAGGTACTCCATGCGCGGATCGTCGTCGGCAGGACGCACATAGGGCGGCCGGTAGGGGTCCGCTTCCAGCATCGCGTCAGAGACCGGGACATGGACCCGGTCCCGGAACGACTTGAGATCGTCGAGGGCCATCTTCTTCATCTGGTGCGTGGCGTTGCGCCCTGCGAAGTGCTGTCCCAAGAAGTAGCCCTTGATGGTGTGGGCCAAGATGACGGTGGGAGCGCCGGTGAACTCTGTAGCGGCCTTGTAGGCAGCGTAAACCTTGTGGAAGTCGTGTCCGCCGCGGGTCAGCGCCCAGATCTGGTCGTCGGTCCAGTCCTTCACCATCGCCGCAGTGCGCTCGTCACGTCCGAAGAAATTCTCCCTGACGTATGCCCCGTCGTTGGCCTTGAACGTCTGGTAGTCACCATCGGTCGTGGTGTTCATGAGATTGACGAGCGCCCCGTCGTGGTCGGCTGCCAGTAGCGGATCCCACCCGCGCCCCCAGATGAGCTTGATGACATTCCAGCCGGCACCACGGAAGAAGGCTTCCAGTTCCTGGACGATCTTGCCGTTGCCGCGAACAGGCCCGTCAAGGCGCTGTAGGTTGCAGTTAATCACGAAGGTGAGGTTGTCGAGTTCCTCATTCGCGGCCAACTGCAGTAAGCCTCGGGACTCGGGTTCATCCATCTCACCGTCGCCCAGGAAGGCCCACACGTTCTGCTGGGAAGTGTCCTTGATCCCGCGGTTCAGCAAGTAGCGGTTGAACTGGGCCTGATAGATGGCGTTCATGGGACCCAGCCCCATGGAAACCGTCGGGAACTCCCAGAAGTTCGGCATCTGATGCGGGTGGGGGTAGCTGGGCAGAGCCCGGATCGTGCCGTCGACGATGTGGCTGTGCTCCTGCCGGAAGCCATCCAGGTCGGCTTCTTCAAGACGCCCCTCCAAGAAGGCCCGCGCGTACATGCCCGGGGATGCGTGTCCCTGGAAGAAGATCTGATCGCCTCCTCCGGGGTGGTCCTTCCCCCGGAAGAAGTGATTCATGCCCACCTCGTAGAGGGTCGCGGCAGATGCATAGGTGGAGATATGTCCGCCAACGCCGATCCCAGGACGCTGTGCCCGGTGCACCGTCACAGCTGCATTCCAGCGCAGCAGTCGGCGGATCTGACGCTCCAGATCCTCATCCCCTGGATAGGCCGGTTCCTTGTCGGCGGGGATCGTGTTGACGTAGTCCGTCCCCGTCAGCGAGGGCACTCCGACGTGGCGCTCTCGGGCCCGTTCCAGCAGCTTCAGCATGACGTAGCGGGCACGGTTTCGACCTCCGTGGTCGATGACCCCATCAAGCGATTCCAACCACTCTGCTGTTTCCCCCGGATCCGTGTCGGGAAGGTTCGTGGGAAGCCCGTTGAGGATGGGGCCGACCTCGTCCTGGATGCTCACATGAATCCTCTCGTAGCGGTGTACGCAATGAAGCCAAGATACCCTGCAAATGCCTCCCGAGACAGTTTCTTGAGGACAAAGGTGGTCGACTAGCCATGACGTACGGCCACCCCACCTGCACCCCCGCAGCCGACTATGGTTCTCCCCAGAGTCGACGCCGTAGGCGTCTGAGGTAGGTTTCGTCTTCCAGGCTGGATGAAAGGATGGGAATGGCGGGCTTCGCAAGGCGGACGGCTGGTGCAATGTTGGCCGTTGCCATTACCCTGGCGGCTGGATGCAGCGGCGGTCCAGAGCCCACGCAGGAACCCACGCTGCAGGACAGCATCGGTTGCTCCGCCTACCAGCAGTACGGGGATCTTAGGGGCAAGTCAGTCACGGTCTATACCGCCATCCTCACCCCGGAGGACCAGTCATACATCGATTCGTTCAAGACCTTCGAGTCCTGCACGGGCGCCACCATCAACTATGAGGGTTCCCGGGAGTTTGAGGCCCAGTTGCGCGTGAAAGTCGAGGCCGGTAGTTCCCCCGACATCGCCTTCGTCCCGCAGCCAGGACTACTGAAGACTCTTGTCGCCCGTTTCCCAGGCCAGATCCATGAGGTCACCGGGCTTGCGGCCGCGAACCTTGACGCCAACTACCACGAGAACTGGCGGGATTTCGCATCAGTCGGCGATAAGACATATGCCGTCCCGGTAGGTGCTAGCGTCAAATCGCTGGTCTGGTATTCCCCCAAGGCATTCACAGCGCAGGGGTTTGAAGTTCCCACCACGTGGGAGGAGATGATGACCCTCACGCGGCAGATCGCGACCGAACGCCCAGATGCGAAGCCATGGTGCGTCGGGCTTGAGTCCGGGACCGCCACAGGCTGGCCCGCAACAGACTGGCTGGAGGATGCTCTATTACGCAGCGCCGGTCCGGAGGTTTACGACCGGTGGGTCAGCCACGAGATCCCTTTCAACGATCCGCGGGTCGTCGACGCGCTTGATCAGGTCGGAAGAATCCTGAAAGACGGCGACTACGTCAACGGTGGGCTTGGGGGCGTCCAGTCCGTGGCCACCACCTCCTACGACGAAGCGGGCCTGCCCATCCTCGACGGCGAGTGCTTCCTCCACCATCAAGCCTCCTTCTATCAATCCATGTGGCCGACCGGCACCACCGTCGCCAACGATGGTGATGTCTTCGCCTTCCCCCTTCCAGGGCGAGGCGCTGAGGACCCGCCCCTCCTCGTTGGAGGCGAGTTCGCCGTCGCTTTTAGCGACCGCCCCGAGGTGAGAGCCTTCCAGGCCTATCTGGCTTCCCCTGAGTGGAGCAATACCAAGGCTCGGGTCACCCCCGCAGGCTGGGTGTCGGCGAACAAACAGCTACTCCCCGAGAACCTGCGTTCCCCCATCGACCAGTTCGCTCTTTCGCTGTTGACCGATGACACAGCCACCTTCCGCTTCGACGGCTCGGATCAGATGCCGGATAGCGTCGGGACCGGCACGTTTTGGTCGGGGATGGTTGATTGGATTGTCTTCAACAAGCCCGCCTCCGAAGTTCTCACTGAAATCGAGGAGTCCTGGCCGTCCAACTGATTGAGCGACTACGAGGCTCAGCCGCTACAGCATGAACGACGCAGGTAGGCTGTCGGCCACGATGACCGTTCAGCCTCCCCGAGCCGGAACCCTTCCGGCCACTGTGACCTCCGCACGCACCCGGGCAACGATTCTGAAACGGCTGCGAGCCGCCACCGCGACCATGAACACTGCCACCCTCGCGGCCATGGAGGCCCGGCACTCCTGGTTCGCAGGACTGGATCCCGAGTATCGCTCGTGGATTAGCGTCCTTGCCCGGGGCGGCATCGACGGTTTCGTCAGCTGGGTGGGCGGCCAGGAGCACAATCCTGAGTCGATCTTCGACGCTGCGCCGCGAGCTCTGGCGGGCCGGATTTCACTACAGCAAACCGTCGATCTGGTTCGGACCACCACGGATGTCGTTGAAGAGCAGATCCATTTGCTGCTTCCCCGTGCCGACCGGCAGCCGCTGCTGATTGGCATCGTCCACTATTCGCGCGAGATCGCCTTCGCTGCCGCGGCAATTTATGCCCGGGCAGCTGAGTCCCGAGGGGCTTGGGATTCTCGCATAGAAGCCACCATCGTTGACGCCGTGGTCCGGGCTGAGGCAGACGAGTCGGTGAACTCCCGGGCCTCGACGCTGGGCTGGAACACCGAAGCACCAACGGTGGTCGTGATCGCCGGCGCAAGACGTGATCTGAGGGTGGAGGACCTGCGTCGGGCTACCTCCCGCCTGGGGCTAGAGGTGCTGGCGGCACCGCAGGGGGAGCGACTCGTGTGCATTCTGGCCGGTACGCCGCTGACGGACCCACAGGCCGCATGTGCGCTGGTCTCCCAGCTTGAGCGGCACTTCGCTGACGGGCCTATCGTGGTGGGACCGCTCGCCGAAGGGCTGCGAGGTGCCCCGGCGTCGGCTCGCGCCGCTACGTCCGGCTACCGCGCGGCCCGGGCTTGGCCCGAAGCCCCCCGGACCCTGCTCTCAGCCGACCTCCTGCCCGAACGCGCCCTTGCCGGGGATGGCCATGCCCGACGCACTCTCGCCCGTGAGATCTTCGGCCTGTTGAAGGGCTCCAAAGAGTTGTTGGAGACATGCGTCGGCTTCTTGGACTCCGGGTCGTCCATGGAAGCCACCGCACGAGCCATGTTCATCCACCCAAATACGGTGCGCTACCGGCTACGCCGCATCCAGGAGGTCACGGGCTACAACCCAACGGACGCCCGAGAAGCCTACGTGCTGAGATTAGCCATCACCCTCGGTCGGCTCCAGGAATGAACCGGGGATACACCCCGCGGAGTTGTAGAAACTCGACAAATGGGCGCGGCCCAATTTCGTCAGATTCTCTGCCGCACAGGTGGGTGGCGACGGGGCATGGTTGTTGATGTGCTAGCAATCGTCGCGCCCGGACAGGGCGCTCAGACTCCTGGTTTCCTCGCCCCGTGGCTGGAAGACGCGACGTTCCGAACCCGCCTTGAATGGTTCAGCGCCGTTGCGGATCTTGATCTTGTCGCACACGGCACCACGTCGGATTCTGAAACGATCCGAGACACCGCCGTGGCGCAACCTTTGCTCGTCGCCTCGGCCTTGGCCGCCGCCCAGCAGTTGTTCCTCCATGAAGACGCTGTCGCGAACATGGGCGTCGTAGCTGGCCATTCAGTTGGCGAACTGACTGCTGCTGCCATCGCCGGGGTTCTCACCCCTGAGACGGCCATGGTGTTGGTTCGCGAACGGGGTCGCGCTATGGCAGCAGCCTCCGCGATCACCCCCACATCAATGACAGCTGTCATCGGCGGGGATAGTGAGGAAGTACTCGCTGCGATTGAAGCTGCTGGTTTGACCCCCGCCAACAACAACGGCTCCGGTCAGATCGTGGCCGCCGGCACCGTTGAGCAGCTAAGCCTGCTGGCCGACAACGCCCCCCGTCGGGCCCGTCTCATCCCACTCAGCGTTGCGGGGGCATTCCACACGCATCACATGGCCCCTGCCGTGGCTCGCCTTGAGACGCTGGCTGCTGCCGTTGCAGTCGAGCCCCCCCATGTGCGGTTGCTCAGTAATTCCGACGGAGCTGTCGTGGCTTCTGGACCCGAATACGTGACTCGTCTCGTCAACCAGGTGGCCAACCCAGTGCGCTGGGATCTGTGCATGGCGACGATGGCTGAACTCAACGTCACGGGGCTGTTGGAGTTGCCGCCTGCTGGGACACTGACCGGCATCGCAAAGCGTAATCTCAAGGGCATAGAACTATTCAGCCTGAACACCCCTGATCAGTTGGAGGAGGCGCGCGCTTTCTGCGCGGCCCATGCAATCTCCCCGACCGCCTGAAAGTGACCGATATGACTCTGAAAACCTCCACCGGCAGCCGCTATGCGCGCATCCTCGGTATCGGCGGCTACCGCGGCTCGCGCGTGGTGGACAATGCCGAAATGTGCACGATCATCGACTCCACACCGGAGTGGATCGAGCAGCGCACTGGCATCCTCGAACGCCGATGGGCCACCGAGGAGGAGACTCCCCTGTTCATGGCGGTGGCCGCCGCCCGTAAAGCCATTGACCGGGCGGGACTAGACCCGTCCCAGATCGACGCTGTCATCTGCTCCACCGTCTCACACTTTCAGCAGTCCCCATCGCTTGCCTCTTACGTGAGTCACGAGCTAGGCCTAAGTGCTGGACCGGCGGCCTTCGACATCTCAGCAGCCTGCGCCGGCTATTGCTACGGCATCGCCATGGCTGACTCCTTGGTACGCACCGGTGGCGCCACCAACGTGCTCGTGATCGGCGTCGAGACGCTGAGCCGCATGGTGAATTTCGAAGATCGCAGCACGGCCTTCCTCTTCTCAGACGGCGCTGGCGCCACCGTCGTAGGTCCCAGCGATGAACCCGCCCTGGGTCCGGTGGTCTGGGGGTCAGACGGCTCCCAGGCCCTGACTATTCAGATCGAAGACTGGGCGAAAGTCGAGGACCCCGAGCAAAAGCTCCCACACATCAGCATGGACGGCCGCGCCGTCTTCCGCTGGGCCACCACCGCCATCGCTCAGAAGTCCAGGGAGGCGCTTGATGCAGCGGGTATCAGCCCGGAGCAACTTGATGTCTTTATCCCGCACCAGGCCAACAATCGAATCACCGATTCGATGTTGCGCCACCTAAAGCTGCCCGACAATGTTGTGGTGTCTCGGGACATCAAGAACATGGGCAACTCGTCGGCGGCCTCGGTGCCGCTGGCCATGGAGGCCCTGCTTGAATCCGGCGAGGCCACCTCCGGGCAGACTGCCCTCATCATCGGCTTCGGCGCCGGGCTCGTGTATGCGGGCCAGGTCGTCATCCTGCCGTAACTACTCAACCTAAGGAGACAACAATGGCAAGCACCGAAGAGATCCGCGCCGACCTCGCCGAGATCGTCAACGACATCGCGGGCGTCGCTGCTGAGGATGTCCAGCTGGACAAGTCCTTCGTGGATGACCTGGGGGTCGACTCCCTGTCGATGGTCGAAATCATCTACGCCTGCGAAGACAAGTTCGGCGTCTCGATCCCCGATGAAGCCGCAAAGAACCTCAAGACGGTCGGGGACGCCGTCGCCTACATCGAGCGCGGCCAGTAATCATCCCCGGGTGGAGGCGGCCTCCCGCCTCCACCCCTTCACATCTTCTTTCCACCTGACCTGCCCAGGAGAACTTCATGACTGACGTTGTCATCACCGGATTCGGCGCCTTCACGCCCCTCGGGACGGACGCCCCAAGCACCTGGGCGGCGATGCTCGCAGGCCAGTCCGGGGTGCATACCTTGCCCTACGATTGGGCCCAGTCCATCCCCGTCACCTTCGCCGCCGAGGCCACGGGGGATCTCTCCGACAAGATCGACCGCGTTTCAGCGCGCAAGCTAGACCGCAGTTCGCAGCTGGCGATGGCCGCTGGGCTAGAGGCTTGGGCGGACGCCGGTCTCGGTCTAGGTGAGGATAACCCTATCGACCCGGACCGCCTGGCGGTCTGCGTCGGAACGGGCATCGGAGGACTGCACTCGCTGCTCGGAAACTGGGATGTGCAGAAGGAGAAGGGGCCACGGCGGGTTTCCCCCTTCACAATTCCCATGCTGATGGCCAACGCGCCAGCCGCCAACCTGGGGCTCAAGTTTGGGGCCGCATCCGGCGTCCATGCTCCGGTCAGCGCCTGCGCGTCCTCGAACGAGGCAATCTCACTAGGGCTCGACCAAATCCGTCTGGGCCGATGCGACATTGCCGTAGTGGGGGGATCTGAGGGCGTGATTCACCCGCTCCCCCTCAATGCTTTCGCACAAATGCAGGCGCTCAGCCGCCGTAACGATGACCCCGAGCATGCTTCCCGGCCCTGGGATGTGGCGCGCGATGGGTTCGTTCTCGGGGAAGGTGCTGTGATCATGGTGATCGAAACCTTGGAGTCGGCGAAAGCCCGCGGAGCGAAGATATACGGCACTCTCGCCGGGGCAGGCATCAGCAATGACAACCATGACATGGTGCAGCCCGAGCCGACCGGCCGCGGACAATCAGCCGCCATGCGTAAAGCCCTGGAGACCGCGGGTCTCCAAGCCAAAGACATCCGGCACGTCAACGCACACGGTACTTCCACCCCGCAAGGCGACCTCACTGAGGCCAACTCAATCGCTGCGGCTCTCGGCGATGCCGTCGCCGACTGCGTTGTCACGTCAACCAAGTCCATGACCGGGCATCTGCTGGGTGGCGCCGGTGCACTAGAGACCTTTGCGACCGTCATGGCGCTGAAGGATCGGGTCGTCCCGCCGACCATCAACATTGAGAACCTAGAGCCGGGGCTGCCTATTGATGTGGCTGTCAACGAGAAGCGCCCGTTACCCGACGGAGACCTCGCTGCCATGAACAACTCGTTTGGCTTTGGCGGTGCCAATGTCGCCGTGGCCCTCACCAACGCCAACATCAACCGCTGACCACACGAAGGCCTGTCCTCTAAGAGGACAGGCCTTCGTGTTGGTCATCCAATCCTCACACCACCTGGTGTAGCCAACGGATTGGGGCATCCTCCGAACCGTAGCGGAACGGCTCAAGCTCCTCATCCCAGGCCGTACCCAAAAGCCGCTCTAGGGCTTGCTGCAGGCTCAGCCCTTCAACCGCGGCATTGTTCATCGCGTGGCGGATGCGGTCTTCTGGCACCAAGATGTCCCCGTGAACTCCCACGGTGGCGCTGAAACGCCCCAGTGTCGGGGTGTAACAAAACCGGGTGCCCTCGGCCCCGGGGGTGGCGTCCTCCGTGACCTCAAATCGAATCCGGCTGAATTCGGCCAGACGTGAGGCCAGCCGTGCCCCAGAACCCGACGTCCCCGCCCACGAGAACTCTGCCCGGCGCGTGCCCGGGTCTGCGGGCTGCTCCGTCCATTGCCAAGAGAGCCCCGCGCCAAGGACCGCAGCCGCGGCCCATTCGATATGAGGGCAGAGCGCTGCAGGCGCGGAGTGAATGAAGATCATTCCGCGCGCTCCAGGCAGGCTCTCGGCGGCCCTCAATGCGTTCATGTTGTCCTCCTGGTGATTCGGCGGGATTGCCTTCCCCTGCGATCCGCGTTCACACCGGAGCTTCGCCCATTGTGCTACAGACCCTGCCACCTGACAACAAGGATGGCGAGTCGCCGGAAGCTCGGGTATAACGAGCCTATGGAACCCATGTCTATTGACGCTGCGCTCCTGGGAGGCGACGCAATCCGGCAGGTCAAAGCCACCGCCGATGGGGTCTTTTGGCTGACCCGTATCACAGCCGAGGATTCCCGCACAACCATCAAACATTGGCGGGCCGATGGCACCATCACCGAGGTCACCCCGCAAGCCAACGTGCGCTCCCGGGTCATGGAATACGGTGGCGGCGCCTACGCTGTGGCACCTGGCTTGGTCGCGTGGTGCGACGATGCCACCAACCAGCTCTGGCTTCGCGACGGCAGCAAGACCCGTCCGCTCACGCCAGCCAGTCAGCGCTTCCGATACGGTGGACTGTCCTTCGCCTCATCCCAACGGCTACTCCTTGCAGTGCGGGAAGACCACGAGGCCCACCCCGAGGAACGCAGCGAAATCGTTGCCCTGGATGTGGACAAAGACAACGCGGACGGCGGCCGGGTACTGGTTACGGGGGCGGATTTCTATGCTGGACCAACGGAGTTCGACGGCCGCCTAGCGTGGTCCCAGTGGATGCACCCCAACATGAGTTGGGATTCGGCGCAGGTGCTCACGTGCCAACTCAACCACCCCGCGGAGGCCACCGTCATCGCCGGCGGCCCACAAGTCAGCGCACAGCATCCAATATGGCTGCCGCAAGGGGATCTAGCCTACGTATCCGACGCATCGGGCTACTGGAACTGGACGGTTACAGGCAGCCAGGAAGAACGTTGGCACACCCCACGGGATTGCTCCATCCCCATCTGGGTGCTGGACACTCCCCCAGGCTGCGTCGTTGACAACACAACGCTGGCTAGCGTGGAAATCGTCGATGGCCGCGGTCGTCTAGCCCTGTGGACTCCCGGACATGAAGCCAGCTACCCGCTACCCGGCACGGCGATGATCGAGTCAATCGCTGCACACGGGGAGGATGTGTTCCTCATCGCCGAATGGGACGACCGTGCGCCCACGCTCGTCCACCTGATGCCAGACGGCACCCACACCGAGATAGTTGCTTCGCTCCCCGATCCAAGCGCCAGTAAGCCAAACAGCCGGTGGGCGGCAGGACCCGTCGGACCCATACAGGCCTGGTTCTATCCAATTGCCAACACCGAAGTTCCCCCGCCCCTGCTGGTCTTGACCCATGGCGGGCCAACCTCGGTTCACTATCCCAGCTTTGACAAGTCGATCCAATTCTGGGTCTCCCGAGGCTTCGCCGTCCTGGACGTTAACTATTCCGGATCCACAGGGTTCGGCCGCGCCTACCGCGAACGGCTCAAAGGCGAATGGGGGGTACTTGATGTCGCCGATGTCGTAGCAGCTGCACAGCGGGTATGTGCTGATGGCCTAGCCGACCCCACGCGCGTCGCTATAGCAGGTGGCAGCGCAGGGGGTTACACCACGTTGCAGGCGCTGACCACCAGTGACTTCTTTAGCGCTGGAATCAGTTCCTATGGCATTGGCGACTTGCGGACCCTGGTCAACGACACCCACAAAGCCGAGTCTCACTACACCTTTTCACTCGTCGGGCCATGGCCGGAGGCCGAGCGGCTATACCTGGAGCGCTCCCCCATCACACAACTCGACCAGCTCACCGCCCCTATGCTGATTCTGCAGGGTTTGGCGGACCGGGTGGTTCCGCCAAACCAGGCATACGACATGGCCTCTGCGGTCCGGGCCAAAGGCCTGCCGCTAGCCCTAGTCACGTTCACTGACGAAGGGCATGGGTTCCGTTCCTTGAGCGCTAGACGGCAGGCGCTGGAAAGCCAGGTGTCGTTCCTGGAGCAGGTATTCGAGCTACCGCTCAGTCCGGACATCCCAACCCTGCAACTCGAGAACATGAGTTGAGAGGAGATCTAAGTCCCTATGGCCACCGAGCACCGAGCGAGATCACCCCAACAGCAGCGAGAATCGCGAAGATCATGGCCAAGCCCGCGTACTGGTCCGTGACTTCCATCGGCACCTTCTCGTAGCCAAGGTCGCTGGCGATGGCCTCGTAAATCTCCCGGAGTTCACTGGCTGACTCAGCAGCGAACTTCTTGCCGCCCGATTTCTCAGCAATCAGATACAGCTCGTGATGGTCGACGGCCACCCGCTGAGACTGGCCGTTCGTCTCCACCCGTCCGTTTTGTGTACCGTAGGCGATGGTGTAAATGGGCACACCCATCTCGCCGGAGACCTCCGCGGCATCCGCTGAACTGCGTCCGATATTGGTGGCGCCGTCGGACAGCAGCACAATGGCTGCCGGGGCCGTCGATTCGGGGTTGTCAGGGTTGGGCGGTACGAGTTGTATCGCATCAAGACTGGTATAAATTGCCTCCCCCGAAGCCGTGGAAGGGGCCATCTTCAGATTGTCGATGGCACGCACGAGCACCCCGCGATCCACGGTGGGTGGGACCGCGATGGCGGCGGTACCAGCGAACGTCACGAGCGCCACGTTGAACCGCTCAGGAAGGCTCTGCACGAACTCCTTCGCGGAAGTCTTGGCCGCCTCAAGACGGTTTGGTTCCACGTCTTGCGCTTCCATCGACCACGATACGTCGATAGTCACGACGATCGTGGCCCGATCGCGCGGCTTTTCTCCGTAATCCTTGGGCATGGCCCAGGCCACCACTAGCGACGCCAAGCTGAGCAGTGCGAGGAGCACTGCCCCGTGCCGCTTCCACGCCGCATCCTTTGGAATGACAAACCGCAGCCGTGAGGCAGGCGTAGTCGATTGAGGTACCCGCTGAGCCAGGAACCAGTACAGAACGGCGATAGCCGGGATCAGCAGGAGGGCCCAGAGCCGGGCAGGTCGCATGAACTCAAGGGCGAGGGGCATGAGGGTCATCGCGGCCACCTCGCAGCCATCATCACGGCCCCTAAGGCAGCCACCACCGCGAACCCGAGCGCACCGAGCGCGTACTGGGCAGTGATGGGTTTCTTGACTTCCTCGAACCCGACGGAACTTCCGATCTCCTTGTAGGCGTCATTCAACTCGCTGATGTTATCCGCCTCAAAGGCCTTTCCGTTGGTCGCCTCAGCAAGCGCCCGCAGTAGCTCCGGGTCCGGAGCAACGTTGAAGCGTTCCCCGTCCACATCAACGTAGCCGTTCTGCGTACCGTAGGCGATGGTGTACAGCGGCACCCCTGTCTCCTGGGCTTGCCGGACACTCACGCTGGGATCGGCGCCCTCAGTGTTCTGGCCATCGCTGAGGAGCACCATCATGGCGGGGGGTGGCTCAACTTCATCCTCAGACAAGGGAGCTGAGGCGATCGCCTCCAGGGCGACAGTCATGGCGTCCCCAATGGCCGTGCCCTCCCCCAGGGTCAGCCCGCCGATGGCCCGCTCCACGGCGCCGCGATCGGTTGAGGGCGGCATGACCACCGCCGGCTTGCCGTCGAGCTTCACGAGGGCGACGTTAAAGGTGTCAGGAAGAGCCTGGATAAAATCGTGCGCAGCCGACTTTGCGGCCTCCAACCGGTTGGGCTGGACATCTGTCGCCTCCATCGATAACGAAATGTCGATCATCAGCACGATGGTCGCTCGTTCACGCGGTACCTTCTCGGTCCCTAGGGGCTGCGCCCAAGCTAGGGCCAAAGCCACCAGAGAGCACAGGGACATCGCGACTGCCAGGTGGCGTGTCCAGCGTCGCTGGGAACCGATGACTCGTCCCAGGACTGCTGTGTTAGTGAACCGCAAAGAGACGCGGCCCTTGAAGCGCAGCAACACGAGATAAGCGATGATCAGAGCTGGTAATACCAACAACACCCAGAGGCGCTGGGGGCTTTCAAAGTCCGGCAGCCCCATTAGCGACTCACCCCCTGCGGCGGGGTATGGAGAACGCTAGCCACACGTCGGTAATTCAAAACGAACCGCGCGATATCTGCCACCCAATCTCGGTCGGTGCGCAACTGAATGTGTCCGGCACCGGCACGCCGTAACGCCACCTTTACCCGTTCCCGCTGCGCCCGGGAGGCTTCATCCATACGGCGACGCGCCGCCGGGTCGGCGGTGTTGATATAGCGCAGGAAAGATGTTTCCGGGTCGCGAATCAGCATCTCTCCGACATCAGGAAACTCCAGTTCGTGACGATCCACCACCTCGACACACAACACCTGATTCCGCACCGCCAAGCGACGGATTGCCCGCTCCCACGCCGGCGGCTGATTCGGATCCAACTCAGCCTCCCCGGCGGTCAGGAAGTCAGAGACCACGACGCGCATACCGCGTCGACGCTGGGAGCGGGTGAGTTGTTCGATGCCTTCGGGTAAGTCGAGGTCGCCCGGGGCGTTGTCGGGCACGATGGGTTCGGTCAGCATCTGCCGGAGCAGGCCGTATAGCGCCGTGCGGCCAGAGCGAGCTGGGAGCCGTTTCACCCGGTCGGGGCGCATCAGCATGCCACCGAACCGATCCCCCATCCGCTGGCTCAGGAAACCGATGGTGGCGATGGCGGCAATCCCGAGGTCCCGTTTGGTGATCCCGTCAGTTCCCCAGTTCATGGACGGTGTGACGTCCAAGAGTCCCCAAACCTCGAGTTCGCGATCTGCGATGGTGTCGCGCACGTGTGGGATGGTGGTGCGGGCCGTCACGGCCCAGTCGATCTTGCGAACGTCGTCCTGCCCCGGCTGATACGGGCGAGCGTCGTTGGTGTCCGAGCCTGGTCCGGGCAGAAGTCCTAGGTGGTCGCCGTGCAGAAAGCCCTCAAGGCGTCGAACCACCGTCAGTTCGAGGCGTCGGAGCGCCGCCTCAGGGGCGAGCCTCGCCAGCGGGATGGTAGGCCCGCTAGGGGTTTCCAGGACAGATGTGGCCGCCCCCGCATTGCGGGGAATCACCGGCGGGGCAAACGCTGGGGAACCCAAGATGCCCTCAGGCCTGGTTGGGCTGATAGCCGTGCTGCTGGTGACGCTGCTGCCGCGATTCCTCGTTCCATACCGGGGTTGGCGCGGGAACCATGGCAAGGATCCGGTCCACCACATCGGTAGTCGCGATGTTGTCGGCAACGGCATCGAAGCCCAAGACGATTCGGTGAGCCATCACGTCGCGGGCCACCGCCTGCACATCCGTCGGCAACACGTAGTCGCGCCCGTGAATCAGGGCCAAGGCGCGGGAGGCCGCGACGAGACCGAGAGTCGCGCGGGGCGAACAGCCAATCTGAATCACAGGTTCCAGGTCGGGCATTCCGAAATCGACGGGGTTTCGCGTGGCCAACACCAGCCGGACTATGTACTCACTGACAAGGTTGTGTACGAACACCTTCGACGCCATGTCCTGCAGGTGTCTCACCATGTCGGGGTTCAACACCCGTTCCGCGATGGGCGGCTGCACACTCATCCGGCGAAGGATTTCAAACTCCTCATTGCCCAACGGGTAGGGGACATCAACCTTTACCAGGAACCGGTCACGCTGAGCCTCAGGCAGAGGGTACACCCCCTCGGATTCGACCGGGTTTTGGGTGGCGATCACGATGAATGGATCAGGTGCGGGATACGTCTTGCCACCGATTGAGACCTGTTTCTCTGCCATCAACTCCAGCATTGCGGACTGCACTTTGGCGGGAGCGCGGTTGATCTCATCAGCCAACACGAAGTTGACGAAAACAGGACCGAGTTCGATCTCGAAGCCCTCATTCTGCGCAGAATAGATGCGGGTACCGACGATGTCTGAGGGCACCAGGTCGGGCGTGAATTGCACGCGGGCGAAGTCTCCGCCCACCACGGTGGCGAAGGATCGCACCGCCAGGGTCTTGGCTACTCCAGGCACGCCCTCCAGCAGGCAGTGCCCCTTGGCCAACAAAGCAACCATGAGCTGCTGGACCATATGTTCCTGGCCGACGATGACCCGCTGAACCTGGCTGATAGCCACGCCTAAAAGCCTGGCCGCGTCGGCGACGGTGGTTGGCAGAGTGGTCTGCGCGCTGGGGATAGTCAACTTGCGGTCTCCTCGAAACGGTCGCCCACCACGATACCGCCACTCACGCCCAGTCACCGTCACGCGGCAGGGCGGCCACCAAGTGTGGTGTCATAGTCCTTGATGACTACGCCCCCCAGACCCGGCCACCAACCTGCGGAGTTCTTCCCGCTCGAAACCACTGACCCCGTGAAGGTTGGCGACTTCTGGTTGGATTCACGGCTGACAGCTAGCCCTGCCGGCGCGGCGTTCTGCGCTCACGCCGACGAATCGGATCCGGTGATGCTGATCATGCTCAGCGAAGGCGCTGCCTCTGACCCAGCCGCGCGTGCTCGTTTCTCCGGCGAGGTCAATGCCATGCACATCGACACCGTCGTGGCGCGCGGGGGGCAAGGCCAGGATAAAGGCCGGATGGCAGTGCGGTTTCAGGACGAGGATGACGACCCGATCGTGGCCTCGCATCACCCCCTCGCGCCCTGGGTGGCCTTGGCTTTCGACGGCTCCACAATGGGTGTGATGGAAGCCAAGCGGGTGTTGGCCGCCGTCGACTTGGTTCACACCCCGCAGCTCGGCTCTCCCGCAGGCCCCGGGTTTCAGCTTCACTGGTGGCCAAACGCCCGCGGGGGTACCTCACGGTCCTGGCCACTCACCTGGCCGGGGCGCAAGGACCGCGCCGGCTGGATCAGCCTGCTCACATCGTTCCTGCTGATGCTGATGATTTCGGCCGTTGGCGTACTGCTCGCCATCCTCGTTTTCCAGAATCAACCCGTGGTCGCCCCGCCACCACCGGTACCCACGGAGAACGGCGACAGCTCAGCCCCCCCGTCAGGCGCCATACCGAGCAGCTCCTCATCGAGTGGCTCTTCTCCGAGTGATTCCCAGTCCTCCGACTCGAGCGGTGAGGAACCGAGCCGGTCCGACACGCCGTCGATGCAGCAGCCCTCTGGGGCCGAGTCAGGCCCCAGCAGCCCCAGCCCCGAACGTAAGCTGTAGCGACTCCCGTCTTAAAAGACAGGACCCGGGTGGTAGCGGCCCACGCCGTGAGGACTGGTGGTTGTCGGGGCATGCTGTCTCGACGCGGCAGTCGCACCTCTGACAAGACTTGCTTCCTCTCTCGCGCTGCACTTGTCGTCGCCCGCGAGAGTTCACAACCAAGACCTCTGGATCGTACAGCAAACGCACAACTTCGACCGGCTGAATAGAGACCAGTCCGAGGGACCCACCCTCCACTGATCACCAAGGTCGAAAGAAATGCAACTCTTGCCCTACCTCGCCAACATCGTTGCGATTAGCCTCTTGGTCTTCGGGGTCTACTTGCCTCGTCATCACCGGCGCGACTTGGCCGTTGCCTACCTGGGCGTCAACGTCGGAGTTATGGCCGTCTCGGTTGTGCTACTCAACAGCTCCGTCGCCGCCGGGTTGGGGTTGGGCCTGTTCGGGGTGCTCTCCATCATCCGCCTCCGTTCAGATGAACTGGCACAGCACGAGGTGGCCTACTACTTCAGCGCCCTTGCGCTTGGACTCCTCGGAGGGCTTGGGGGTTCCGTGCTGACCTATGTTCTGATGGCGCTCATCGTGTTGGTGTTGGCAGTGGCCGATACCCGGCTCTTCCGGGAGGGGGCGCGCCGCCAAGTCATCAATCTGGACCGAGCGATCACTGATTCCGAAGAGTTGCGCTACGAACTGGCTCACCGGTTGGGCGGCCGCATCTTGGACGTCAACGTCCAAAACATTGACTTCGTCGACGACACCACGCTGGTCGAGGTACGTTTCGCGCCAGCCAACCAGGTTCCCGCTCCGGAGAAAATCACCGAGGCCGCCCGATGAGTATCAGCGATTTCGCTCCCGTCCAGTTGTCTGAACTCATCGCCTCCGCCGAGTTCCTGGAACGAGTCGACCGCAAATACCCGCTCCACCGGCACGCTGCAGAAGCGATCCTGGACGAGTTCCCCACCGACACCCGCATCCTCGAGATCAACGGCCGAACCGACTTCGGGTACACCTCGGTGTACTTCGACACCACCGCCCACGATTCCTATCTCATGGCGGCCCGGGGTCGAGCGCACCGGTTCAAGGTCCGAGTTCGCCAATACCGGGATTCCGGGGACACTTTTCTGGAAGTCAAGACCCGACGTGGTAGCGGAACCGTGAAGCAGCGTGTCCCGCACGAAGGACCCAGCCTGTTTGAGATTGCACCTAGCCAGTACAACTTCATCAGCGAATGCCTGAGCGCAGGCGGGGTTCACGGCCTACGGGCTGCGTGGCTGCGCCCGAGCCTGGAGACGAGCTATACCCGGACCACATTGCTGGCCCGCGACGGCCGCGCCCGGTTGACTCTAGATCGGGACATCGTCTGGAGCAAGAACGGGCGGAGCCTGCATGCCCCTCGGCTGGTGATCGTCGAAACCAAGGCTGGGACCGCCCCGAGCGAAGCCGACAAAACCCTGTGGCACCACGGCTACCGACCCCAACGCATCTCCAAGTACGCCACTGGCCTGGCCGCCATGCACCCAGGGCTACCGGCAAACCGTTGGCACCGCACCCTGCAACGTTACTTCTGAGCACTCCACAAGAAAGAGATCACCATGATTCGCAAACTCCAGCTTGGGTTGGCCGCGCTGGCCCTGACCGTCGGCCTCGCCGGGTGTTCGGCGGCAGCTACGAACACCGGCGACACCAGTGCCAACACGAGTAGTTCGAACAACGCCAGCACGGTTTCCAACGACACGGGGACCAGCGAGGCCCTAACGACGCTGCTGGAGGCTAACCAGGCCTCGCACTATTCATCCGAGGACGCCACCTATGATGAATCCCAAGTGGTAGACATCACGCTGTCCGGCACCACCGCTACCACCACCGGCGAGGGTGTCACGGTTACCGAGGGGGCGGTGACCATTGAGGCAGCCGGCACCTATCGGTTGAGCGGCACCTTCCAGGGTCAGATCACGGTGAATGCCGACGCACAGGATGTGCAGCTGATCCTCAACGGCGTTGAGTTGACAAACAATGCCGGTTCTCCGCTCGTACTCGCAGCTGCTGACGAGGTGACGCTCATCCTGGCCGAAGGCACCACCAACTCGGTGAGCGACGCCAGCACCTACGCCGACACCTCCGAGGGTGCGCCGTCGTCCGCCATCGAATCCTCAGTTGACCTCAGCATCGCCGGTACCGGGGCGCTGACCGTGACGGGTAACAACAACGACGCCATCAACAGCGCCGATGGTCTCGTGATCGCGGGCGGCAACGTCACCGTCACGGCGGTGGACGACGGCATCCGCGGGAAGGACTACGTCATCATCTCCGATGGCACCGTCTCGGTGCAGGCCACCGGGGACGGCATCAAAGCCGACAATGAGACCGACGCGGACCGGGGCTATGTCCACATCGCGGGCGGCAACATCAGCATCAGCTCCGGCGACGACGGCATCAAAGGCTTCACCGATGTCGCCGTCTCGGGCGGCAACACCGTCGTCACCCAGTCCGTCGAGGCGATGGAAGCCCAGGCCATCGTGATCGCGGACGGTGATATCAACCTCACCAGTTCCGACGATGCCATCAACGTTTCTGGTGACGCTCCGCAGGGCTTCACGATTACCGGCGGCACCATCACGGTCGACGCTGGCGGTGACGGGCTGGATTCCAACAGCAGCGGTGTCATCTCCGGCGGGACCGCCATCATCTTCGGCCCGACGAACGACGGAAATGGCGCGCTAGACGTCGAGCAGGGCCTCACAGTCACCGGTGGTGAACTCTGGGCGCTCGGGGCGGCAGGCATGGCAACGTCCCCGTCGCAGTCCTCTACCCAGGCGTTCGTCTTCACGAAACTAAGTCAGGCCGTCTCAGGTGAGGTCGCAATCCTTGATGCAGACGGCAATCAGATCACGACGGTGAACTCTGAAAAGCAGTTCTCCTCCGTGGTCTACTCGGGACCGGCTATCGTCACGGACGGGACCTATCAGGTCAACGTCAACGGCCAGTCGGCAGGGACCGTCGCGGCCAACCAATACCAGACCGGCATGCCCGGCGGGCCGGGCGGCGGCGGGCGCCCTGGCCGCTGAGGGTTGCCCTGTAGCCTTCTGGCATGAGACCGGCTCTGATTGCCACAGACTTGGACGGCACCTTCCTTGGCGCTCGCTCCGAACCGCACCCGGGGAACCTGGCGGCGGCTCGGCGAGCCGTCGCGGCGGGTGCCGTCTTCGTCGTGGCGACGGGCCGGCCCCGCCGGTGGCTGAAGGACCTCGCGGCGCTGTCCGACATTGATCCCATGGTCATCTCCAGCAACGGCGCGGCGACCGGTCGGCTAACGGCAGACCGGGCCGAATTCATCCACATCATTGCCCCCGAGCGTGCCCTGGAGTTCGCAACCGCGCTGCCCAGGAAGTTTGAAGTGGCGTTCGCAGTGGAATACGAACACACCTGGGGCCGCGAGCCCGCTTACCCCGAAGGCCAGTTTTCTTCCGCCGAACTCGTCGCCCCTCTGTCGGTTCTGCTTGAAGCAGCGCCCATCGTCAAAGTATTGGCGCGAACGCAGCACGCGGACACCCACGTCTTTAGTCCGGTCGCGCTCGCTGCCGCACAGGGGCACTTGGAGGCCACCTTTTCCTGGCACGATGCCTGCGGCACCGTCGAACTGTCGGCCGTCGGAGTGACCAAAGGCAAAGCCCTGGCGGAGCTGCTGTCCGTGGAGGGCATTGATCCCACGCAGTGCGTGGCCTTCGGAGACATGCGCAACGACCTAGAGATGCTGCAACTCGTCGGCCGCGGTTTCATCATGGCCGGGGCCGACCCATGCCTCCTGGGTCGGGGATTCACGCAGATTGGTCATCACGAAGACGGGGCTGTCGGGGACACCATCCTGCAACTGCTAAGCGAAGCATGATCCTGGACGCGGCGGCCTCCGAGGCGTTGCCGAAGACCGCCGCGCCCCTCGACTGCTACTTGGTGGCGGCGTCGACGCTGGCCCAGTTCAATCCCTGAGGAGCCAGGACCGTAACGCTGGCTAGGAGCCCCAGCCGCGCTTGCCTGACCTCCGGTTCCTTAGCCATGACGAGGATATCCTCGAAAAACCGCGCGATCGTTGGGACCAAAGTCTTGCCGACAGTTGCGAAGTCTGCCACGGTCTGAGCGGAAGTCAGGCCGTGAATGGCCTCATGCAAAGCAACCTCCGCGGGCTCCCGAAGTCGGCCGGAATCGTAGGTGGGCTCGGTTCCTGCAGGCACAATCCGCTGCATCCGCACCAAGGCCTCGACGACCGCCCGCCATGCCTGATCACCAAGCAACGCTTCGAGTTCCCGAGCATGACGCAGGGCTTCCGCGGGGTGTCCGGCTGAGGGTTGCACCGCCAGCACGATGTCCGCTGAATGTCCCTCATCACGCATCAACTGGGCGAAACGACCGATCGCGAACTCCTCGGCGGCAGTGATCGCTTCGGCGCTGACCTTGATCCCCTGGGCCCGCAACTCCTCAGCCGCAGCTTCGAGGCCACTCCTGATGCTGACGGTAGCCAAGGCAGCGTCCTCGCGAAGGATGCGCGCGATGCCGAGTGCTGCTCGGCGCAGACCGTAGGGATCGGATGAGCCGGAGGGCTTGGCACCCAGCGCGAACATGGCCATCAGTAGGTCGAACCGGTCCCCTAGCGCAAGCAGGGCTCCCGGCAGCGAGGCGGGGAGGGCATCAGCCGAGGTGTGGGGTTGCTCCATCTCATAGAGAGCGGCGGCCACGGCCTCAGGCTCGCCCTTGCGGAGCGCATATTCCCGGGCAACGAAACCCGCCAGACTCGTCATCTCGGTGACGAGACTGGTGGCGAGGTCAAACTTCGCTAGGGCCCCGGCGCGGCGCAGCGTGGTCTCCTGAGCCGCGTCGAGGGCGGTCCGCTCCCCCAGTCGTTGAGCGACAGCGGAGATTCGACGGGCGCGCTGCCCAACCGAGCCGAGGCGATTCTCGAAGGTGAGTTTCTCCAGCCCAGGGACGAACTCGGCAACGGAGGCCGTCTCAAGATCCTGATTCCAGAAAAAAAGAGCGTCCTCGTAGCGGGCCCGGAGCACCGACTCGTTGCCGGCGGCCACCACAGCCACATCGCAGGAGCCGTTTGCCATGGTCACGAAATGAGGCAGCAGCGCTCCGGCAGCGTCGCGCACCGGAAGATAACGCTGGTGCTTGGCCATCACCGAGACCAGAATCTGGTCGGGCAGCTCCAGGTATCGCGCATCAAAGCTGCCCAGCACCCCGACAGGCTCCTCGACGAGGTTGGTGATCTCAGCCACAAGCCCGGCTTGGGTTTCGAAGTCGATGGTTCCGCCCGTTTCAGCGGCAAGTCTCTCGGCCTGGGCGATCACGGCTGCTTTTCGCTCTGCCTCACTCAGGACGATACCTCCGCGCGCGATGAGCGGCCGTAGCTCATCGGCGTCACTCACCTCATGGAACCCGACCGGCGCCCCGTCGGCCCGGAGAGCGGACGCCGCTGAGCTAGCGGCGGTGCGCTGCAGGTAGGTGGTGCGGCCGCTGCTGACCTCGGAGATGCGTGCCGGCACCACCTGAGTTCCCCACAAGGCCACAAGCCATCTCACAGCGCGCGAGAAGCTCAACTTCGGATCCCGCCAGCGCATGTTCTTCTCGGCGCGCAGCCCGGACACACAGGCTTCAACGATCGCGCCGAGCACCTCAAGGGCTGTGCGGCCCGAAGCCGCGACGGCAACGCAGGCATGCTCGGCACCGCCGACCTCGGCCTTGACGATCTGGTCGAGGGTGACCCCTTGCCCGCGCATGAACCCCTGTAGCGGTTTGGTGGGATTGTCGGCAGCATCAAAGGCGGCGGCCCATTTCGGTCCCTTGCGCAGGTTCGTGGCGTCAGGCTCCCGGGAAGCAACCTGCTGGACGGTCGCCACGATCCGGCGCGGGGTGCCGTCTACCTCTATATCGCCGTGGTCGAGCCGCGACGCAGCGAGGCTATCAACCAACGTCTTGCGCACCGCTGCCACCGTGGGCGCAACGACATGTGGGGGCAGTTCTTCGAGGCCGATCTCAAGCGCGAAGGTCTGCGGTTCCTCAGTGATCGGCCCCGCCGTGGGCGTGGTATCGGCGGGTTTGACCTCGACGGTTTTGAGGAGCGGGAAGCCCAACTCCTCGCGCCGCTCGATCCACAAAGCCGCAGTGTCGCGCATGAGGCGGCGCATGGCGCCGAAGGCCTGGGCGCGTTCCGTCGTGGAGATGGCGCCGCGCGCATCAAGGACGTTGAAGGCGTGGCTGGACTTGAGGATATAGGAGTGGGCCGGGACCGGAAGCCGGGCCTCGACCATGCGCGTCGCCTCCGACACGTAGGCCTCATAGAGGCGCCGGTTGGCCTCAACGTCCGCGTCATCGAGGTAGTAGCGGCTCATCTCGTATTCCTGCTGCCCGAAGGCTTCGCCGTAGGTGACGATGCTGCCATCCGTCTTGCGGGCATAGGCGATGTCCTTGAAGTGGGTCACCCCCTGCTGCGCCATGAGGATGCGCTCCATCCCGTAGGTCAGCTCGACGGGGATCGGGTTGAGGTCTTGCCCGCCCACTTGCTGGAAGTAGGTGAACTGGGTGATCTCCATGCCGTCGAGCCACACTTCCCAGCCCAGGCCCCAAGCCCCGATGGCCGGCTGGGCCCAGTTGTCTTCCACGAACCGCACGTCGTGAACGTCTAGGTCGATGCCCAGCGCTTCCAGGGAGCCGAGGTATAGCTCCTGCGGATTCCCTGGTTCGGGCTTGAGGATCACCTGGAACTGGGTGTGGGTCTGCAGGCGGTTCGGGTTCTCGCCGTAGCGGGAGTCGTCGGGGCGCACAGACGGCTCCACGTAGGCCACGTCCCAAGGCTCCGGTCCCAATACCCGCAGCACGGTGGCGGGGTTCATGGTGCCCGCCCCCACCTCAGTGTTGAAGGGCTGCCAGGTCAGGCAGCCACGGGAGGTCCAGTAGTCGGACAGGATCCTGAGGGCATCTTGCATCGTCAGCACCGGGCCAGGTTACCCGGCCAGTACCTCCCAGAGCACGTCCAACGGCAGCGAACCGACGGCTAATGCGCGGTTGTGGAACTCCTTCAGATCGAAGGCCGCGCCATCACGCCCTTCGGCGGCGGAGCGGATTTGCTCCCAGATTCGCTGTCCCACGCGATAACTCGGCGCCTGGCCCGGCCAGCCGAGGTAACGGTGCAGTTCAAAACGCAGCGCCTGCTCTTCCATGGCAACGTTGTCCCGCAACAGTTGCCAGCATTTCTCGTAGTCCCAGGCCCCGTCCCCATAGCGGGAAAACGCCGGTTTGCCCAGATGCACGCCGAGATCAAGCACGACGCGCGTTGCCCGCAGCCGCTGCCCGTCGAGCATCCCCAACCGCTCCCCCGGGCTCAGAAATCCGAACTCATCCATGAGACGCTCCGCATACAGCGCCCAGCCCTCCCCGTGTCCGGAAATCCAACACACCAAGGAACGCCACCGATTGAGGCTCTCCGCTTGGGCGACGGCCTGACCGACCTGAAGGTGATGCCCGGGCACGCCTTCGTGGTAGACGGTGGTCTTCTCCAGCCAGGTCGTGAACTCCGTCACGCCCTCGGGGACGGACCACCACATCTGGCCCGGGCGGGAGAAGTCCGCTGATGGACCAGTGTAGTAGATGCCACCGGTGGTGGACGGTGCAATCATCGCCTGGACTTCGCGGACCCGCGGATCAAGGTCGAAGTACCTGCCGTCTAGAGCGGCGATTGCTTCCTCGGCGACCCCCTGCATCCACTCACGTAGCGCGGCCGTGCCGTTGATTTGATGGGCGGGGTCGGCGTTCAGCTTGGCTACGGCGTCAGCCACCGTCGCGTCTGCTCCCGCAATCTCACGGGCTAGGGCTGTCTGTTCGGCGGTGATCTGAGCCAGCGCCTCGACACCCCAGGCGTAGGTCTCATCCAGGTCAATCTTGGCGCCAAGGAACTCGCGGGAGGCTCGTTCGTAGCGCTCCCGGCCCACAGCGTCCCCTTCGCGGGCCGCCGGTGCCAGGTCCTCACGCAGGAATCGGGTCAGTTCACCGCAAGCCTGAGTGGCGGCAGCCGCGGCACGTGCCAAGTCGGCGCCGAGGGCTCCACCTCGCTCTGCTTCGGCGGCGAGTTTGTGGAATCGGGAGTCCGTGGCGGCCAGTCGGGCGGCTTGGGCGGCGGCATCTAGCACGGCGCGACGTGCAGGCAGCTCGCCTTGAGCGATGCCTTGGGCGAGGGTTGCTCGGTATCCGGCAAGAGCCGTGGGCATGGCCGCCATCCGGGAAGCAATGTTGGCCCAGTCCTCGTCGGTGTTCGTCGGCATCAGATCGAAGCCGTCGCGCAGTTGCTGTAACGGGGAGGCGATGTTGTTGATGTCGACCAGGTGATCCCCAGCCTCAATGGTTTCCAGTTCCAGGCCGAGCCTTTCCGTCATGGCGGCGGCGGTGGTCTTGTCCGCCAGGTCGGTGACGGGAGCGGTAGCGATCCGGGCCAGGACGTCTCTGAGGTGCTCCGCCCAGCGCCCTGCTTCCTCGGGAGAGAAGTCGGGCAACAGGTGGTCGTAGCCGGGAATACCGCAGTCTGTGGCGCTCAGCGGGTCGTGCGCCGCTATGGCGTCCACGTGGGCTTCTGCGATGGCGTCAAGGGCAGTGGGATTACGCATGTGCCGAAACCTAGCGGCTAAACAGCGGAGTTGTCTCGGTCCCCGCATAAGAACGCCGGGTGAACACGAGCGCCCGCTGTGCTGCGAAGCTGACGGCGAATAGCGTGATCTCGGTGAGGACCTTCGCCACCGCAAGCGGCAGGATGGCCGTCAGCACCACCAGCAGCAGGTAGTTGGCCGCCAGAATGCCGGCCGCAAGCGTTGCGTAGCGCAGCGGTGAGGTGCGGTCGCCATCGCGAAAAACCGCGTGGCGGTTGAGCAGGTAGTTCACCGTCGCTGACACCACCCGGGCGGTGATGACGCTGAACAGCAGGTGCCCCGTGAGGGCCATGAGCAATAGCAGCATCACGAAGTCGACGGCGAATCCGACCAATGACGAACCGGCGAAGGCCAGCAGTGGCCGGTAGACACGCCAGGAGTCCACGATCGGGCGGAAGTGGGAGCTGGCGTTGCCGTGCAGGTAGACGGTCTGGATCTCGACCTCCCGGATGGCGATACCGGAGCGTTTGGCCTGCAGCAGCAGGGAGAGTTCGTATTCGAACCGGTCTCCGGGGACGGAGGTCAGCCACGCTAAAAGCCTCGGCGGGTAGGCGCGCAGCCCGGTCTGGGTGTCGCCGATGCGGATGCCCGTGAGTGCCCCGAACAACCACGAGGTGACCTTGTTGCCGAAGGAACTGCGCAGCGGCACGTCCCCAGTGAACCGACGACCGCCCAGCACCATCTCGCGGGAAGTCGCATCAACCTCGCCAGCGACGCGGAGGATATCGGGCACCGTGTGTTGACCGTCGGAGTCGGCGCAGACAACCACTTGCCCAGGGTAGTGCTGCCTCGCATGAGCGAAACCGGTCTTGAGGGCATGGCCCTTGCCATGGTTGGTTGGGTAGCGCAGCACCTCGGCGCCGTGGATCCGGGCCAGGGCGAAGATCTCGTCGTAGTTCGGGCCAGAGCCGTCGTCTACCACCAGAACGCCGGGAGACGACGAAGTGGCGCGGAGCGCCTTGACCAGGGTGACGAGCGAGTCGCCGGGTTCGCAAGCTGGGATGAGGACGAGCATGGCGTCACCTTCCGATCCACAGGATGTCGCTGGTGCCGCGTTCTTTGTTTTTGCCAAGGGGGTTGTTGACGAGCGTGTCATTGAAGACCATCTGCGTAGAGCCGCCACCGTCGAGGTTGTAAGCGACCTGCGCACCCAGGTCGACGAACAACTGAGCGAAGTCCGGCATGGTGATGCCCTTGCTGTAGCCGTTGCTGCGGCCGTCAACCACCACGAAGACAAAATGGCTGGGGGCGATCATGCCTAAGCCGGTTCGGGGCTGGTTGCCCTGTACAGAGTGGTTCCCGAAGTTCGTGTCGACCTCAATCTGATCGATGCCCTGGATAGCCTGCCCGCCGTCCACCAGGGTGGGGCCAAAGGAGAGGGTCTGCCATGCTCCGTCCGCGATCAGTTGCGCGGCATTCGTGGCGGTCTCGTCGTAACTGACCATCGACCCGTCACGCATGATGACTAGGCCCTGCCGAGCCGGCTCATCGCGGAAAGCCACCCCGTCCCGGATGATGATGCCGTCGTCCCGAAATCCGTAGTAGTCGCCGTTGATGGCGAATAACGCTCCAACACTTGACGCGATGGCCGTGGGATATTCGATGATGTTGGTGCCAAAGGTGTCTTTGGCGAACGCGTTGCGCAGGGCTGTCGCATCTTTGAGCTGCACATCTGCCACATACCAAGCCTGGGCCGAATTGCCCGAGCCGGAAGTGTGAGCCGTGATGGCGATGGTCCGGTCACTGGAGGTGTAGCTGAGACCTTCTAGGACGCCATCGCCCGCGGAGGTCGCCGTCTCCGTCGCCGAGGTCACTGAGGCCTGTGTGCCGGGTAGTCCCTGGTAGTCCGAGGCCGAGGTGACATCGGCGTGCTCGATCAGGTAGCGGTCCAGGGCCCAGGCCGTTCCGCCAGCAGCGGCAAGCCCAAACGCGCCAACGGATCCGGTGATCATGGCCCGGCGGGAAACGCGCCGGGCCGGTCGTGAGTTCGTCATGGCAGTTAGCGTCACGGCCGCTCCTGTGCCGCGGCTGTGGTGAGGCTGCGTGCCTGACATGTCTTCGTCGAGTTCGAAAACATGCATTCGACCGGCTGCCTGAGCGACCTAGCGACCCATCGTATGCGTGAGCCTGAATGGTCGCTAAGCTAGGCCGCGCTCGGGGCGTTAGCTCAGCCGGTTAGAGCAAGGGACTCATAATCCCTGGGTCGCGGGTTCGAGCCCCGCACGCCCCACCGAGTCACCCGCAGCTTCCCAGAAGGCTCCGGTGGGGCACAAAGGCAAACTGGTTTCCTCCTCGAAGGGCTCGGCCATTCGAGTTCGGTGTTGCCTGGCCTCGGGTGCTTACCGGCCTTGCTCCCAGAGGAGACGACCGTCCGTCCCATAGATGTGGACGCAGGGATGGTCATCGAGGGTGATCTCGACTTCAAGGTGGGCGCTTCGGTCTGTGGCCACGACGCGATAGCTATACCGAGTGTTCTCAAGCCGGGTTCGCTCAGTCGTGGCTCTCACGAGCCAGGGGTTGCGTCGACGCAGCCCGATGAGGTTCTGGTAGGAGCGGAAAATGTCTGCTCCCCAGGGAGCCAGCTGGTCGGGGGCATCGGGGAAGGAGGGCCGGATCTCGTCATCTCCGCCCACGCGGTGTTCTTTGCAACCGATGAACCCCTGTTCATCACCGTAATAGATCGACGGGATTCCCCCGACCGTCAGCAGAATCGCTAGAGCAGTCACGGCCGCTTGGCTTCCCAAGGTCGTGGCGATGCGTGTCACGTCATGATTACCGATGAACGTGTTCGGTACGAATCCCGCGAGGAAGTCATTGTGACGGGCTAGGGCCCAGTCCAACTCGAAGAGGTTACGGTCGTTGATGCTGGACCAGATCCCCTTCCACAGCTCATATTGGGTCACTGAATCCAGGGTCGCGTCAGCCACGAACTGTTTATAGTCACCGTGGATGACCTCCCCTAGGAACCAGGCATCGGGATAGTCTTCACGCACTCTGGACACTACGCTCGCCCAGAAGGAGGCAGGCACGGCGTAGGCCGCATCTAGCCGCCAGCCATCGATGCCACGGGCGAGCCAGTAACGCATGACCGATGCCACATACTCGCCGGTCTCGTCGGAGGCATGGTTGAACCGCACCAGCGAGTCATGTCCTTCGAAGACCCTGGGAACTGGGCCGCCGACGGCCGCCCATTCAATATCAAACAACTCGGCCTTCGCACTATCGGGTCCCTCTCCCAGGACGCGGACCACATCCGGATGCCGAGCCCCCACGTGGCTGAACACGCCATCCAGCAAAAGTCGAAGCCCGCGTTGCTTGCACGCTGCCACCAAGGCCTCGAAGTCTTCGTCACCGCCGAGACGAGGATCGATGCGAAACGGGTCGATCGTGTCGTAACCGTGCGTCTCTGACGCGAAGATCGGTCCCAGCAGCAGCCCTGAAACGCCCAGTTCCACGGCGTAGTCCAGCCACCCCAGCAGCTTTCGCAACCGCGGCTTGGGGTCCACATCGACGTCACGAATCGGTGCCCCACAGAATCCGAGGGGATACACCTGCCACCAGATCGCATGCTCAGTCCAATGCATGTTCAACCTCTTACTGAATTGGATTCATTAGTCTTAGTGATCTTACTTCACTAGGGGTACGCTGACAACATGGCCCGCACCGATCGCAAGCAGCGCCAACGATTGAGCCCTGATTCCCGCCGCTCCAACATCCTGGCGGCCGCGGCCGCAGCCTTCGCCAGCCATCCCTACAGCGAGGTGACAATCTCCGACATCTCGCAAGCAGCCTCAGCCTCGAACGCGCTGGTGTACCGCTACTTCCGGAACAAGGAGGAGTTGTACACCGAAGTGGTGCGCCTATCGATTGCCGACCTGCTGGCACGACAAGATGCCGCTCTCAAGGACCTCGACAACGGAACGCCGATTCGGGATCACATCCGGGCAGCCACCGTCATCTATCTGGATCACATCGCGACGCATCCAGAAGCCTGGGCGTTACCCCAGCGTCAGCCGGGTGGCGAACCCGCCACCGCTGCCGCCTTGCGCCATCAGGCTCGCCACACATATGTCGAGCAGTTAACCAAGCTGCTAAGACCCAGCGAACAAGCTAGGCACGCCTATGCGATATGGGGATATTTGGGATTCGTCGATGCTGCCTGCCTTCGCTGGGTGGACAGGGGCTGCCCGTCGGACGATCGATGGAGCTTGATTGACGCCGCCCTTGGCGCCTTGGAAGGCGCTCTTGGTGACTGGGCGGCTTAATCGGGGCCTCGGCCCGTCGCTCGATTGGGGTCTTGAACTCAGCGGGCAACAACTAAAGGCGGAGTTCTGGTAGCCAAGCGCAGCTAGGCTCGCACCTCATGTCCCACAGCCAGCGCACGGTATCGATTCACTGCAGCCGCGATTTCCTGGGGTCGCGGCGCGGCAAGCAGGCCAGGGTGTCCGACGTGCGGCGACAACCAATCGAGTCCCCGCGCCGCCACGGCCGCCGTCACCTCAGCTATCAGGTCCGCGATGCTCTTTGATCCGTCCGCCGAAGCAGCCAGACGATCAAGCGCGTAAGCGATGGCTTGGGTCTGGGCCGCATCCACGAGCTGCGGGACGGCGGACAGCTCAATGGTTTCACGGCCGAATTGGATGCTCGTTCGGCCTCGGGCCCTAGCGGGTTTCGCTTTGCCCTGGGGCTGGAGAGCAGCCGACGTGGGGACCCGAGGCGATGGCGCGCCGAGGATTCGCTCCCCCGCTGTGGGCCGGCGGTCGTCCGCTAGCTCTTGGGCCTGTGTTGTGACGTCCTGAACGGTGTACTCGTCAAGGGCGATGACGTGGTCCGCGACGTCAAAGAATGCTCCGGAGCCACCCGCTACGAGGATGGTAGACACCTTGAGCTCGGTGAACAGGGCGCGGACGCGGTCGACGAACGGGGTGATGGGTTCTTTGGCGGCCGGGATCAGGGCGCGCATCCGGGCATCACGGATCATGAAGTTTGTGGCCGAGGTGTCTTCGTCAATCAATAGCGTCGAGGCGCCAGTTTCTAGGGCTTCGACGAGGTTCGCTGCCTGGGAGGTGGAGCCGCTGGCGTTCGCCGTCGAAAAGCTCCGGGTGTCGGTGCCTGAGGGAAGATTGGCGATGAATGGCGAGATATCCACTCCCGTGACCGCTCGCCCATCCTCGGCTCGTATCGTTGTCGCGTCGGCCCGGGTGATGACCCATTCACGTCCGTCGCCGGGGACGTGCGGGTAGACGCCGCGCTCAATAGCGCGCAGCAGGGTGGATTTACCGTGATAGCCGCCACCGACGATCACCGTCACGCCCTCGGGGACGCCCATGCCCGTAACGCGCCTCCCGCTGGGCAGGTCGAAGCTGGCATGCAGGGTCGGTGGCGTCCGGAACGGTACCGCCTGCTCGGCGGGGAGGGGGCGGTCGGAGTCCCCGGAGCGGCGAGGCAGGATGGCCCCGTCGCCGATGAACGCCACCAGCCCGTGTTCCGCAAGCTGAGCGCGAAGATACTCCTGATCGCGGAGTCGAAGGACGTGCTCGCGCAGGGCCTGCTGGTTGAGGTTGGCGTACCGGAGGGCCTCGTCAGCGATGCGCGGCAGCATGTTTATCAGCAGTCGAGCGGCCTGACGCCCACGCACGCGACGTCCTGTGGCTGGCAGCCCAACGTCGATGCGGGCCTCAACCCGGTCGGACGCAACGAGCACGCTGGTGCGTTCGAGCACCTCCTGCCCAGGGTGGCCGATGCTGACCAGGCCGCTGTTTCCGGTACCGATGGGCTCCGGAACGAGGCGGTGACTCACCTGAGCAAAACGACGAGTGAGGAAGTCAGCCACTGCAATCCTGCCCAGCGGATCGTCGGTGAGTTCCTCGGGGATGGCCGCCGTCTTCGCGTCTATGAAGAGCCGCATGCGGGAGGGCGGAGCGTAGGGGTCGATCTGGACGTGGTCGACGGCCAGCCGACACACACCCAAGCGATACGTGCCGTTCAGTTGCTTGTACGAGGCGTAGCCCTGCCCGTCGATTCGGGCGAGAATGCGCTCCAATGCGTCGCGATCCCGCATCAGGTTCCTTCCGTGTTCTTGGGCGCCAAAGTGGTCGCGTGAAAAGATGCGCCTCACTGGGCGGCGCCCGCACCTTGATTACCTTAGCCGGATCACATCGCGTGAGCCCCATGCGCATGGCCCCGATCCGGTGAAGGTGCGCGGGGTGATGCGTGGGTGTGATGCCCGGCTGGGACGACGACCGTTCGCGTGGCGCTCGACGCCGCTCGGGGAGCGAGGCGGGGCAAGACCACGAAGCTGAGGAGTACGAAAAAACTGGCAGGCTCCCTGCCTGCCAGCTGCGCTCCCCGGACTGGACTCGAACCAGTAACCCTTCGATTAACAGTCGAATGCTCTGCCAATTGAGCTACCAGGGATCGGTGATCGGATGACCACGCGAGGACAGACTCTAGCAGCCTCCTCAACACCGCGTCAATCAGCTCGGTTGCCGCATCGTCTCGCTGCTCAGGCCCGCGAGCACGAGGTGGTCCACCCGGTTGAAACACCGAAGCTCCGTGTCATCCCCCGGGAAGAGCCGAAACCAGGACACGGAGGTGTTGTCGAGCGCAAACCAACTGGAGGTCTCCCCCATCACTTGGGACGAGCGTTTGTCCAGTTCGCTGGGACAAAACAGCGCCGTCGCCAGCAGCGAGCCGATCGCCCCGTGGCTGACCAGCGCAACGCAGTCCTCGGGCTGGAATGCGCTTCGCAGCCATGTGGCCAGGCCGCGTGCACGTTCGACGGCGGCTTCCCGAGTCTCGAATGGGCCTGGCCACCAGCCGTCTTCCGTTACCTCTGCTGGGAGACGGAGGCGTGGCGAGGTCGCTTGCAGCACAGATCGGGGCGAGCCTGGGTGATGCTGATGATCCATGATTGGCCCGACAAACGGGCCGCTGCGCTCCATGAGGTCGGGCCAAACTTCAACGTCCATGCCCAGTGCCTCGGCCAGTGGCGCCACGGTGAGCAACGTGCGCAGGAACGGCGAAGCAAACAACCGGCTCGGGCGCGGGAAGAATCCAGGTGCCCAGTCGGCGAGCGCCGCAGCCTGAGCCAGACCGAGGGATGTGAGCCCCGGGTCGGGCACGCGCAGCGACTCGTCGTGGCTGTCTGCCCAGGACCGGTTGTTGGTGGATTCCGCATGCCGGATGAAAATGACGTCCACAGGGAGAAACTTATCGTGACGTTAGAAGCCGTACTCAGCTCGCAGCCGATCAGTGTGTTCCACCACGAGCGCGGCCGTCTCGGGATCAGTGAGGTCGGCATTCCCGGTGGCATTCGCCAGCCAGGTGACTCGTCCTGGCGTCCGCAACTCCCGGCGCGCGATGATTTGGACCCCGCCTCCGGGCACATCCCGGTTCACCAGCATGACCGTAGAGGCCTGGATGCGTTCCCGGAAGATCGCCGGCAGTTCGCCCGGCTCCTCAAGGACGCAACTACCCTCCTCGTTCATCGTCTCCCAGAACAGACACGACTCCTCGGCTCGCCAGCCACCCCGCAGCACCTTCTCCCAACCCAGACAACACCAATGGCCATCCTGATACACGGCAAGTTCAGCAGCCGTCACAGCCGCCGCCGTGTTGTCTTGGCCCAAGGCCCAGGCCAGTACGCGTGCCTTGTCACCAAGCAGCTCATTCAACTGGGAACGCTCGGGGAGTTGTCTTAGTCGAAGGGGCATAACCATATTGTGCCAACCTGCTGACAGAGCCAGGTGTTGCCGCTTCACCATGAGGTGTTGTCAGCCTGTGTTGAGATGTTGTCAGTTCCTGGAAAGCCCTAGTCCCGGAACGCAGCGCGTGGCACCTTGAACCCATGCATACAAGGAAGTTGCCCTTACCCCACCGCATCTTGACCCCTGATCAGGAGACAGAACTCGCCCGTCGCGTCGAAGCTGGTGTGTACGCGGACCAGCTGCTGCGTTCCGGTGATGAGCGTTACGATTCCGATGCTCTGCAGGAACTCGTTCGCCGAGGCCAGAACGCTCGGCAGGAGCTATTCGAATCCAACCTGCGGCTGGTGATGAGACTGGCCCATGACGTCTCCAAGCGTTATCAGTTGCCGGTCGATGACCTGTTCCAGGAGGGGTGTCTTGCGCTGGCCCATGCCCTACGGCGTTTCGACTACCAGCGGGGAGTGCGGCTGAGCACGATGGCCTATGACTGGATCCTGCGTAGCCTCAAGCGGGCGGCCCTGACCCGGTGCGGCAGCGTTGATCTCGTCCGCCGCGGGAACGGGGCTCGCCAGCCTGTCCAGCTACTGAATCTGGAGCACGCTCCATCCCATGTCGTCATGCATGAGGACGACATGGATCGTGTCGAGCGGGAATCATTGCAGTTCCTAGACCTACTGGGCGACGACGCGGTGGTACTTCGCCTGCGCTTCGGTATCGGGACCCGGCGCCTGACACGCCAGCAGACCGCTGCGGCGTTGGGGCTGTCGGCGACCACCGTCCAGCGGCTGGAAGCGCGCGCTCTGGAACGGGCGCGCCGCCTGCTCAGTGCCGATCGGCTCCGGGTGGGGACGGCGTCGCGCCCGTCACCTCACCAGGCGGGCCAGGAGCTCCTTGCGGCGTAGTTCCAGTTCCGTGAGCACCGCGAACATCTCTTGATGCCGGTCCGGTTCCTTGACCGGATCGGTGCGGTGCAGCTTGGACTTGAGATCCACGATCTCTCGGGCTGTGCTGGCCAGTTGAAGCCTGGTGGTGTGCGCCAGCGAATACTCCTCATCGCCCTCCCTCAGCAGGGGTTCAACCAGAAGCATCACCAGCAGCTGCAGCACGAGTTCGTTGGGCGCCTGGCGTCGGAGTTCATCCTCCCATCCTTCTCCTGGCTCGCAAGCCGCGATTACCTTGAACACGGCTGCGTAGCCCGGGTGGGAGAAGAACTGTGCTTGCACCGAGTTCCAGGCCTCGTCGAAGGTGAAGGGGTACTGAAGCATGAGCTTGAGGGTGTCGCGCTCTAGCCGAAGCGCCGGGTCGGCCGGGTCTGGCCAGTCCGGGCTCGGCCTGGCCGGAACCACAGACCCTGCCCCGGGGCGCTCTGCTGCAGGGCGGAAACGGCGGCTGGCCTCGCGCCGGACATCCGCCATGTCCATCCCGAGCATGTCGGCCAATTCCCGCAGGTAGGCGTCCACCAGCGAGCGATCCCGAATGGCACCGATCAGGTCGGTGGCTTCCCGGAGTGCGCCGAGGCGACCGTCGGCACGGTCTAGGTCGTAGCCTCGCAGGACATTGGACATGACGAACTGGTACAGGGGAATCCTCCGGCTCACGAGTTCCCGCACGGCGGCCTCGCCATCACGCAGCCACAGGTCACACGGGTCCAGCCCGGAGGGCTCCACGGCAACGTAGGTTTGGGCGGTGAAATTCTGGTCTCCCTGGAAGACTTTGAGAGCGGCCTTCTGTCCGGCAGCATCCCCATCGAAAGTGAAGACGACCTCCCCGTGAAGCCCGTCGTGGGTTCCGAGGAGCCGCTGGAGCAGGCGGGCATGGTCCTCACCGAATGCTGTGCCGCAACTGGCCACGGCGGTGTCGACGCCCGAGAGGTGGGCCGCCATGACATCGGTATAGCCTTCGACGACCACGGCCTGGGCGCGTTTACCGATGCTCTGCCGGGCCAGATCAAGACCGTAGAGGACATGGGATTTCTTGTACACCGGCGTCTCGGGAGTGTTGATGTACTTGGCTGGGAGCCGGTCGTCGTCGTAGATCCGCCTTCCGCCGAAACCCAGCACAGCGCTGGCGGAGTCTCGGATGGGCCACAACAGCCGACCGGCGAAGAAGTCCCGGCCGCCCTCGCGGATGAGGCCCGCCGCTTTCAGCGTCGCATCGTCGAAGCCCTTCGCCCGCAACGTCTGCCGCAGTGCGTGCCCGCCCCGCGGCGCGTAGCCCAAAACAAACTGCTCTGCGATCTCGCGGTCGAAGCCCCGTTGGTCTAGGAACTGCCGGGCGGTGAGGGCCTCCGGTGTGCCGAGTTGGTCACAGAAGAACGCTTGGGCTGCCGCATTGGCTTCGAGAATACGCTTACGCTGCCCGGGCGGCTGGCTGGAACCTTGCCCGTCGTCGACGATCCTGAGCACAATTCCCGCTCGGTCGGCCAGGGATTGCACCGCCTCAGTGAAACTGAGGTTCTGGTGACGTTGTAGGAAGGTGATGACGTCTCCCCCCTCGCCGCAGCCGAAGCAGTAAAAGAAACCTCGAGCTGGGGTGACGGTGAAGCTTGGGGTCTTCTCGTCATGGAACGGGCACAGCCCTTTCAGCGAACCTCCGCCTGCCGACCGTAGGGCCACGTAGTCTCGCACCACATCGTCGATCCGGCAGCGTTGGCGGACCAGCGCGATGTCCTCGTCGTTGATCCGCCCTACCATGGCGGGAAGTCTAGTACGCCGTCGGTATGCGATTCATAGTCAGCCACGCTCAGTGGCTATCCGGGCAGCTTCCACACGATTGGCGGCTCCTGTCTTGCCAATAGCACTGGATAGGTGGTTGCGCACAGTGCCTGGGGACAGAAACAGCTGCTTCACCAGCCGAGCGACGGGATCACCTGTGGCTGCCAGCTGCAGAACCTCCTGTTCCCGACCCGTGAGTGGGTTCGGGAGCGCGAACAGCACATCCTCTGCCAGTTCTCGATCGATGGTGTGAAGCCCGGCGTGGGCCCGTCGCACGACCTCGGCGAGTCCCGCGGCGGGGGTTGTCTTGACGACGAACCCGACGACGCCGGCGTCCAAGGACCGCCGAAGATACCCTGGGCGGTCGAAGGTCGTCACCATCACGACCCGAACCTTCGGCAACTCCCGGCGCAATCGCTGCGCTGCCTCAATGCCATCAATGCCGGGCATCTGAATATCGATCAGACAGACGTCAGCGCGGCTTTCGCGGGCAGCCGCTACCACTTCGTCGCCACGCCCTACCTGGCTCTCACCACGGTAATGTCGGGCTCCAGCCCCAGCAGCGCAGCCATGGCCCCGCGCACGAGATCCTGGTCGTCGGCCAGCAAGACGGGGATCACCATGTCACCCTCACCGCACTACCCCTGGAAGCCGCCGGACCGAAGCTAAAGTCCCCGTCGGCCGCCGCTACTCGCAGGCGCATCCCAGGTACCCCGTTGCCCTGGCCAAGCCCCGGCCCATTGCCATCATCTTCAAAGGTGAAGCCTTGAGCTTCAAACTGGATTCGAACTCGGCTCGCATTGGCGTGTCGAAGGACGTTGGTGGCGGCTTCTCGCAGCACCCACCCGAGTGACACAGCGATGGGGCCGGTAACGGTGGCGGCCTCCCCCTCGATGGTCACGCGCACCCTGTTCACGCGCAGCACCTCAGCAACATGCTGGAGCTCATCTCCTAAGAGCACAGCCACAGCCAACGCAGCGGGTAACCGAAACGGCGGCCACAGCCCGTAGGTCGTGAAACCGATCAGAAACGGGACCATGCTGATCGCCTCGATACCGATGGCCCATACCAGCACCACGACGATAACAGAAGCATGGCGGCGCGCCTGACCTGAGCCCTGCATCCCTGAGCGTCCAGGAACACGCCTAGATCAGCGAAGCATCTCAGATAGATAGGCACGAACACCGCCAGGGCCGCCAGCCCAATCCAGCGCCCCGGAACGTTACCGAGGCGCCAGAGCTCGATGCCGGGAAATACCAGGAACACCAGCCATCCGACGGCGATGAGCACCCCTTCCCAGGCGGTTGTCATCTTGGCAGCGGCCCAGGCGCGGAAACGATTCATTGGCGGGTCCTTGCACGTCTCGTACCCAGTACGGCTAGGCAAACGAAGACCGCGAGCCAGGCTAGGTAGTTCGCCGCGAGCAGCCAGGTGGAATCGGTCTGAGGCGGTTTGGCGACCTCGATTTTGCCCTCAAGCTGCGGGTACCTCACGAGGCCAACATAGCCGTACATGGGAGTGAAGCGAGCGAAGGCCAGCATGGCCCCCTCCAGGGGTGTGGACACGTTCCCGAAGAAGGCGAAGAACACCACGGCTCCGAGGCGATGCCAGCTGCGCTTTCCGACTTCACTAGCAACGCAACGGCCATGCCGAAGACCCCGAACGAGGCCGCGCCGAGAATACCTATCCCCCACGCGGTCGGTCACACCCACCAGACGTCAGCTTGGGCTCCGCTAGCAGAGCCAACCGCAAATACCAGCCCAGAAGCGAAAGCTCCGATGAGCAGCGCAACAGCCACTTTGTTGGCGATGAAACCAAGCGGCCGCTGCCTAGTTAAAGCCAGTTGGCGTCCCCAGCCCAGCATTGTCTCGCTGGCAGCCTGAGCGGAGACAGTCGTCGCAGCAACGACGGCACCATAGGCGGCTAGCGAGGTCATCACGTAGAAGCTGACGTTGCCCCGGCCGGATTGCAGATCGGCGGTTTCACCGCGATCGAACAGGCGATACATCGCCACGGGGATGGCGAAGGTGAACATCACGTTCGTCACGTCTCGCAGGTTTCGATGTAGTTCGATCCGGATGTAGGTGAGGTTTATGGTGGTCAGTCCTGCTCGGTGAGGGCGAAGAAGGCGTCTTCGAGGCTGGGGGCGGTGATTTCCAAGTCGTAGGCGCCGTGCTGAAATAGGGTCAGCACCACCTCATCGGATGCAGGAGTGTTGACGGTGATCCATTCGCCATCGAGTTTCAGATCACCGCCGAGCAGCGTCAGCAACTGCACTGGCGGACTCTCGATGAGGGGTGGCGGAAGCACGGCATGGACCACACGCCTGTTGGTCAGCGCTCGGATCTCCTCGCGGAGCTGTCAGCGATGATGCGACCGCGCACGATGAGCACAATCCGCTGGGCGAAACGTTGAGCTTCTTCCAGGTAGTGGGTTGCAAAGACAATGGTGCGGCCGCCCTCGGCTTGCTGGTGCATGGTGTCCCAGAAATCGCGGCGGGCTGCGACATCCAGGCCCGCGGTCGGTTCGTCCAGAATCAGTAGCCCAGGATCAGTGAGCAAAGCAAGCGCGAACTTGAGGCGTTGCTGTTCACCGCCGGAACAACGCGACACCTTGCGCCCTCGTAATCGGGTGAGATCGCTGGCTACCATGACGGACTCTACGTTGGCGCGGGCGCCCTGCAGGGCCACGACGGCTGTTACCGTTTCGAGGACAGTCAGGTCTCGCAGGAGACCGCCGGTTTGCAGCACCGCGCCCACGTCGCCTCGGCGAATGGCTTGCCGCGGCTTGTGACCGAACACGGTCACATCCCCGGTGGTGGGTTCGGTGAGTCCCAGCACCATGTCGAGGGTGGTGGTCTTGCCCGCACCATTCGGCCCCAGGAAGGCTACGACTTCGCCGACCGCGATGGCGAAGTCCAGGCCGGCGACGGCCTCAACCGTGGCCCCTCCGGTGCGGAATGTCTTGCGCAGTTGCTGGCATTCGATGGCTGTCATACCTCGAGGGCTGCCAACGCTCCGACACTTGCTCGTAGCGGCTAGGTCACGGATTCGGCATGACAAATCTCACGGATTTGCCGCGTCGGCATAGCTTGGCCCGTTAGGCACCCCGCCCGATTCCTTTGGGTAACCGGCCCCGGTCCCAGCCCAGCAGGCGCTCTGCATGATCGAAGGCGAATCGGTCCGTCATGCCTCCCACATAGGTCACGATGCCCCAGGTCGCATCCTCGGTGCGGTACTCCTCGGGCAGAGTGTCGGGGTGGGCCAGAAAGTACTCGACTAGACCCTGCAACACCTTGACAACCGTTCGCGACTGGGCCACCGACTCAGGCCGGGTATAGATGCGCTCGTAGTTGAAGCGTCGCAGTACCGCTAGTGCCTCCGCCGTCGAAGCATCCATGCCTACCGTGCCGGTGCTCATAGTGGTTTCTATGACAGCCCCGAGGAAACGGGCCAACTGCTCCCGACGGGTGGTTCCGACGACCTCGGTGACGACGGAAGGCAACTCATCAACGGTGACGATTCCCGCTTGGATGGCATCCTCAAGGTCGTGGGCGCAGTAAGCGATCCGGTCCGCCCAGCTGACCAGTTCCCCCTCTAATGTGGCGGGCGCCGGGCGGGACCAGGAGTGGTTACGAATCCCGTCGAGCGTCTGGGCCGTCAGATTGAGTTCCGCTAGGACCACGTCAGCCCCCCAGGGGCCGTGGTCATAGCCTTGCGGCAGGAAGGCATCGAAGGCGTCCTCCGAGGCGTGGCCCCCAGGACCATGCCCACAATCGTGCCCGAGGGCCATCGCCTCGGTCAGCGAGATGTTGCCGCCAACGCCCCTCGCCATCGCGACGGCACACTGGGCCACCTCAATCGCGTGGGTCAACCGCGTACGCTGATGGTCGGTGGGGTGGACGACCACCTGGGTTTTACCGGCAAGCCGTCGAAAAGAGGCCGAATGGACAATCCGGTCCCGATCCCGTTCGAAGCAGGTTCGAAACTCACACGGCTCCTCGGGCTGAGCCCGATCGCCGGCGCCTGAGGCGAACGTCGCTGCCGGGTTGAGACTGAGCCGCTCTAGTTCCTCCCGCTGTTCTCGCCGCCGGGGCCGCTGAGGCTGCACCTGGGCATGCGAGTCGCGGTGCGCGGTCACGACGCCCTCGCCGTGACCGCGCATCGTCTTGGCCCATGCGATGGCCCGAGGCAGGGGGCCATTCATCGCCGCATCATCCAGAGCTGACTAACGCTCAGCACTCGGGACCCACTTGGTGAGGGGATTACCGGCATAGAGCTGACGAGGACGGTAGATGCGCTGGGATGGGTTGTCATAAACCTCTTTCCAGTGCGCAATCCAGCCCGCAGTTCGCCCAATGGCAAACAACACCGTGAACATGTCGAGGGGGATGCCGATAGCCCGCAGAATGATCCCGGAGTAGAAGTCCACGTTCGGGTACAAGCGTCGCTCGACGAAGTAGTCGTCCGCCAACGCCGCAGCCTCGACCTCCCGGGCGATGTCAAGCAGCGGATCCGTGATGTGCATCGACTCAAGAAGGTCGTGCGCCGCCTGCTTGAGGATCTTGGCTCGCGGATCAAAGTTCCGGTACACCCTGTGGCCGAACCCCATGAGCCGGATACCAGAGGTGCGATCCTTCACCTTGTCGAGGTACGAGTTGACTGACATCCCATCATCCCGGATTGCCTCCAGCATCTCGATCACGCCCATGTTCGCTCCACCGTGCAGGGGCCCCCACAAGGCGGTGACGCCCGCCGAGACAGAGGTAAACAGGTTCGCTCCGCTGGAGGCCACCATGCGCACTGTCGCCGTGGAGCAGTTCTGCTCGTGGTCGCCGTGCAGCACGAAGAACATGTTCAGCGCGTGCGCCACTTCCGGGGTGGCCTCATAATCGCGGTAGGGCACGGAGAACATCATGTGAAGGAAGTTCTCCGCGTAGGGCAGGTCGTATCGCGGATAAGCGATGGGCTGGCCCACATGGCTCTTGTATGAGGCGGCGGCGATCGTCCGGGTCTTGGCCAGCAACATGGCGGCGGCCCGCCGGAATCCGGATTCCTCGGTGATGTGGATCTCAGGTAGGTCATACGCCTGGATGGCGTTGATCATGGCGGAGAGGATGGCCATGGGGTGTGCATCGGTCGGGAAACCCTCGAAGTGTTTTCGCATGTCCCGGTGCAAAGCTGAGTTCTCAATGAGCAGGTCGCGGAAATCTGACCGCTCGGCCTCGTCCGGGAGGTCCCCGAAGATCAGCAATTCTGCAACTTCGATGAACGAGGACCTAGCGGCCAGGTCTTCGATGGGGACACCGCGGTAGCGGAGGATGCCGCGTTCGCCATCAATGAAGGTGATGGCTGACTTGCACGAGCCGGTGTTGCCGTAGGCATCGTCCAGCGTGATGAGTCCGGTAGAGGCTCGGAGCTTGGAGATATCAATGGCGCGCTCTCCCTCAGTCCCATGGCAGATGGGAAATTCGTGCGCGACACCGTCCACGATCAAGGTCACGGTCTCAGACATGGGGGCTCCTCGTTTCGTAGGTGTGGGTCACGGTAGCCGTCTACCGAATGGCTGCGAAGGGCAAGACCGGGCTTCGGACACCTCCACCTGGGATGATGGACGACTCTACCCGCCACTGGTGCTGTCCTCGGCGGCGGACAGGTCAAGGTCGCGACCGCTGGTGTCGTCGTACCAGCCGTACGGGAGAATCACCTTGCTACGGGGGCTTCCCTGTCGACCACGCGGAGTTCCAAGTTCGCCGACGGGGAAAGGTTGATCGGCGTCCAGCTGCCCCACGAGGTCGCGCAGCTCTTCGAGAGACGAGACCATGGCGAACTGGCGCCGGAGCTCACCGACGGGATAACCCTTGAAATACCAGGCCATGTGCTTACGCAGGTCAATCACCCCGCGCTCGCCCATGAGGGCCACCAGCCGTTGGGCGTGCCGGATCAGCATGGCGCCCACCTCGCCGAGGGTCGGCCGAGCGCGTTGCCCTTGTCCCGCGAAGGCTGCCGCAAGGTCCCCGAAGAGCCACGGCCGGCCCAGACAGCCGCGACCAATCACCACCCCGTCGCAGCCGGTGCTTGCCATCATCCGCAGAGCGTCCTCGGCCTCCCACAGGTCCCCGTTGCCCAGTACCGGGATTCCTACACTTTGCTTGAGCTCGGCGATCCGGGACCAGTCGGCCTGCCCTGCGTAGGCCTGTCGCACCGTTCTAGCGTGGAGGGCGATGGCCGCCGCTCCTTCCTCTTCAGCGATTCTGCCGGTATCGAGGAAGGTCTCATGTTCTTCGTCGATCCCAATCCGGGTCTTCACGGTCACGGGCACCCCGAATTCGTCGGCCGCCCGTACCGCGGCACGAATGATCGCCCGTAACCGATCGCGCTTGTACGGCAGTACCCCGCCCCCGCCTTTACGGGTCACTTTCGGCACAGGGCAGCCAAAGTTGAGGTCAATGTGATGCACGCCATAGTCCGTCACGAGCAGCCGCGCAGCAGCAGCCACCACCTCTGGATCCACGCCGTACAGTTGCACTGAGCGGACGGTCTCGCTGGAATCGAAAGTCAGCATTGAGCGCGTCTTGTGATCGCCCACGAGGATGCCCCGCGAGGTCATCATCTCGCAGACGTACAATCCTGCCCCCTGCTCAAGGCACAGCGCACGAAAGGCCGCGTTTGTGATACCCGCCATGGGGGCCAGCACCACGGGCAACTCAACCACAACGGCATTCCGGCGGCTCGGCGCGTGCAGGCGGAGCGGCTCAACCACTACATACCCCAATCTCGTTGGCGACCGAGCGATTCTACGCATGGTTGGATGAAGACCATGAATTCTCTGCTTGCCGAGCCCACACTTCCGTTCCAGCTTCCCGACTACGCGAACCTCACCGACCAGCAGTTCGCGGAAGCTATCCGGCAGGGCTTAGCTGAGCAGCGAGCAGCCCTAGAGCGCCTGGCTTCCCAGTCGGCGGCACCTACCGTGGCCAATACCCTGGAGGCATGGGAGTTGAGCTCTGTCACGTTGGATCGCGCCGGCACAGCCTTCTGGGTGGCCAAGGCCGCCGAGGGCAACGCGGAACGCGACCGCATTGAGGCTGAGCTAGCTCCGCTGTTCGCGGAACATCACGATGCCATCTGGCTCGACACGCGCCTCTACGAACGGCTGAAGGCGCTGCGTTCCCGGGCCGAGGCCGGAGAGATTCACCTCGACGAAGAGGACTGGCACCTACTCTCGGAGAACATTCGCACGTTCGAACGCTCCGGGATCAACCTGGACAAGGAACAACAGCACCGACTCCGTCAGATCAACGCCGATCTGTCCTCCCTCAGTGTGGCCTTCGAGCAGGCTCTCGTGGCCGGACGCAACGCCGCCGCAGTCCTCGTCACGGACCCAGCCGAGCTAGTCGGACTCAGCGCCGAGGCTATCGAAGCTGCCGCCCGCTCCGCACAGGCTCGGGGCGAGACGGGCTGGCTCATCGAATTGGCCAACACCACGGGACAACCTGTGCTTCAGGACATTGAGCATCGTGGGCTGCGGCGTCGCATTTTCGAGGCCTCGGTGAGCCGAGGGCTGGGTGGCGAGCACGATGTCCGCCAACTCGTCCTGGATATCGTCACTTTGCGGGCGGAACGCGCTCAACTCCTCGGTTACGAACATCACGCCGCATGGGTTGCGGCCGACTCCTGTGCACGAACCACCGAGGCTGTTGTCGGGCTGCTGAACCGGGTGGTCCCCGGGACGCTAGAGCTAGTTGCACAAGAGGCGGCCGCCCTTCAGCAGGCCCTAGAACAGGATCATCCGGGGGAAGAACTGGCTGCTTGGGACTGGGGCTTCTATGCGGCTCGGCTGGCCGCGGCGGACGCTGTCCACCCGACAGCTCTTAGACCCTACCTCGAGTTCGGCCGGGTGCTGACCGAAGGAGTGTTCGCCGCCGCCACCGCCCTCTACGGTCTCACCTTTCATCGGAGGCAGGAGCTGCGTGGTTTCACCGCCGATGCCCTGGTCTACGAAGTGCGGGAGGAGTCCGGGGAGCCTCGGGGCTTGTACATCATCGACCCCTACACGCGGGACTCGAAGCGCGGCGGTGCCTGGATGACGTCCATCGTGCCCCAGGCCCGCCTCACGGGAGCCCTGCCCGTCGTGACGAACACCTGCAACTTCAGGCCTCCAACCGACGATGAGCCTAGTCTGCTGACCTGGGACAACGTGACGACGCTGTTCCACGAGTTCGGCCATGCCCTGCACGGTCTACTCTCAGACGTGAAGTATCCTTCCCGTTCTGGAACTGCCGTCCCCCGAGATTTCGTTGAATTTCCCTCTCAGGTGAACGAGCTCTGGGCCTGGGATGAGCAACTCATTTCCCGCTTCGCGGTCCACCACGAGACGGGGGAACCGCTGTCCCGCGCCCTGGTGGAAAAGCTGAAGTCCTCCCGCATCATCGGACAGGGATTCCACACGTTGGAAATGGTGGCGGCCATGCTGCTCGACCAGGCCTGGCACACCACTGCCCCAGAAGCATTGCCTCACGATGTCCAGGCCTTGGCGGCCTTCGAAGCCGACGCCCTGCAGCACGCCGGGGTGGCTAGCGACGTGATTCCGCCACGCTACCGCTCGTGCTACTTCAGCCACATCTTCGGCAGCATGTACGCGGCCGCGTACTACGGGTACCTGTGGGCGGAGGTCTTAGACGCCGACGCCTGCGCCTGGTTCGAGGCCAACGGCGGGCTGACCCGGCACGCCGGGGACCATTTTCGTCGGGAGCTTTTGGGCCGCGGTGGGAGCATTGAGTCGATGCAAGCCTGGCGCAGCTTCCGCCGCGCGGAGCCCGATGCTACCCACCTGCTGCGCCGCAAGGGGCTGCGATAGCACGGCCGGGCGTCAGTACTTGAGAGTCAGGCGGGTGGCTAGAGCTGCCGCTCCCCGCGCCCAGGCGTGAAAGCCCAGCTCGGCCACCACCACCTCGGGGGGGTCAATGTCCTCGAATCGGTGTCGATTCAAGGTCTCATGGATCACGTCGAGGCGCTCGCGATGATAGACGATGCCCTCCCCCGTCAACAGCACCCGCTGTGGTCCCCAGAATTGCTTGGCGAGCGCGACAAGTTCCCCCAAAGCCTGGGCGGCCCGCGTCAGAAGATCCCGCAGCACCGGTTTCTCAGCCTCCCGTAGCTCCTCGGGGGTGACGGTTCGGCCCACCGCCTCTTTCGCTGCTGCCAGAAGCGACTCGTCGGCGAGCGCATCATGAAAACGCTGGCCCCAACTCGTCCAGGCTTCGCCCACCATGCCCATGGAACCCTGATGACCCACCAACAGCTCGTCGCTCACCACCGCACCAGCGCCAACACCCGCTCCTACGGTGGCCACGGCGAAGTTCTGGGCGCCGCGCCCGTGACCAACCCAATGCTCGGCGAGCGTGAGGGCATCGACATCGTTTGCCGCCGTGCATGGCAGACCCGTCAGTTCTGTTACACGGGCCGCAAGATTGCCCCCCTCCCAGCCAAGGAGCCGCGCCGCACGCACCTGACCCGTCGGGTCGACGGCGGCCGCCAGCGCCACGCCGACCGCGGTGGGGTCATACTCTGCTACGAGATCCGAGACCACAGCAGCAATAGCCCTGGCCGTAGTTTCGGCCGTTGTTGTGTCAGCATCTCGCGCCTCAGTCGCGCGCACCCGTCCCGCCAATCCGGTCACAACGGCATGAAGGTGTCCCGGCACCACCTTGATCCCGACGAACCGGGCAGCATCATCGACCACGGCGAGCGGAAGCGCGGGCCGCCCTAGTTGACGGCGCGGTCCCGGCTGTTGTTCCCGCAGAATCCCGGCATCAATCAGCGGGGTGGTCAGACGCGTCATTGACCCCGAGCTGAGCCCGGTTCGCCTGGCGACTCCGACGCGCGCGATAGGACCGTGGCGCAAGACTGTCTGCACCACGAGTTTCGACGTCGGGTCGATGCTGCCTAATCTCACACAGTCCTCCTAAATGGTTTTGACTACGACGTTAGCGCGATCTACCGACTCTTGATCCACTCAAGTCCAGAACGTGAACAATCCCCTTACGATCATTCGAGCTTGATGATGTCGAAGAGCACCGCCGTCGATGGCCGGAGCACTGGGGCACGCAACCCGACATTCATGAGTTGGGCGCCCGACAACTCCAGAGGGCTCGGCGCGTTGAGCCATGGCACTTGATGGCTCGCTGGGAACGATGTTCGATCGATCACATTGATGCGGTATCGAGCACTGGGCTCAAGCCCTGGGAACCGCAACAACCCCAGATTCACGCAGACCGTAGCCTCCAGCGACGCGAGCGAATAGATGCCTCCCTCCTCGCCTACGAGGCCTTTGAACCAGGCTCCGTGCTCCGGAAGATGCACCCGAACGAGACGCCCGGTCATCAGCCGCTCGCGGTGATGCTTGTACCACTGGATCCACCACTTCAACTCGTCGAGTTCCGCTTCGCTTGCCTGCGCCAGATCCCATTCGATCCCCAAGTGACCGAACATCGCCGTCGCTGCACGGTAGCTCAGGTCGTGTCGTCGTCCCGTCACGTGAGACTGGCCAGAGGCAATATGCGATCCCATGACTTCCGGGGGCAGCAGTTGCGCCGTCCACCACAGCATCCGTTGCCGGTCATCTGGATCGTTGTTGTCCGAGACCCAGACCCGTTCCGCACGCTCCATGACCTCCAGATCGATCCGCGACCCCCCAGACGAGCAAGACTCAAACTCAACATGCGGGAATCGCCGCCGCAACTCATCCAGCAACGCATAGAACGCCCGCGTCTGAGCCGCGACCGCGGGACGTCCTGACGGAGCGGTGCCGGCGTCGTTGAGGTCGCGGTTATGGTCCCATTTCACGTACGCGATTGCGTACTCGTCGAGAATCGCTGCCATCTGACCCAGCACATGAGCAAAGGCGTCGGGCAACGAGAGGTTCAGCACTTGCTGGAACCGTCCCTCCAACGGTAGCCGGTCCTCCAGTTGCATGATCCACTCCGGATGGGCGCGCGCCACATCCGAGTCGGGGTTGACCATCTCGGGTTCAAACCAGAGCCCGAACTGCATGCCGAGCTCGATGACACGGTTCACGAGTGGATGCAGCCCGGCGGGCCAGACCTCCGGACTGACCACCCAGTCCCCCAGCCCGGCGCGGTCATGGCGACGCGCCCCGAACCACCCGTCATCCAGCACGAACCGCTCGACGCCGATGGCAGCAGCGCGCTCGGCGAGATCAATGAGACGGTTCACGTCGTGGTCAAAATACACCGCCTCCCAGATGTTCAGACTCACGGGACGTTGCGGTCCGGGATTCGTCGCGAGCGCGCGAAGGTGTTCGTGAAATCGCGCTGCCTGAGCATCAAGCCCGATAGCGTGATTGAAATAGACCCAAGGCGTGGCATAGGATTCTCCACTGCCCAGGCGCCCCTCTCCGGGGAGAAGCAGCTCACCACCGCCTAGCACCTGGGCTCCATTGAAGTCTCTCTCAGCGAGGTGAAGGTGGTTGCCGCTCCAGGCGACATGGCATCCCCAGACCTCTCCTCGGTCGTAGCCGAAGCCGGTCTCTCCGACGCTGAGAACGTAGGCCGCATCCGCCCCCGTCCGTCCGTGACGTCCTTCCCGGCGATGAACCCCCACACCCAACTGGCTGCGTTGCGGCATGCGTTCCGCCGACCATCGTCCGGCAAAGTCCAGCAGATCATGCGCCTGCCCAGGCACGGGGAATCGCACGGTGAGCTCCTGCACCTCGAAGGCGGCTGCGCCTAGATTCGTCACGGTGGCGCGTGCCCGGATGAGGCCGCTGGGCAGCAATTCGATGCTGAGGCGCAAGGCCAGTTCGGCAGCCAGCGCCTCGACCTCGTACTCCACTCGCCCCGCACCATGAGCGATGAAACCTGCGACCGGCTGGCCGTCAACCCAGACTCCGGTGACCCGCCAGGCGGGGCTCCATCCCTGCCCCTCACGCGATCCGATGAGGCCGGGGCTACCGCACCATCCGAATCGCCCTTCGGGGAGGATTCCTAGCCGCAGGCCCTGATCAATGGAGTTACCGGGCACCATCCAGGCCGCCCCCAGGCTCAGGCCCGCGAAGTCCTCGGCGCTGACTTGCCCTGGGTCTTTGCCCCAATAGACGACCTCGGGTACTCCGTCCGAGTCGGCGTGTAACAAGATGGCCACCCCGGCGGTGCGCAGCACGATCTGCGTTTCCATGCGACTCCTTTGTTTCCATGAAGAAGGTAGTCACAGGTTACCGCCGCCCATCACTCAGGATGTCGTGACCGGTCTTCCGCGCCGCTGAGCTCACTCGGCTTTAGGTATGCCGACGGCTCATCGACCGCTCTCAGCAACGCCGGAGTCAGCAGCAGCTTCGCCTCGTGGCCGGACATTGCTCGCCGATAGCTGCCGACGTCCTGCCAACGCGAGACTAGAGCCCACAGGCTCGGCTCATCAATGTTGGCCACAAGGTCCACCCCGAGGTTCCCCTCCCGCCCACGCCAGAACTCGGCGACGGCCGCAAGCCCCGAAGCCAACTGATCGTCAACCTCGCGGAAACGTATGATCGAAAGCACGCAAGAACCCTATCGGCAGAGTTGAAAAACGGTCTCAACGTCTGTGATAGTGATTCTCACGAAGTCACGCATCATTGTCCTCTCAGCTGCGGCGACGCTCATCCTGGGCGCCTGCACCACGGCCTCCCCACCTGGCGAGCCCGTCGGGGAGAGCGCCAGTAGCGGAGCCACCAAGGTCTCCGTCGCCTTTTGTCCTTTGGAGTTCGCGGCTACCAAGGCTGGGGGCGACAAAGTGAGCGTCTCCAACCTCACCATGCCGGGCAAGGAACCCCACGATCTAGAAATCACACCAAGGCAGACTGCCGAACTTCAAGACGCCGACCTTGTGGTCTACCTCAAGGGATTCCAGCCGGCCGTCGACGCAGCCATCGAACAGTCGAGCGTGAAGAACGTTCTCGACGTATCCCAGGTGCTGGAGTTGCACCCCGCTACCTCGGAGAACCACGAGGACACGGAAACCACATCCGGGGACGATCACGATCACCACACCACGCCACCGCCCTCTGGTGACACGGCGGCAACCCCATCGCAGGAAGACGACGAACACGATCATGGCGGCATTGATCCACATTTCTGGCTCGATCCGACGCTGGAAGCCAAGGTCATTGATGCCGTGGCTGCCAAGCTCGCCGAAATCGACTCAGCCAACGCCGAGAACTTCCTAAGCAACGCCAAGGCCGCAGCTGCCGAGTTGACCAATCTGGACGACGCGTACAAGACGGGGCTGTCTACCTGCTTGGTGAAGACCATCATCACGTCTCACGCGGCCTTCGGGTATACGGGCTGGAGCAGGTGGGCATCAGTGGAATCTCTCCGAATGAGTGTCCCTCCCCCGCCCGCATCGCTGAGGTGCAGGAACTGGCGAAAGCCCACGGTGTCAGCACCATCTTCTTCGAGACCCTCTCCTCAGACGCCGACTCCAGCACCATGGCCGAGGACCTTGGCATCGAGTTGGCAGTCCTAGACCCCGTCGAGGGCATTACGGATGCTTCCGCCGGCGCTGACTATGTGTCAGTCATGGAGGCGAACCTAGAGGCCTTAAAGAAAGCTAATGCCTGTTCCTGAGCAAGAGAACTTGATCGCCGCCGAAGGGCTCCATGTGTCCCTCGGCGGTCTGCCTGTGCTAAGCGATGTCAGCATCCAGCTTCGCGCCGGGGAAGCCGTCGCGATCCTCGGGTCGAACGGCTCGGGAAAGACCACTCTCCTGCGTACGCTGCTGCGTCTCATCCCCTTCCAAGGCGGCAGCATTGAGCTGTTTGGGACACCGATCCATGCTTTCCGCCATTGGCATCGCGTGGGCTACGTCCCTCAGCACGCGACCTTGAACGTGCAAAACGCCACGGTTAGGGAGGTGGTGGCCTTGGGCCGCCTCGCACACCAGCGTCCCTTCGGCTTCTTCACCCGCCGCGACCGCAACGTCGTGGCTGAGTCGCTGGACCGAGTGGGTCTGCTTGACCGGGCGCACTGGCCGTTTGCTCCCCTGTCGGGGGGCATGAAACAGCGGGTCCTCATCGCCCGTGCTCTGGCAGCCGAGCCCGACCTCTTGATCATGGATGAACCACTCGCAGGGCTAGACACGGACACCCAGGCCCGCCTCACCGAGTTGTTCGGGAGCCTCCGCAGCAGCGGAGTGGGCCTGGGGCTGGTACTTCACGAGATTGAGGTGGTGGCCCCAGTACTTGACCGCTTCATCCGGCTCAGCGGCGGGCACGTGCTGGACTCCGCCGACACATCAGTTAGCGAGCCATGGCTTGCCGCCCGTAGGCGCGAACCAGGAGGCTCTCGATAACGATTTTCTCCTACCCATTTATGCAGCGCGCCTTCATCGCCGCCCTACTCAGTGGTCTATCGGCTCCCGCCATCGGCATGTACATTGTGCAGCGGCGCTTGTCTTTGCTCGGCGACGGACTGGGGCATGTCGCCATCATGGGGGTTGGCCTGGCTCTACTCACGGGTTGGGCACCACTCCCCATGGCCGTGGTGGCCTGCGTTCTGGGCGCGATCGTGGTGGAGTTGCTCCGGCAATCCGGCAGGACGTCCGGTGATCTGGGTTTGGCTGTTGTTGTTCTACGGCGGCATCGCCTCCGGGGTGATGATGGCGGGGATCGCGGGTCAGGGGCCGGCTGGGTTGATGGCCTATCTTTTCGGAGCTCTCACGGCCGTCAGCAAGACTGACCTGTGGGTCATCGCAGGCCTAGCTGCCGTGATTCTGATCTTCACCGTGGGACTATGGCCACGACTGTTCGCGATCTGCGCCGATGAGGATTTCGCGCGTGTCCTCGGTCTACGGGTGAAATGGTTGAACTTGCTGGTCGTCATCGTTGCTTCGGTCACGGTCACTGTCTCAATGCGCACGGTGGGACTCCTGCTGATTAGTGCGCTCATGGTCATCCCTGTTGCTGCGGCCCAGCAAGTATTCGTCAGTTTCAGGACGACGCTGTACGGGGCGATGGCAATCGGCACCGTCGCCGCTCTCGGAGGCACCATCGATTCGTACTATTGGGATACGGCCTCTGGAGCGACCATCGTCATGATGGCCATTGCCCTCCTCGGTCTGGCGGTCGTCGCGGGCCTGCTGGTGCAGCCCTTTCACCGATTCATCCGCTACGCCTCCGCACGTGACATCAGGGATCCCAGGACGCCTCCCAGTCAGCCAACCTTCCGGTAAGGTTGCACTATCAAGCACGGAGAGCATCTCGCCCAGACGGTGGGAACTCACCGGCATGCCCCCGCACGGAGACCACTATGACGAGTACTAGCACGCGGAACACCTGGCAGCGAGCCGCCGTCCGGGCTTTGCTAGCCAACACCGAGGAGTTCCGTACCGCGGCCCAAATCCACTCTGAACTGCGTCAGGTGGGTGACAAAGTCGGGTTGGCGACGGTGTACCGCGCCCTGCAAACCATGAGCGAGTCGGGGGACCTTGACGTTCTTCGTACCCCAGACGGCGAGGCCGCCTACCGGATGTGCTCCAACAGCCACCACCATCATTTGGTCTGCCGCTCCTGCGGTCTCGCGGTGGAGATCGCCGGCGAGGCGGTAGAGAACTGGGCAAACGAGGTGGCCAGCGAGCATGGATTTACCGATGCCGGTCATAACCTGGAGATCTTCGGTCTGTGCCGCAGTTGCTCTGCGAACGCATCCTGACGAGGTCCTGAGACTTGCGCTTTCACATCAGCGAGCCGTGAGGAAAGGCAACGACCTGAGGCTTCGCTCCAAGTGCCAGGACGCAAAGGCCGCAACAATGCCATGGGCGCGGTTGCGCACAGCAGGGTCCATCGCACGCACGGTCTCCCATTGACCGGCTCGTAGCGCCCCTACCAGCGCCAGCAAGTCGGGGCTGACGGCGGCGGACGCTGGAGGACGACAGTCCGGGCACACCACCCCACCCATTTGTGGTGAAAACCATCTGAGTTGCTCCGTCTGCCCGCAGCCAGCACAGGCTTCCGTCGAGACCGCCCAACCAGCCACCGCCATCCCACGCAACAGGTACGAGTCCACCACCGCAGTCAGCGGCAACTCCCCACGCCGCAGCGCCAGCAGGCCCCCGAGGAGCAACCGGTACTGCGACAGTGACGGCATGTGATCCTCGGCAACCAGCCGGTCGGCGGCTTCGACCATCACCTGAGCCGCACAGAACTGATCGTAGTCTCCGCCTAGGAGCGATGGATGCAGCGATTCCACCTGGGTGATCGTCTCCAGAGCCCCGCGTCCCCGAGCCAGCTGCACATCGATGTGGCTGAAAGGCTCCAGCCGGGCGCCGAACTTGGAACTAGTTTTGCGCACCCCCTTAGCCACGGCTCGAACCTTCCCATGCTGTCGAGTGAACAAGCCGACGATCCGGTCGGCCTCCCCGAGCTTCCAGGTGCGCAACACCACCGCTTCATCCCGGTAAGTACGCACCCGCCGAGTCTACCCAGTCGTTAGGCTGGGGCCGTGCCTTATCGCGACCCCACGCCGCATCCCTCGGGTGCCCGCCCTCCTTCCCTACCCGCCGCAAAACTGCCCCAGCACGTTGCCATCGTCATGGACGGCAACGGCCGCTGGGCCAAAGCCCGCGGGCTGAAACGCACGGAAGGGCATGCGCGCGGCGAGGCCGCCCTGCTCGACGTGATCCATGGCGCGCTCGAACTGGGCATTCCTTATCTCTCGGCCTATGCCTTCTCAACCGAGAACTGGAAACGTTCCCCCGACGAGGTGCGATGGCTGATGGGTTTCAATCGCGATGTCATCCACCGGCGTCGAGATGAGCTGGACGCGATGGGGGTCCGTATCCGGTGGGCAGGCCGCCGACCACGCCTGTGGGGATCGGTGATCCGCGAGTTAGAAGAGGCCGAGCAGCAAAGCCAATCCAACTCGAAGCTGACACTGCAGTTCTGCGTCAACTACGGTGGGCGCGCCGAAATTGTGGACGCTGCGCGAGAGATTGCGCGGCTAGCCAAGGAGGGAAAACTCGATCCAAACCGGTTAACGGAGGAGCGCTTCCGGCGCTTTCTTGATGAACCCGAGATCCCAGACGTGGACCTGTTCGTGCGCTCCTCCGGCGAGCAACGTACCTCGAACTTTTTGCTGTGGCAGTCCGCCTATGCCGAGTTCATTTTCTTAGACCGGTTGTGGCCGGACTTCGACCGCCGCGATCTGTGGGCGGCGGTCGAGCAGTTCGTGGGTCGTGAGCGTCGCTTCGGTACTGCCTAGCCGCGCCGTTAGAAGAGCACTGTCGACAGGCGACGACGCGCCTTGAGCACCTCGGGGGCCGTGCGGCCCGCGACCTCGAACAGTTCCAGCAACCGGACCCGAATGGTCTCACGCTCTTCCGGGCCAACTTCGGCAGCGAGTCCCAGCAGCCGGTCAAAAGCTGCCTCGTAGCTGCCTTGGATGGTCTCAAGATCGGCAGCGTCCAGTTGGACCGCAAGATCGCTGGGTTTGGCTGCCGCAGCCGCCACGATTGCTGCCCCGTCGAAACCGGTGGAACGCGCCAACAGTGCCGCCTGTGCTCGCCCCGCCAGCGCCTCAGGGTCGCCGGGCGTGGCGGCCAACAGCGCATCAAACTCTTTGACGGCACCCGCGAAATCCCCGGTAGCCAGAGCTTGGTCTGCCTTGTCGAAACGAGGATCAGCCACTGGCTCCGGCTGCCCAGGCGCGACCGAAGCCGCGCCCGTGGGCTGCGCCCGCCCCGTGAGCCCATTGGCTACCGCCAGCTGCGCTACCTGGTCCAGGATCGCCTGGATGTCTGCCCGGTCGCGCGTGCCCTGGAACAGTGGAGCGGCCTGCCCCGCGATAAGAGCTAGGGCCGTCGGCACCGCCGCGATCCCGAGAGCCTGGGCGAGCGCTGGCTCAGTATCCACGTTGATCCGCGCCAACAGGAAGCGTCCCTCAGCAGCATTGATAAGTTCTTGAAGCGCCGTGGAAACTCCACCCGCGTCCGCCGCCCGCGGGGAGTGAAACTCCACGATCACGGGATACTGCATGGAGCGCGTAACGAGGTCCTGGAATCCAGCTTCAGTCACATCCGTGACATAGCCTCCCTGTGTGGGAGCGACAGAAGGCTGCCCGGCGGTGAGCGCGGACAGATCAACCGCGCCAGGACGTGTGAAGTTCGGATTTGTCATGACCCCAATCTTGGCTCCCGCGCCCGAATCGGACAACTGGAGTGGAAAGATGGCTATATGGCACATGAGCGAGCTGGCCTAGTGGCCTTAGAAACTGACCTCATCGACGTTGATGCCGTCCTGGCGGCCTATTACGACCTGACCCCCGACCCCAGCAACCCGGACCAGAAGGTGGTGTTCGGCACCTCGGGCCATCGCGGCTCCAGCCTCGACACAGCCTTCAATGACCTCCACATCGCCGCGACCACCCAGGCGATTGTGGAATATCGTGCGTCGCAGGGCGTCCGTGGCCCCTTATTCATCGGCAAGGATACCCACGCACTGTCCCTCCCGGCCTGGCGAACCGCGATCGAGGTGCTGACCGCCTGCGACGTGGCGGTCTTCGCGGAGCACGAGGACGAGTACACGCCCACACCCGCGGTCTCCCGCGCAATCATCCGGTACAACCGCGAACATCCCGAACAGGTGGCCGATGGAATTGTCGTGACACCGTCGCACAATCCTCCTCGCGACGGCGGCTTCAAGTACAACCCGCCGAATGGCGGCCCCGCGGACACAGACGCCACCAAGTGGATCGCCGATCGTGCAAACGAGCTGATGGGCTCTCCGTCGAGCATTCGGCGGATCAGCTACGACGTGGCCGCAGGCAAGGTCACCCGCTTCGACTACCGGACGCCGTACTGCACTGAACTCGCTTCGGCCCTCGACTTGGACGCCATCGCAGCATCGGGAGTGCGGATCGGCGCTGACCCCCTGGGTGGCGCCTCCGTTCAGTATTGGCAGTACCTCGCTGAGACGAGTCCTCTGAATCTCACCGTGGTGAACCCAGTGGTGGACCCGACCTGGCGGTTCATGACCCTGGACACCGATGGCAAGATCCGCATGGACTGCTCCTCCCCGAACTCGATGGCTTCCCTGGTCGCCAACCGAGACAAGTACGACATCGCCACCGGCAACGATGCCGATTCCGACCGACACGGCATCGTCACGCCCGACTTCGGGCTCATGAACCCTAATGCGTTCCTGGCCGTGGCCATCGATTACCTGTTCTCCCATCGGCCGGGCTGGTCGCAGGATACGGGAGTCGGGAAGACCCTCGTGTCGTCGTCGATCATCGACAAGGTCGCCGACCGTTTGGGGCGCCGCCTGGTGGAGGTTCCCGTCGGTTTCAAGTGGTTCGTGCCGGGCCTCACGGATGCGTCTCTCGGTTTCGGCGGCGAGGAGTCGGCGGGTGCGAGCTTCCTTGATCTGGCGGGTCGCACGTGGACCACTGACAAGGACGGCATCCTGTTGGCTCTACTCGCCAGTGAGATTCTGGCCGTCACGGGACGCTCGCCAAGCCAGCACTACGCCGATCTCGAAGCGGCCTTCGGCACGTCCTTCTACGCCCGAGTGGATGCCGAAGCCAGCCGAGAGCAAAAGGCTCGGCTGGCTGCCCTGTCTCCCTCGGACGTGGCGGCGCAGGAACTAGCTGGCGAACCCATCACCGCCGTTCTGACGAACGCTCCGGGCAATGGGGCGGCAATCGGTGGGATCAAAGTCACTACGGACTCTGGCTGGTTCGCGGCTCGTCCGTCCGGAACGGAGGACAAGTACAAGATCTACGCCGAGTCGCTGAAGGATGCCGATCACTTGCGGCAGATCCAGGCCGAGGCAAAGGATGTTGTGGACGCTGCCTTGCGTGGCTGATGAGTGATGCGGCCGCTGGATCAGACCCCAGCGGCCGCATCTGAGTCGGACATGTCCATCTTCTTGCGCAACCCAGCCCGTTGGATAACGCGCTGGATCGTTAGGTCACGCTCGGCGGGACGCGCGACGTAGCGGATGTCCCGAAGCCCCTGCGCCTGGGCTGCAGACTCAAAGATCAGGTGTCCGTAGTCCAACATCTTGCCCAGTAAGGGCTGCTCCAGCGAAATGTCGAGAATGCGCGTCATCGGCATGGTAGCTAGGTGGGTGTTGAAAACACCATGTATCCGAAACACGCGCATATTGGTGATGACGAAACGGTCCATGTGAGCCACATGCACCTTCCACAGGCCATGACAGAGCACGTAAATGCCCAGCAGCATCGGAACCCAGAACAGCCCCTTGGCGGGGATCATCAGGAGGAACAGGGGCATGCTCGTGGCCATCAGCCCGAGCCACGGCAAGGTGACGACCCAGTGCTTACGAACCTGGTCGATCACCCGCTCGTCTTCCTCAACGAGCAGATGCCTGTCGATCTCAGGCTCGAGGAACCAGGTGAACCGGCTCATATCAACTTAACTGGCAAGTTCACCGAAGAACCGCCAGATGGACTCGAACCCGCCGAAAAAACCCTTCACGGCTTCCGCGGCTGCCTCGGGGCGGGTGAACAAATAGAAGAGGACGAAGGCTATGCCGACCACGACTAGGACCTTCTTGAGCCAGCCAACCATGTTGCCTCCAAGTCTCAAAGGGGGAAGGGACTTATGTTTCAGCGTCCTCCAGTGTGCACGACGAACACAAGGCCCCCACCTCGACGCGCCGCTGAAACCACGGCATTCCGTCGACCCTGTATAACGCAGCCTACCCAGCCAAGTCGCGTTCGCCTCGACGTGACACGCCCCCATCCGACCGTCTTCAAGAGACGATCATTGATGACCGGGTATTGGCCAGGATGGGCATCGTCATCAACTCCACCCCGGGACACCACGCCCGGCGTCGAGGTGGAACAATGACCCCCATGGAGAACCAAGACCTGTTCATCTGTATCGATCACGTCGGCTTGGCCGTCCCCGATCTGGACGAAGCCGTCAAGTTCCACTCCGAGGTGTTCGGGTGGCGCGAGCTTCACCGCGAGGTCAACGAGGAACAAGGCGTGGCCGAGGCCATGATCGGCACCGGCACCCAGGGCGAGGAGAACGCCAAGATCCAGCTGCTGGCCCCCCTCAATGAAAAGTCCACGATCGCCAAGTGGCTTGACCGCAACGGCGGCCCCGGCATCCAGCAGCTCGCCTATCGGGTCCACGACATTGATCATGTGTGCGCCGTTCTGCGTGAGCGCGGGCTGCGTCTGCTGTACCCGGAGCCGAAGCGCGGTACCGCAGATTCCCGCATCAACTTCGTTCATCCGAAGGACGCCGGCGGGGTGCTGCTTGAGTTGGTGGAGCCTGCCAAGGACGCAGCTCACTGACCCAGGCGCAGAAACACCGGTAGGCGCAGTCGTCTACCGGTGTTTCTATCGGCCTGCTCGGGGTAGGCTCAGTACCGTTCGCCGCTAGCCAGGAGAAAACTCATGACCGATGCCCGTAGTGAAATCGAAGAGGAGACCGGCCTCAATCTCTTCGAGGACAAGGCCAGCGCCGTCGGCGGCTTCCCACACGCCATGCTTGGCTACGACAAGCAAGCGGTGGACGCCTATGTGCGCGACCTTGAGCAGCGATTGCTCGAAATGAAGGTTCAACTGCGGGAGCAGCGGCGCGAAAATAACTTCGTCCGGGAACAGGTGGGCACCACTGACTACGGGAAGCTGGGGGCTCATGCGCGTGGCGTGTTGCAGGCAGCCGAATCCCAAGCCGCCGAACTCATCCGGCTAGGTGAGGCCGAAGCCGACCGCATGCGCCAAGAAGCCCGGATGGCTGCTGCCGCAACGCGCGAAGCCGCCCAGCAGGAGGCCGACGATGTGCGGCTCTCCGGTCTCGCCAGCCTTCGCAAGCTGCGCCAAGAGCAGGCCGATGCGGGACAGGCTGTGCTGGAGGCCGCACGGCGGGATGCCCATCTGCTGCGCGTTGACGCGGAGGCCCAGTCAAAGTCGCTCCTTGATGAGACCTCGCAGAAGATCAACACCCAGATGGAAGCAGCCCGCATCGAAGCTGAGCGGATCCGACAGGAAGCGGAACGCGACGCGACGGCCACGCGTCTGGAGGCTGAGAAAGCCACCAGCGAGGCCCTAGCCAAGCAGTCCGAAGCCGCCAAGCAGGCGGAGGAAACGGTCGCCACTGTCTTGGCGGAGGCGCGCGAACACACCGAGTCCGCCTCCAAGCAGATTGAAGAGGCACGAGCGGAAGCCGCCAGGATCCGGGAACTCGCCGTCGAAGAAGCTGAACAGATTCGGCTCACCGCCACGCACGAAGCTGAGCAGACGCTCACAGCCATGCGCGAGGAGGTACGTTCGAAGCAGGAGAAGCTTGAGGAACAAGTCGGGTGGCGCAAGGAACAGTTGGAACGCGAGATTGCTGCGTTGAATGCGCGCCGCAGTTCCATCGTCGCCTCCATGCAAAACCTGAAGGCCATGGCTGAGGAAGCAGTCCCGGAGTTGGAGAACACCTTGTTTGTCCAAGAAGACACCACGCCGCAAACGAGGATGCCCAAGAAGGCAAAGTGACCACACCGGAGCCCAACCTCGAACCCGAAGCTGAGCCACAGGAAGCTGGCAGTGAACCGTCGGCCATGGATACCCCATCGGAGCCCTCCAGCACTGAGGCCGACGTTTCCACCCCAGCCCCGGAGCCTGAATCGGCTCCACCGAGGAAAAAGCGTGAACGTCGTTTCCGGTTGCGCAACCTACTGGGACGTGGTCGCCAAGCTCTGGGCGGGGCATTCGGCAATGCCAGCCGCGGTGCTAAAGAGTTCCTGACCCCGACTCCCGAACCCCCACCGGTTCCCGTCCCCCCCGTTGTGGTGCACAACGAGTCAAAACTATTGAACTATTCACCGTTCTCTATCGGCTTCTTTGGAGCCCTTGGGGTGTTGCTGGCCGCTGGTCTGATGGTGGCCATCACCCAGGTGCAACAGATCCTGATCCTGGTGGTCTTGTCGCTGTTCCTGGCGCTGGGCCTGAACCCGGCTGTGGAGTTCTTCACGCGCCGCCGTGTCCCTCGTCCGGTGGCGGTCTTCGGGGTGACGGCCGTGGTCATCGGTGTTTTGACGACGGGGATTGTGTCGCTCGTCCCCCTATTCACTACGCAGATCCAGTCGCTGTTGTTGCGTGTTCCGTACTGGCTCACCCTCCTAGCCCGGGACAAGCGCGTCGCACGTTGGGAGGCGGAATACAACATCATCGACAACGCCCGCAACTACATCATGTCGGGCAACCTGGTCCAGAATCTATTCGGCGGGATCTGGGGCGCCGGTATGCTGGTGGCGAACTTGATTTTCTCGGTCATCATGACCTTGGTTCTCACCATCTACTTCCTTGCCTCCCTCCCCGCTATCAAGCAGGTCATCTACAAACTCGCCCCCGCGAGTCGCCGGGCCCGCTCGCAGTACCTAGCGGACGAGATCTTTCGTGGTGTCTCCGGTTACATCACGGGCATGTTCATGATCGTGACCATGGCCTCAGGATGCAGCTTCATCTTTATGAACCTCATCGGTCTGCGCGACTACTCCCTAGCCCTTGCTTTCATCGTGGCGCTGTTCTGCTTCATCCCGCTTGTGGGGTCGTCGATGGCGATGATCACCGTGGCCCTGGTTGGTTTCGCCACCTCGCCCACCATCGGCATCGCGACGATCATCTACTTCCTCATCTACCAGCAGCTTGATGCCTACCTGCTTTATCCCACCGTCATGAAACACACTGTCAAAGTTCCCGGGGCACTCGTGGTGCTTTCAGCCTTGATCGGCGGCATCCTGCTTGGGGTCATCGGCGCTCTGATCGCTATCCCGACGGCAGCTGCCCTGCTGCTCCTGTACCGGGAGGTCCTACAACCCCATCTGGACGCCAGTTAACCAGTTGACTTTGAGCTACATTGGCCCTGTGCGTCTCGTGATTGCCCGATGTCAGGTGGACTACGCCGGCCGCCTGAGCGCTCATCTGCCCATGGCGAAACGACTCATCATGCTCAAAGCGGACGGGTCAGTGTCCATTCACGCCGATGACCGGGCCTACAAACCATTGAACTGGATGAGTGCTCCCTGCAGCCTCACGGTCGCTGAACCTGACGAGGCGATGCGCGAGCTTGGCGCTAATGAACTGTGGCAAGTCCAGTCCCGCACCGGCGACACGCTGCGCATCGCACTCGGCGAGGTGTTCCTGGATACGGAGCACCACTTCGGCGTTGATCCTGGGCTGCAGAAAGACGGGGTTGAGGCGCACCTGCAGGCGTTGCTTGCGGAGCATCCCAGAGCCTTTGGCGAAGGCTGGCAGGTGGTCAAGCGGGAGTACTACACCCCCATCGGGCCGGTGGATCTGCTGCTGCGCGACCCCGAGGGGATCCACGTTGCCGTGGAGGTGAAACGTCGTGGCGAGATCGACGGGGTGGAACAGCTGACCCGCTACCTTGAGTTGATGAACCGGGATCCGCAGCTAGCTCCAGTCCGCGGCATCTTCGCTGCCCAACAAATCAAGCCCCAGGCCGCAACACTCGCAGCCGACCGCGGCATAACCTGCCAACTCCTCGACTACGACGCCCTGCGCGGAATAGACAACGCGGACGAACGGCTGTTTTGATGGCACGGCGCCCCTCAAAGCACACCCGTCCAGCGCGTCCCCTCAACACCGCCCGGTACGCGACGAAACGAGACCTGCGCGCGGGAGTGTTCCTCTTTCGAGACGTGTCGGCTGACCGAGCCGCAAAACGCTACACCTGCCCCGGCTGCAACAACCCCATCCATGTCGGCACCGCCCATATCGTGGCCTGGCCCGAGGAACCGAGCCTCGGCTTCGATACCGGTGTGGAAGAGCGACGCCACTGGCACCAGCATTGTTGGAGGCAACAGCGATGATCCACTCAACCTCAATCGGCCACGGCGCAACGCAGGTGGTATTCCTGCATGGTCTGTTCGGTCAGGGTAAGAACTTCACGCGCATCGCAAACGCCCTCAACGAGCAGGCCACCAGCCACCTGGTGGACCTACCGAACCATGGCGCTTCCTCATGGACCGTGGGGTTTAGCCTGGACGGGCAGGCCGATCACGTCGCTCGCTGGATGAGAGACAGCTTCGACTCCCCCATCGCCCTGATCGGCCATTCCCTAGGCGGCAAGCTCGCCATGCGCATTGCGTTGCGCGAGCCGCAACTGGTAGAGCGCCTCATGGTGATCGACATCTCCCCCGTTCCCAGCGACGGCCCAACCGGTTTCGCCCCGCTGGTGGCAGCCATGCAAAGGCTGAATCTAGAACACCTGGCCAGCCGCACCCAGGCCAGTGAGACCCTGACCCAGTCCATCCCCGACCCCCAAATCCGGGGCTTTCTACTGCAGAATCTACGCCGCCTCGGGAGTACCTGGGCTTGGCGGATGAACCTAGACCTGCTTGGTGACTCACTTCAGGTAATCGGCGGTTGGCCACGCTGCGATTTCGTTTACGACGGTCCCGTCTGGTGGGTGACAGGTGGGCAATCTTCTTATGTGCTACCGGAACATATCGCGCCAATGAGGGCGCTGTTCCCGCGCACCGTCACTGTGACTCTGAAACGAGCTGGGCATTGGGTACACGCTGATGAACCGGAGGCTTTCGTATCGCTGTGCCAAGAATTCTTAGCGAGTGCCCCCGGGGCTAGCCCAGCGTTACCGAAGTGATCCGCGCTTCGGCAATCGGGCTTGTCTCATCTTCGGCATCCACACCCTGCGAGGCAATGTCCTGGACCACAGCGAGGCCTGCCTCATCGACCTGGCCAAAGACGGCGTAGGTTGGATCCAGTTGGGAGTCCTCCCACACGATGAAAAACTGAGAGCCCCCAGTGTTCGGCCGCCCCGTATTAGCCATGGCAACGGTGCCCCGAGGATAGATGGCGCTATTGCCCTGGCCGCTGCCCTCCAAACCTGTCGTCAGCGGGCTCAATTCATCGGGCACGGTGTACCCGGGGCCGCCACGCCCGGTACCAGACGGATCGCCACACTGCAGAACGAAGATGCCGTGGTCTGTGAGGCGGTGACACTTGCTGTTATCCAACCAGCCCTGCTCTGCCAGGGACAGGAACGAGTTGATGGTGCACGGGGCACCGCTACGATCCATGGTGATCGTGACATCGCCCGCGGTCATGTGAAGGATGGCGCTGGCCTCGCCCGTATTGATCACATCCTGGGCATTGGGCGGATCCACAGGCTTGACCGGTTCACCGTTAACCGGGTAATCGCAGCTTCCAGCCCGCTGCGCCTCACCCGTCGAAGCAGACCGGTTCGCATTGCCACATCCGGCCATGAGGACGATGGCCGCGATCACGGAGACAAAACTCTTCACTGACACACGCAACATCCTAATGCCGCCGTGCGATACCGTCGGGCATCCGGCAGCCCACAGGTCACGCGAGCGCCTACTATGCCAGGATCCCCCACGGCGCGGACCTCGCGATGGTAGGAAGCCTGCTCCCACGGGTCGGTCCTCTAGACTTGAGCCATGGTGAATCTAACCCGCATCTATACCCGCACCGGTGACGCGGGTACAACCCGGCTAAGCGACAATTCCGAAGTTCCGAAGACGGATTGGCGCGTGGAGGCCTACGGTGCCGTAGACGAGACAAACTCCACCATCGCCGTGGCAGTCGCTCTCGGCGGCCTACCCGAGCGGGTAGTCGACATGCTCAGTCTCATCCGCAACGAGTTGTTCGATGTTGGTGCAGACCTCAGCACCCCGAAACATCCGAACCCCCAGTACCCGCCACTACGGATCGAGCAGACATCAATTGACCGGCTGGAAAACTGGTGCGACGAACTGGGCGCCGACTTGCCGAACCTGCGTTCCTTCATCCTGCCGGGTGGACCGCCGGCGGTAGCTCAACTCCATGTCGCCAGGACCGTGTGCCGCCGAGCTGAACGCACCGCCTGGCGCGCCGTCGCGGCCTTTGGAACGGAGCCAGCGTCGGAGCGAGGAACTGGTGGCGTGAACCTGCTGGCGGTCACGTACCTCAACCGGCTGAGTGATCTGTTGTTCACCATGTGCCGTACCGCCGCCGGGGCTGAGGGCGATGTGCTATGGGTGCCCGGCACCGATCGCGAGGTTCCCAGCAAGCGCTAGTGCTACGGCGAACCGGCGCTGCCGGGCGGGTGATGGCTGCCCGGCGGGGCCGACTCAAGCCACGCCATGAGTGCCATCACGTTATCTAGGTCCATGGCGAGGTTGTGTTCGTGCCCAGTCAGGCGGTCTGAAATAGTAACGATGTATGACTCGTCAAACAGCACCACAGCCTCCAGGGCAGTCGCCGGGCGTCGTCCCTCCCACATCGTGGTGGCACGGGCGAAGGATCGGCTGGGCCGCAATGCCAATGAAAAGGCACGGTACCAGTCGAGTCGGTTGTCTCGGTACCGAGCGAACCCCAGCACCCAACCCACGCCGGGCCCGCCATCGCGCATTCGGTGCGCGCAATCGAAAAGGCCGCCCTGGCGGGTAAGCCAGCGGCGGCGCGCATAAAGAGCGGCGAAGGGCAGCAGACAAGCACAAATGGTGAAGACCACCACAGTTGTCCACCAACCCATAGACAAAACATAGCGCTTGGCGGAGCATCTGACGAGTTGAGGGCGGCCCCGCTGGGGAACCACCCGCACGTCACCAGGTCAGCGCTGTTTCTGCTGCTGGTACTGCTCCCCCGCCCGAATCTGAGCGTTGAGAATGTGTAGACGGTGGATCTGTTCGTCCGTGGCATTGCCTTGGCTGCGCAGATGCCTCAGGTCATGTGCCGTCTTCCGAGCCGCATCCAGGGTGATCTCCTCAGCAAACTGGACTTCGTGGCTGAGCACGCGGACATATCCCTGGGCCACGGCCAGCAGCCCACCGTCGATCGCCAGAATTTCGGTACGTCCATCAGAGGAAACAATCTCAACCATGCACGGGACCAGTGCCGCCATCAGCGGCTCATGGCCAGGCAGGATGCCGATGTCTCCCTCACTGGTGCGGGCGATGACGTTGACCACATCCCCTTCCCAAACCAACTTGGCGGCGGAGACGACCTCCAATTTCAGTGGCTGGTGTCCCACGCTCACAGATCCTTCTGCATCTTGTTCCAGTTCGCGAAGACGTCCTCCATGCTGCCGACGTTGAAGAAAGCCTGCTCCGCGATGTGGTCAACATCGCCACGACAGATCATCGCAAAACCCTCGACGGTGTCAGCCAGCGGGACAGTTGAGCCAGGGATGTTCGTGAACTTCTCAGCCATATAGGTGTTCTGGCTGAGGAACTGCTGGATCCGGCGAGCCCGATTCACCATGATCTTGTCTTCCTCCGACAGTTCATCGATGCCCAGGATCGCGATGATGTCCTGCAACTCTTTGTTGCGCTGCAGGATCTGCTTGACCTGAACAGCGGTGTCGTAGTGTTCCCGACCGACGTACTGAGGGTCGAGAATCCGAGATGACGAGGTGAGCGGGTCCACTGCCGGGTAGAGGCCGCGCGAAGCAATCTCCCGGCTCAGCTCAGTGGTGGCATCCAAGTGCGCGAAGGTCGTCGCAGGAGCTGGATCCGTATAGTCATCGGCAGGGACGTAGATAGCCTGCATGGATGTGATCGAGTGCCCCTTGGTGGAGGTAATCCGCTCCTGTAGTTGCCCCATCTCATCGGCCAGATTCGGCTGGTAGCCCACAGCCGATGGCATCCGGCCGAGCAACGTCGAAACTTCCGAACCCGCCTGCGTGAACCGGAAGATATTGTCGATAAACAACAGCACGTCCTGGTTCTGAACGTCGCGGAAGTACTCGGCCATGGTCAGGGCCGACAAGGCCACGCGGAGCCGGGTGCCCGGCGGCTCATCCATCTGGCCGAAGACCAGCGCCGTGTCCTTGAGGACATCCGCCTCCTCCATTTCATGGATGAGGTCGTTACCCTCGCGGGTGCGCTCTCCAACTCCAGCAAACACCGAGGTGCCGCCGAAGTTGTGCGCGATCCGGTAGATCATCTCCTGGATGAGCACCGTCTTGCCAACCCCGGCACCGCCAAACAGGCCGATCTTTCCACCCTTCACATAGGGAGTGAGTAGATCGAGAACCTTGATTCCGGTCTCCAGCATTTCTGTCCGAGACTCCAGCGCGTCAAACTCTGGGGCGGGACGATGGATCGGCCAACGCTCCGTGATCTCAATAGAAGCGGGGTCAACGTTCAGCACGTCCCCCGTGACGTTCCACACGTGTCCCTTGGTAACGTCCCCCACCGGCACCGAGATAGGTGCGCCGGTATCACGCACCTGCGCCCCTCGACGCATGCCGTCGGTGGGCTTCAGAGCGATGGCGCGCACCAGATTGTCGCCAACGTGAAGAGCAGCCTCCATCGTCATGGTGCGCTTTTCACCCATGACTTCGGTCTCGACCAGCAGTGCGTTGCCGATCTCGGGGATCTGATCAGCCGCGAACTCAACGTCCACGACCGGGCCGATGACCCGGGCAACGCGGCCGACGCCGACCGCCGTGGTCGAATCTGCAGTGGCAGTCATTTGTTACCTCATTCGTTTCCGGCTGACTCGGCGAGCGCGGCGGCGCCGCCGACGATTTCAGAGATTTCCTGGGTGATCTCCGCCTGGCGGGCCTGGTTGGCCTCGCGGGTCAGGCGCTCGATCAGCTGCTGGGCGTTGTCCGTTGCCGATTTCATAGCGCGCTGGCGGCTGGCCAACTCGGATGCGGCCGATTGCAACAGCAGCGAATGGATGCGGTTGGCCACATACATCGGCAGCACTTGATCCAGTACCACCGTCGCGTTCGGCTCGAAGGCATAGTGCGGCAGAATCGCACCAGTGGTATCGGGTTCGTCCGACTCCTCGACGACCAACGGCAGCATCCGAAGCGCCACCGCCTCCTGCGTAAGCATCGTTTTAAAGCGCGTTGCGACGATATGGAGCTGGTCAACGCCTCCCTCTTCGTAGGGCATGAGGAAGCGATCGATCAGGGCGTCGGCAACCTGCTTGGCGTGCGAGTGATCCGGGGCAATCGAGAATCCCGTCCAGCTTTGCTCGATCGGTCGGTCCCGAAACTCGTAGTACGACACCCCTTTGTTGCCGGTGACGTACAGCAGGCATTCCTGCTGCTCCTCCTCCAGGCGTGCTTGGAGTTGCTCCGCCACCTTGATGACATTCGCGGAATAGGCCCCAGCGAGCCCCCGATCCCCGGTCATCACCAAGATCGCGGAACGCCGCGGTGGGGACACATCCTTGAGCAACGGGTGGTCCAGTTCACGCGAGCAGGTGGCGAGTGCGGAAACCGCATGCACTAAAGCCCAGGCGTATGGCGTGGCCTCCCGGACCGCCTGCTGTGCCTTGACGATGCGAGACGCCGCAATCAGCTCCATGGCGCGGGTGATTTTCTTGGTGGTGGCGACGGAACTCCGCCGCTGCCTGAGTTCCCGCAGACTGCTACCCATGAGACATCAACCCCGCTTCTGGCGCTTGATCGTCTCCTGACGGATGGCTTCCTCATCAATCGGGGCGTGTTCCTCATCCTCGTCCAGCAGCTTGCCATCGGCCGTGCGGAAGACCTTCTTGAACTCATCGAGTGCCTTGACGGTCGCCTCCTGGAGGTCGTCACCAAACAACTTGGTTTCGGCGATCGTCTGCAGAATCTCCGTGCTGTGCCGCAGGTACTCCAAAAACTCCTGCTCGAAGCGCAGCACGTCCTCAACAGGGACACTGTCAAAGTGCCCCTGAACACCCGCCCACACGGAAATCACCTGGTCTTGAACGGGGTACGGCGCATACTGCCCCTGCCGCAGCAGTTCGACGAGACGGGCCCCCCGATCCAGCTGCTGCCGGGAGGCGGCGTCCAGGTCGGAAGCAAACATCGCGAAAGCCTGCATGTCGCGGTACTGGGCCAGGTTGATCTTCAGCGATCCGGCCACCGATTTCATGGCCTTGACCTGCGCCGCGCCACCCACTCGAGACACGGAGATGCCCACATCAATGGCGGGACGCTGGTTGGCGTTGAAGAGGTCCGACTGAAGAAAGATCTGCCCGTCAGTGATGGAGATCACGTTGGTCGGAATGTAGGCCGACACATCGTTGGCCTTGGTCTCAATGATGGGCAGGCCGGTCATTGATCCACCACCCAGCTCATCCGACAGCTTGGCGCAGCGCTCCAGCAGACGGGAGTGAAGGTAGAACACGTCTCCCGGATAGGCCTCACGTCCCGGAGGCCGACGCAACAGCAGCGACATTGCCCGGTAGGCCTCCGCCTGCTTGGTGAGGTCGTCGAAGATGATCAGCACGTGCTTCCCCTGATACATCCAGTGCTGACCGATTGCGGAGCCAGCGTAGGGGGCAATGTATTTATATCCGGCTGGATCAGAGGCCGGAGCATGCACGATCGTGGTGTATTCGAGGGCGCCAGCGGCTTCCAGGGTGCTGCGGACCTCCGCAACCGTTGAGCCCTTCTGTCCGATGGCAACGTAGATGCACCGCACCTGCTGCTTCGGATCCCCGGACTCCCAGTTCCCCTTCTGATTGATGATGGTGTCGATGGCGATAGCGGTCTTGCCAGTTTTGCGGTCGCCGATGATCAGCTGCCGCTGACCCCGACCAATGGGGGTCATGGCATCGATGGCCTTGAGTCCAGTTTGCAGAGGCTCGCGGACTTCCTGTCGGTCCATCACGCCAGCTGCCTGCAACTCAAGGGCGCGTCGTCCCTCCAGGTCCTTGATTTCACCCAGTCCGTCGATGGGGTTGCCAATCGCGTCTACGACCCGGCCGAGGTACCCGTCACCAACTGGGACGGACAGCACCTCGCCGGTGCCATGCACAACGGAGCCCTCATCGATGCCCTCGGAGTCGCCAAGCACAACAACGCCGATCTCGCGTTCGTCAAGGTTCAGGGCGATGCCCATGGTGCCGTTCTCAAAACGCAGCAGTTCATTCGCCATCGCCGAGGGCAGACCCTCGACGCGCGCAATGCCGTCGCCGGAGGTGACGACTACGCCCACTTCGGTCTTGCTGGCGGCTGCGGGCTGGTACGACGAGACGAACTCGTCAAGCGCGCTACGGATCTCATCGGGACTGATGGTGAGTTCAGCCATTGCGTCCTACTTTCGCTTCATGTGTCAGTTCAAGAGCCGACGGGCTTCGTTGAGCCGTCCGGCCACGGTTGATTCGAATACGTCCGACCCGAGGGCGACGTTCATCCCGCCGAGGACGTCAGGATCGACCTCAACTTGCAGGAACACGTTGCCCCCGACCTGCGTCTCCAGCGCCCGGCGAAGCCGGGCAAGACGGCCTTCGTCCAGCGGCCGTGCGACGGTGACCCGGGCGATTTGCTCGTGCGCCAACTCGGCCGCGAGGCGAAGATAGCTGGCGAGGGTCAGGGGAACCGTGCGTGCCCGGGCCGCAGCGGCTCGCGAAGCCAAGCGTTCCGTGATCGGCGTGGCCTTGCCACGAATCAGCCGCGTGATGAGCGCCCGCCGATCCGCCAGCGACCGCCCTCGGTTGCGCAGCGCGTCCGACAGCTGGGGAGCCCCCTCGATCACGGTGGCGAATTGGTGTAACTCCTCCTGGACGCGTTCCAATTCACCGTGTTCGCGTGCCGCGCGTAGCAACCCACGAATGCCCTGCCGTTCGATGGCTTCAATCATGGTACGACCGCCCGGCCAAGGGTGACCAACGACTTCAGTCACGACCGTCAGCGCCGTGTCACTGACTCGCCCACCCAGAAGACGTCTGGCCAGCGCCTGCCGGTCAACAGTGCTGGCCGACGGGTCGGAGAGCGAACGCCTCAGGGGAGGTTGGGCCTCAAGCAGATCGACGACGGCGAACAACTCGTCGGCGGTATCCTCATCCACCCAATGGGCATCGGCTACCGTATCGAAGGAACTGAGGGCGACGTCACGGGATTTCATCGTGTCGCCGCTTCAAGCTCAGCCAGGAAACAATCCACGGTCCGGTTGGCGCGTTCATCGTCCGCCAGCGACTCGCCGACGATCTTCCCTGCCAGCTCGGTGGCCAACCCACCGATCTCGCCGCGCAACTCGGTCATGAGTTGCGAGCGCTCGGCCTCCAGTTGCGCGCGCCCCGCGGCAAGGATGCGATCGGATTCCTTCGAGGCCTTCTCCCGGGCTTCAGCTAGTAGCTGGGCTCCCGCTGTCTTGGCTTCTTCGCGGATCCGAGCGGCTTCTTCCCGGGCGGAGTTCAGCTGGTCGTTGTACTCCGTTAAGGCAGCCTCGGCCTTGGCTTCGGCCTGTTCGGCCCGGCGTATGCCACCCTCGATCCGCTGGTACCGCTCGTCATAGAGCTTCTCAAAGGCCGGCACGACGACCTTCCACATGACGAGAAAGACCAGCAGCATCAGGATGATGCCGACAATGACCTCGGACAGATGATGGGGCAGAAGGGGTCCGAGGTCGATCCCAGACTCAAGCAACGCCCCAGTTACGGGGAGCACACCGATCCTTAGTTGAGGACGAAGGCCAAGGCGATGGCGATGATGGCGAGCGCCTCAACGACAGCGAAGCCGATGAAGGCGGTGCTCATCATGGCGCCGCGGGCCTCCGGTTGCCGGGCGGTGCCATTGATTACAGAGGCGAAAATCCAGGCGACGCCCAAAGCCGGGGCGATCGTCGCGATCGCGTAGCCGATCATGTTGAGCGAGCCGTTGATTTCCAGGAGGGATAGCATGGTTTTCCTTTCGGATGGCTCCTGACCGGGGTTGGTTCAGGAGTCGGTCTTTCTTTAACTCAGTGCGCTTCAGAGATGGAGGTGGACACGTACTGGGCGGTGAGGACGGTGAAAATATAAGCCTGCAAGGCACCGATGAACAGCTCCAAGAACAAGATGGCGAAGCTAAAGGTGACGGAGACCGCGCCAGAAACGTTAAACACCAGGTTGTTCTGGTAAGTCAGGAGGAAGGACCCGCCGACCACGAAAACCAACACCACTAGGTGGCCGGCGAACATGTTGGCGAACAGACGCAGTGCCAGGGTAACGGGCCGAGTGACGAAGGTCGCCAGGAACTCTAGCGGCATGATCAACCAGAGCAAGTACCACGGAACCCCTTCGGGGATGAGGGCCCGCTTCAGGAATCCCAGGCCGAACTTTTGAAATCCGGCTCCCACGTAAACGCACCAAGACAAGAGCGCCAGGCCATAGGCGAAGCCGACGTTGGAGAAAGTCGGCAGCATGAATACGAAGAGTTCGCCGAACCAGTTGTTGACGAGCAGAAACGAGAAGAGGGCGAGCAGGTACGGCAGGTAGCGCCGGTAGTCATGGTGGAGGATGTCCCGAGCGATGCCGTTGCGCACGAACTCGTAGATGTACTCCGCGAAGAACTGCCCCTTCGAAGGCTTAACCTTCAACTTTCGGGAGGCAAGCCACCACAAAACGATCACGAGCAGCGCACCGATGACTGCCTGCCAGAACGGCTTGTTCATCCAGGCTGGGGTGCCAGGTATGACTGGGGTGTCAAAGATGAAGTCATTGACGCTCGGCGGCGTGTAGCCGCCGTCCCCACCCGCCAGCGGAAGAAGCCAAGGGTTCACGTACCGCTCCCATATCGCTTGATGATCACGTAAATGCTGGTGACAAGCCCCACGATGAGTCCCAGCGGCAGCAGCCAGGAGGTCTTCCAGATGGAGTCACCAAGCCAGCCGAGCCCTCCGTAGCACAGCAAGCCGGCCAGGATGTAGCTGAGCACGACCATTCCGTCCTCGGAGCCGCCTCGCTGCGAGGTCCTGTCCTCGGATTCTGATGTGGTGCCCATGTTGGGGGTGAGCCTACCTGAAAACGCCCGCAGCTTCACCCTCCCGCTAGGCCTGAAACGTTCAGATGTCATGGATGTCGTAGACGGGTACGCGTTGACGTCGAGCCACCAATACAACACCCGTGGTCCAGGCCAACACCGTGGCAATCACCGCCACCGCCAACCACCTGCTGTCCGTCGCGGGTCCGAGTCGCGGATGTTCGGTCACGAACCAGAATCCTGCGCCGATGCCCACGACTCGCACGGCATAGGAGGCCAGCACAATTCCAAGGCCCTGCACCGGCGGTAGTTCGCAGGCGACGATCTCAATCGTCTGCCCGACGGAGAAAAACAATACGACTGCCGCGAACCCGATGGCGGCCCCAATCGCGGCCTCACGCGAACCAGCGACGACGGCAAAGCCGCAGATACTCAGCCCAACCCCGTGGCCAACGACCAGCCCCCCGACCATCATCTGTTTTGCCCGCCGGGTGGCACCGGTGACGCGTCGTTCAACCACCGCTAGCTCCTTCACGGCGGCGCCGAGGCAGCATGGTCACGACCGCCAACACGACGCATCCCAGGGCCAAGCTCCCCCATGTGGCGGGATGGTTCAACAGCACAACGCACACCAGCCCCCCAGCAACCACGGCACTCCAAGCGCACAGGATCAGCACGGCGGCACGCTGTGAGTGACCACGGGCGATCATCCGGTGATGTAGGTGCTGCTTATCGGCGACGAACGGGTGTTGACCCCGAGCGGTGCGGCGAGCATAGGCGAGCCCAAGGTCGATGAGCGGCAAAGCAAGCGTGGCGAAGGGCAGCAGGATGGGCAGCAGGGCCGGAAGCACATCGTCACGGTCTCGGCTGAGGGCGCTGGGATCCACCTGTCCGGTGAAAGAAATGGCGCTCATCGCCATCAGGAATCCCAGCAGCATCGCCCCGGCATCGCCCATGAACATCCGGGCCGGCTGGAAGTTGTGGGCCAAGAATCCGAGGCAGATTCCGACGGTGGCGACGGTGATCAGGCTGGCGGTCGTGGCCCGGACCAGGTCCTGTTCGTAAGCCAGGACGTACGAGTAGGCGAAGAAGGCGCCAGCACCGATGGCAACGACGCCAGCGGCGAGGCCATCGAGACCATCCACAAAGTTCACTGCATTCGCGCAGATCGCGATGAACAGCACCGTGACGAGGATGCTGGAGGCATCGTCCATGGTGAACACTGCGTTGGGCAGCGGAATCCAGTAGATCCGGACGCCCCCCAACACCGCCGCCCCGGCGGCCAGTACCTGTCCTCCGAACTTGACCAGGGCGCTCAATTCGTACATGTCATCTAGTACCCCGACCAGACAGATCAGCCCACTGGCCACCAAGACAGTCAGGGCGTCATGCCCCACGGTGGCGAACCGAGACAGGAATGGCAGCTGAATCGCGAGCGTGAGGCCGACAGCCAGCCCGCCGAACATCGCTAGGCCACCGAAATATGGTTTCGGAATGGTATGCATGTCGCGGCTGCGGACCCTGGCCACGACGCCCCAGTGGGCAGCGAACTGGCGGCACAGGCCAGCCAGCAAATACGTGGTAGCCGCCGCCACTAGCAGGACTAGAAGGTATTCGCGCATCAGTCGGCCTGCAGTTCAGGCACCACTTCGCGAAGCGCTTCAACGCCGATGGCCCCTTGACGGAGCACGTGCCCGTGATCGTCAACCGTAAAGTCGACGATCGTCGAGGCCTCTCCCCCAGCAGCCGACCCAGCATCGAGGTACACCGCGACGCTATCACCTAGCATCTTGTAAGCCGCGTCTACGGTCGTGGCTGCGGGCCGCCCCGAGACATTGGCAGAGCTAACCGCCAGAGGCCCCGTCCGCCGCAGCAGAGAGCGGGTCTGGCCAAGATCCGGGACCCTGATGGCGACGGTCCCCTGAGCGTCACCAAGGTCCAGGGGAAGCGATCGCTGAGCATGAAGGATGATCGTGAGTGCGCCGGGCCAGAATCGGTCAACTAGATCACGGGCGGCATCAGGCACGGCGCTGACGAGAGCCCGTAGCATGGAACTCTCTGCGATCAACACGGGTGGCGGCATCTCGCGCCCCCGCTGCTTGGCTGCCAGTAGCTTGGCCACGGCTTGGGCATCGAAGGCGGCGGCACCGATACCGTACACCGTGTCGGTCGGCAGCACGATGCACTCCCCTGCCGCAACCGCTTCCCGCGCCGCCTCCAGCGCACCGTCGAGGTCCATTGCCAGGGACAGGATCTTGGGCTCGGTTTCGGTCACTCGCCAATCCTGCCATGTCGGGCGACGAGATGTCGGGGCCGTCCTGCCAGATCGCGCACCTGTCGCACGATCTGAAAGTCATCGGAGAACAGGCCCGTTACCTGCTCAGCATGGGATTCATCGTGTTCGACTGCAACCAGGCCCCCGGGGACTAGAAGCCGAGCAGCGACCCGGGAAACAACGCGGATCGCGTCCAACCCATCTGGGCCACCGTAGAGCGCTTCCGGCGGATCGTGAGAGACTTCCCGGGGCACCTGACCCCGCTGCCGCTCCGGCACATAGGGTGGGTTGGCGACCACGACGTCAACGTGGCCATTCAGGTCATGAAAGGCGTCGGCCATATCCCCCAGGCGGCAATCAACGCCGAGGCCATCAAGGTTCTTGAGCAGCCACGGCCAGGCCTCCGTGGAGCGCTCGACCACGTGGAGTTCCAAGCCGCCACGCTCGGTCGCCAGACTACGCGCGATGGCTCCCGAGCCCGCGCACAATTCCACGACCCGTCGCCGCCCGGGTGGCAGGGAAGCCAAGTGGTTGAGTACTTCGTCTACGAGGAGTTCAGTCTCGGGCCGTGGGATGAAAACGCCAGGTCCGACAGCTACGGTCTCGTAGCGAAATGGGGCGCTACCCGTGAGGTATTGCACGGGCTCGCCCGCCGCACGCCGTATAGCTAGGCGTTCTGCGTGCTCTCGCTCCGAGGGCGTCGCCTCCCTGAGCACGAGGGCAGCCGAATCGCAGTTCAATGCGTGGCTGACCAGCCATCGAGCGTCAGCGGCGGGGGTGAGAATCTCCGCCGCTGCGAGGCGTTCGGTGATGTCGAGGACTAGGTCCCATGCCCTCACTGCCCGGCTCCGGCTAGACGTTCAGCCAAGTCGGCCTCGGCTAGCGCATCAAGAACAGGCGCCAGCGCGCCGGCGAGCACAAGGTCGAGGTTGTGGGATTTGAATCCGATGCGGTGATCGGCGAATCGGTTCTCCGGAAAGTTATACGTACGTACCCGCTCGGAACGGTCCACGGTCCGCACTTGGGATTTTCGGGCGGCTGAGGCAGCCTCAGCGGCCTCAGCCTCCCGGATAGCTGCCAAGCGAGCACGCAGGAGCCGCATGGCTTGTTCCCGATTCTGGAGTTGCGAACGCTCATTCTGGCAACTCACCACCACCCCGGTGGGCAGGTGGGTGATACGCACGGCGGAATCGGTGGTGTTGACCCCCTGGCCGCCAGGCCCGGAAGACCGAAACACGTCGATACGCAGATCGGACTCGTTGATTTCCAGTTCCTCAGCCTCGATATCGGGGGATACGAGCACACCTGCAGCTGAGGTGTGGATGCGGCCCTGGGTTTCGGTGACAGGTACCCGCTGCACACGATGCACGCCGCCCTCGAATTTAAGGCGACCGTAAGGGCCTACGCCGTCGATGCTTGTGCCCTTGACAGCGACGGTGACGGACTTGAATCCACCCAAATCAGTGGGCTGGGCATCCACCACTTCAAGTTGCCATCCAACCTGCTCAGCGTACCGCTGGTACATCCGCAATAAATCGCCGACGAAGAGAGCGGACTCCTCCCCCCCCTCCCCTGACTTGATCTCAAGGATGGCATCAGCGTCGTCGTTGGGGTCCCTCGGGGCAAGCAAGCGGGTCAGCCGGGCAGTCACCTCAGCGAGTCGTTCGCTGAGGGCGTCCGCCTCCTGAGCGAAGGTGCCGTCGAGTTCCGCCAGTTCGAGGGCTGCTTCGCGATCGGCCGTGAGTTCGCGATGACTCGCCAACGCTTCCACGATAGGACGCAACGCAGCGTAACGCCGACCGACCCGACGCATCAGCGCCGGGTCGGAGTGCGTTGCGGGATCAGCAAGCTGGGCCTCCAACTGGCTAAACTCCGCTACCAAAGGTTCCGCGGATTCGAACAATGAGGTCTCCTTATCCGCGAGGATTAGAGGTCCGGGGTAGCGTGCCTACGGCATCGCCCAGCGATCACTTCTTGTTCTTGGCGTACATACGCTCGAACCGGGCCACGCGGCCTCCGGTATCGAGAATCTTCTGCTTCCCGGTGTAGAACGGGTGGCATTCGGAGCAAACGTCCGCACTCAGCGTACCCTTCTTGGCGGTGCTACGCGTAGTGAAGGTGTTCCCACAGGTGCAGTGCACCTCGGTATCGACGTATTCGGGGTGGATGCCCTGCTTCATGTTGTTCTCCTTGGGTGTGTTTTCTCCGGGTCGCCTGAGCTGGCTGCTCGCTGGGGCGTGAACCGGCACGGCCTGCCATTGTGCCAGCGATTCCGCTGGATTCAAAACGCCTGCCCGCTACTGATCCTGTCGCGCCGCTCAGCCCTCTTGGGCGGGTGTGGTCTTGAGGACGCTCAGCAGAAACTCGTGGTTGTTCTGGGTCTTGCGCATCCTGGCCAAGAGCGTCTCAAGAGCCGCTTGGTCGTCCAGCCCGGACAACGCACGGCGCAACTTCCAGATGATGTTGAGCTCGTCACGTCCCAGCAACAGGTCTTCGCGGCGCGTGCCCGAAGCGTCGACATCAATGGCAGGGAAGATCCGCTTGTCGGCCAACTGACGGGCTAGGCGGAGTTCCATGTTCCCCGTGCCCTTGAACTCCTCGAAGATGACCTCGTCCATGCGCGACCCGGTCTCAATGAGCGCTGTGGCGAGGATCGTCAGCGAGCCCCCGTTCTCGATGTTTCGGGCCGCCCCGAAGAACTTCTTCGGGGGGTAGAGCGCCGCCGAGTCAACACCACCCGAGAGGATGCGCCCGGAGGCGGGCGCCGCCAGGTTATAGGCACGCCCCAGGCGGGTGATGCCATCCAACAGCACCACCACGTCGTGGCCGAGTTCGACGAGACGTTTGGCCCGTTCAATGGCGAGTTCCGCCACCACGGTGTGATCCTCAGCGGGGCGGTCAAAGGTGGAAGCGATCACCTCACCCGACACAGTGCGCTGGAAGTCCGTAACCTCTTCCGGGCGCTCATCGACCAGCACCACCATGAGATGCACCTCGGGGTTGTTGGCGGCGATGGCGTTGGCGATGGCCTGCATGACCATAGTTTTTCCGGCCTTGGGCGGCGACACGATAAGGCCACGCTGGCCCTTCCCGATGGGGGCAACCAGGTCAATGACGCGGCCCGTGAGTTGTGTGTTCACGGTCTCCAAGCGCAGCTTCTCCTGGGGATAGAGCGGGGTGAGCTTGGCGAACTCAGCCCGCTGCTTGGCCTTGTCAGGGTCGTCGCCGTTGATGGAGTCGATACGCACGAGCGGGTTGTACTTCTCTTTCCGCTCACCCTCTTTGGGGGTACGGATGGCGCCGACGATCACGTCGCCGCGACGCAACCCAAAACGCCGCACCATGCCCATCGGAAGGTAGGCGTCGTTGGGTCCGGGCAGATAGCCCGTGGTCCGAACGAAGGCGTAGTTGTCGAGGATGTCGACGATGCCAGAAACTGCAGCCAGCACGTCATCCTCGGAGACGGTGGGTTCGTTGTCGAAGCGGTCCATGCCTGAGCCGCCCCGGCCACGACGGTTTTGCCGATCCCGGTTGCGGCGACGCCGCCCGCGACGACCTCCCTCATTGTCCTCTTCGAAGCGGCCAGCACCGGAACTGGCCGGCACCAACACAGGTGGATTCGTTCCGCTTGGTTGCCCCAGGGCAGCAGCGAGCCGCTCACCCACTTCCTCGTTGGTCGCCTCCTGGGCAGCACGGTCACGTTCCTTGTTCCGTTCGCGGCGGCGGCGGTTACGGCTGATGCCCTCGTTCTCGGAGCGCGTCGCGTTAGCCTGCGGCGCCTCAGACGTAGTTTCGGCCACCGCTTGCTCGGCTTTTGCTGGTGTAACAGGGGGTGCCTCCACCGGCAGCGGCTCCACGGGAAGCGGCTCCGGCGCTGGTCGCCGCAGCGTCCGCCCCTGACGGGTGGAGGGCTCGGTCTTCAGGGGTTGGAAAGAGCCTCCCGAGATGGCGGCGATGAGTTCGCCCTTGCGCATCGTCGAGGTGCCCTTGATGCCCATCGCAGCGGCCATCTTCTTCAGCTCGGGGAGCCTAAGATCCGCCAGGGAGTTGGAACCGGATTCGGTCACGGTTTACCTTTCCTTGCTCAGGAAACCGGCGAGAGAAAAGTACAGCCGGTGAAGTGTCTCATCACGGCGCTCAGTACACGGTGGGATGGAAACTTCCACCGGCGCCAATCATGACTTACGTAGAGCGTAGCACGGTCAGCCTCAAATGGCACGACGCCGCTCGTCAAACGTGCACTTCACTTTATCCAAGCCCCAACTGGTCGGGGCTGCTATCGACGTCTCGAAAGACCCGACAGTGGGTAACGGGGCTGCTCAGGCACCGGTCCTACCGTCGGGAAGCCGGCACAAGGTTGTCCCTTCACCGATGCCGAGATCACAACAGCGAAAACCCTCGTGAGTGACGGCATTAGCGGCCGCAAGCTGCTCAGTTGTCCCCACGGCAAAGACCGTGGGTCCCGCACCCGAGATAGTGGCTGCGACGCCCTGAGCACGCAGCGACTCCATCAACTGCCACGAACTCGGCATGAGTTCCGCGCGATAGAACTGGTGGATGCGGTCTGCCGTGGCCGCTAGTAGCAATTCGGGACGCTGTTCGAGCGCAATGGGAAGGGCCGCAGCTCTGATGGCTTGACTCACAGCATCGCTCCGCGGCACCACTTGGGGCAGTACTGCCCGGGCTCCCGAGGTCCGGACCTCCAAATCGGGCACATAGGCTAGACAGCGCAACCCTGGAGTGAGCTGTAGCCGGACCAATTCCACGCGATGGTCCTCAAGCCAGGCGAGGATCGCTCCCCCCCATACTGCCGCTCCAGCATTGTCTGGGTGGCCTTCCAGCAGGCTCGCGATGCGGGTGATCTCAACGCGGTCAAGTTCCCGTCCGGGGAAGGCAATCCCGTGCGCGAAGGCGCATCCGGCGGCGATGGCCGCGGCCGATGAGCCGAGCCCTCGCGAATGCGGGATGGTGTTCTGCGCCGTCAGCTTCATCCCCTCGGGGGCGGCCACCCCCCATTCCCGCAAAGTATGAAGGAGCGCGGCGATCACTAAGTGTGACTCGTCGCGAGGCACCTGGTGTGCTCCTTCTCCCGTGACGTGGATCCCCAGCCCAGCAGGCTCGCCGACCTCAAGCGTGAGTTCGTCGTACCAGTCGACTGCCAGCCCCACGCAGTCAAACCCCGAGCCAAGGTTCGCCGTCGTGGCAGGGACCCTAACCCGGAGCCTCACTGGCCCTCGATACGCATGTAGTCAATGGCGTCCCCGATAAACGGCGCCTTCTTCAAGGCGGCCACAACCGCCTGTAGGTCGGACTCCTTAGCTTCATGGGTCATAAAATTCAGGTTCGCGGTAAACCCGTCGGTGCGTCCCAGCCCGTCGAGATATGACTGCTGGCAGGTTTGGAGGGACACCTGGTTCTCACCGAACACGGTGGCGCATTTGGCGAGCACCCCGGGCTTGTCCTCGACCTGGAAGCGGATGTAGTAGTGGCCTGTGGCGTCGCCGATGGGCGCGACACCTCGTTTGGTGTACCCGGTGCCCAAGTGGGAAGCCGTCTGCCGAACCCGGTTTCTGGCCACCGTAACGACGTCCCCCATGACAGCCGATGCCGTGGGGGCCCCGCCGGCGCCTTGGCCGAGGAACATCAACTGGCCGGCCTCAACCGACTCGACGAAGATGGCATTGTAGGCACCAGAAACCGATGCCAGCGGGTGAGTCTTGGGGACCATAGCGGGATGAACCTTGACGATCACCCGATCGTCTTCAGTGATCTTCGCCACTGCAAGTAGCTTGACGACGCAACCCATCTTGTCCGCCGCCAGGATGTCGTCCTCAGTAACGTGGGATATCCCTTCGCAGAACACCTCTGAACTGTGGACCTCGGTATGAAACGCCAGCCCCGCCAGGATCGCTGCCTTCGCCGCGGCGTCGTGGCCCTCAATATCGGCCGTGGGATCCGCCTCAGCGAAGCCGAGTTCCTGAGCCTGGCGCAGCGCGACCTCGAAGCTCAGGTGATTGGTAGTCATCTGATCAAGGATGTAGTTAGTGGTGCCATTGACGATGCCCATGACCGTCCGGATCTCGTCGCCGACCAGAGACTCCCGCAGGGGCCGGATGATCGGGATGGCGCCGGCCACAGCCGCCTCGTAGTAGAGGTCGACCCCGTTGGCCTGGGCCGTAGCGCTGAGTTGGGCAAGATCCTCGGCGAGCAAGGCCTTGTTAGCCGTGATCACCGAGGCTCCCGCGTTCATGGCTTTGGTCAGCAGCGATCGGGCAGGTTCAATGCCTCCGATGACCTCGACCACCAAGTCCAGATCACCGCGTGAAACCAGCGCCTCGACATCGGTAGTGAACAAGGACGGGTCGATACCAGGACGCTCCACATCCAGGCGCCTCACGCCGATCCCGACGAGTTCTAGGGGACGCCCGATCCGTTGCCGCAGCGGCTCGGCTTCATTCGTGATGATCCTGGCCACTTGAGACCCAACCACACCCGCGCCGAGCAGCGCCACCTTCAAGGGTGCTTTGCTGTCTGCCATCGTCACTCCCCTACATCCAGTCGCATCAGATCATCCAACGTTTCCCGCCGTAGGAGGATGCGGGTCTCTCCGCGGCGCACCGCCAGCAGGGGCGGCTTCGTGAGTTGATTGTAGTTACTCGCCATCGAACGCGAATAGGCCCCGGATCCAGGCACCGCAATCAAGTCACCAGGGGCGATGTCTCGAGGCAGGAACACGTCGCGAATCAGGATATCGCCCCCCTCACAGTGCTTGCCGACGACCCGCGCCAGCATCGGCTCAGCCTGAGAGACGCGGTTCGCCAGGGCGCAGGAATACTCGGCGGCATACAGGGCAGGGCGAATATTGTCGCTCATCCCCCCATCCACCGAGACATAGGTGCGGGCACGTCCGGACTCCAGCTCGACGACCTTCACGGTACCGACCTCATACAGGGCCACCCCAGCCGGACCGCAGATGGCACGTCCAGGCTCAATGCTGAGTTCCGGGCGCGCTAGGCCGAAGCCACGACACTCGTGGGTGAGGATCTCCTCAAACGCCTGCGCAAGCTCAGCTGTCGGCTTCGGGCGATCCGCCTCGGTATAGGCGATGCCGAAACCGCCCCCCAGGTCCAGTTCCGCAAGCTCGACGCCTGTAGCCGTGCGGAACTGGTCTGCCAGCCGGAGCGTGCGGCGAATGGCCACCTCGAAACCGTGGGTCTCGAAGATCTGGGAGCCGATGTGGCTATGAATCCCCCGGAGTTCGATGACGGGGGATGATTGGCAACGCACCAAGGCCGCCAGAGCATGCCCTCCGAGAATCGACAGACCGAACTTCTGATCCTCGTGGGCCGTAGCGATGTACTCATGAGTGTGGGCCTCCACGCCTGTCGTGACACGAACCAGCACCTGGGCCGTATTGCCGATGTCACGGCAGGCCGCCTCGATTCGGTCGATCTCGTGAAATGAGTCGACGATGATGCGCCCCACTCCCTGCGCTAGGGCAAAACGAATCTCAGCCTCCGATTTGTTATTGCCATGGAACCCGAGGCGCTCGGCGGGCATCCCACCCGCCAAGGCGATCTTCATCTCCCCCATCGTGGTGACATCCAGGCACAATCCCTCCTCGGCCACCCAGCGCGCAACCGAGCGGGTCAGCAGGGCCTTGCCCGCGTAGTAGATTTTCCAGTCTTTGAAGCTGTCCCGGAACTCGCGGGCCCGTGCTCGCAGGTCCTCCTCGTCCAGAACATAGGCTGGGGTTCCGTGTTCGCCTGCCAGCTCCGGCAGGGCCACACCCCCGATGGTGATCCGGCCGTGCTCATCACGATGGGCCCCCTTCGGCCAGAGTTCCGGCCGCAGCACGTTGAAGTCCTCAGGGACCGAAAGCCACTGGGGCCCAGCTTGGGCAACGTCCGCGTGAATCGAACCCGCAATGTGAGCATGCGTCATGACCCAACAGCTTGCCAGAGCGGCCCGAGCCGATAAAACTCCGCGTACGGGCGAGGTCGTCTCAAGGCACGGTGAGACAAACCCGTTCCAGGTCCGGAGTCGGATTGCGGGCTTTGTTCGGGTTCGTGCTAGCCTTTCTGCTCGGTACGGCCCCCGTAGCTCAGGGGATAGAGCACCGCCCTCCGGAGGCGGGTGCCGAGGTTCGAATCCTCGCGGGGGCGCCGATACTCCACCATCGCCGGTCACGCCCGAGCCTGAGGGGGTCGTGCTTGTCAGTCAAGTCTGTCTCCCCCAACGCCAGCATTAGAAGACTCGTCTGGGGCGTCAGCCTCCTCGTGCTTTTTCTAGCAACCCGACTGTTGAACACATGGCTCTGGCAGATCCCATCCGTGACTTTCGTCCAAAACGATGTGTCCTACTACGGTTTCTGGCTCTGGTGCTTGTTCGGCGATGGGGCTGCCGACGAACGGTGCGCGACCGCCCTGGCAGGCCCCGGCATCATGACGGAATATCCTCTGCCCGCCGTCTGGTTCCTCGAAGTGCTGTACACGCTGGGCAGCGGCGCCCCGCCGTGGCTTCCCTGGGCCATCCTAGGTGGCCTCACCGTTGCCGCTTACGCGGCCCTGTCGCTGTGGCGCTCCCGTCCCCATCTTGCAAAACTAGTGGTGGGCGCTACCCTCGGCTCTGCGATTCTGCTGTGGTTCTGCGCCGCGCTGCCGATGCGCTCGACTGCCTTCGCAACGTGGCTGCCGGTATTCGCGCTGACCATGCTGTTGCTCGATGCAACGGTAACGTTCTTGCTCTTTCGACACGGCACGATCAGTGCGACTCTGTTCTGGATTGTGTTCATTGGGGCCTGCGGGCCGATCGTCTGGTTCAGGTTCGATATCCTCACGGCTGCCGCTGTGGCCATCGCCTGTCTCTGGTTGATCCGTTATCCCTTCGCCTCTGGGGCCCTGATTGGGATCGGCGCCAGCGTCAAGCTGTGGCCGGCTCTGCTGATCGCTCCCATGGCGGCCCCCAATCCTCGAGCCAGTGGAAACAAGCGGCTCATCGGTTTCCTGGTGACCGGCCTGTCGCTGGGGTTGGCTTCCCTTTTAATCGGAGGTTGGGCCCGATCTGTGTCTCCCATCGAATGGCAGTCTCATCGTGGCCTACAGATGGAGTCGGTGCCCGCGACGCCCCTGTTATTCCTGCGCGCCTTCACCCACGAAGGAGCGTGGGAAGTGAAGCTCAGCGAATACAACGCCATTGAGTTGTTCGGACCTGGAGCCTCAACCCTGCTTACAGTTTCCACGCTGCTCACTGCTGGATCACTCGTCCTGACTGGACTCCTCACCTGGCGTCTGTTCAAGAACCGCAACGCCCCCGACCAGCAAACCGAAGCCATCCTGCTCGTCGTGCTCGCCGTGGTGCTAGCCACCATCATCGCTAACAAGACTCTTTCAACCCAGTACGTGCAGTGGTTGGCTGGCCCATTCGCCGCGCTGCTCGCCTTGGCCCCCAGCAAGGCCATGAGGCGTGCTCGGCGTGTGCTCACCGTCGGCCTGGTGATCGTCGCTGTCTTGACGCAGTACACCTACCCCTGGGGAACCCATGGGATCATGGCTCTGCCCTATGCCTCGGGATTCGAGACCTCAACCCTGATCGTACGCAACATCTTGCTGGTTCTGCTGATGGGTTTCACGTCCGGACTCGCTTGGCGCGCGTCCGCCACCGGAAACCAGACCTCATCGGAGGAAGTTCGCTAAGCTGACGGCTGGGCGACGAAGCCTGCCGCCCGCTCTCAGTAGTCTCACGTTAGGGGATAGTGGCGCAAGCCGCTGGCTAAGATGTCGACACCTGATCCAACCGATGCCTTCGGGGCAAATTCCTGGCTGATCGATGAGAAACGAGAAGAATGGCAGCGGGATCCCAACTCCGTGGATGCCGCTTGGCAGGCTTTCTTCGCTGCTGAGCCGCGTCAGGCAGAATCCCCCGCTCCGCGCCAGCCATCCGCTTCCCCGCAGTCCGAACCGAAGGCGCGAGCGCCGCGCGTCGCCAGCAGCCAGCCGACGGTCGAGTCGGTGCAGCCAACCACGGAATCCCCGGCTAGTCCCGGAACCGGCGCTGGCTTGTCAGCCAACGCCCCAAACCCGTCATTGCGACCCGCCCCAAGCGGCGTTGCCCCCCGGCTGACCGTGCTCCGCGGGGCGCCGATGCGCACCGCCAAGAACATGGATGCCTCGTTGAGCGTGCCCACTGCAACATCAGTGCGGTCCGTGCCCATGAAGTTGGTCATCGACCAGCGCACGGCCATCAACGCCTTTCTGAAGTCATCCAAGGGCGGGAAGATCAGCTTTACGCATCTGATCGCCTTCGCGATGGTGCAGGCATTGCGCGCCGTACCTGCCATGAACAACGCATTCAGCGTGATCGACGGCAAACCCACACTTGTGGAGAACCAGACCATCAACCTTGGCATCGCCATCGACCTACAAAAACCTGATGGCACCCGGCAACTACTGGTCCCGAACATCAAAGCGTGCGAAAACCTGAACTTTGCCCAGTTCTGGGCCGACTATGAGCAGTTGGTCTCCCGCACCCGCCGCGGAGATCTGACCGTGGACGATTTCGCCGGCACTACCGCCACCATCACGAACCCCGGCGGCATCGGCACAAACCACTCCGTGCCTCGTCTCATGACGGGTCAGGGTCTGATCCTCGGTGTCGGCAGTATCGACTATCCCGCCGAATTCCAAGGCACCTCGTTGTCGCGCGTCAATGATCTTGGCGTTTCCAAAATCACGACCCTGACCTCCACCTACGATCACCGCATCATTCAGGGTGCCCAGTCTGGTGAGTTCCTCAAGGTGCTCCACGAGCTCCTCCTCGGCGGCGACGATTTCTACGACAAGATCTTCGAGGCTCTCCGCATTCCTTACGAGCCCCTGCGCTGGAGCCTGGACATCTCCGCCCACCGCGCCAATCAGGTCACCAAGCAGCGCCGGGTCTTGGAGCTCATCAACTCTTACCGCTCGGTGGGTCACCTAGTCGCCGACACTGATCCGCTGGAATACCGGCAGCGTTCCCACGAAGATCTGCGCTTGGAAACCCACGGTCTGTCTATTTGGGACCTTGACCGTGAGTTTGCCGTCGGAACCTTCGGTGGGGAACGCCGCGTGTACCGGAGCCTGCGGGAAATCCTCGGCATCCTTCAGGAATCCTATTGCCGCACCCTCGCGGTGGAGTACATGCATATCGCGGACCCACGGCAACGAGAGTGGTTCCAGGATCGTATTGAAGTACCGCGGCAACCCCTCACACACGACGAGCATATGCATGCCCTCGACAAACTCAACGAAGCCGAGGTCTTCGAGACCTTCCTCCAGACCAAGTTCGTGGGGCAGAAGCGCTTCTCGCTGGAGGGTGGTGAGTCAGTGATCGTGCTCCTTGACGAAGTCTGCCAGCAAGCGGCAGCCACGCAGCTGGATGAGGTGTGCATCGGGATGCCACACCGTGGTCGGCTGAACGTTCTGGCAAACATCGTGGGCAAGAAGTATGCCCAGATCTTCCAGGAGTTCGACGGCACGATCGACGTCTCCGGCACAGGTGACGTCAAATACCACCTCGGCTCGGAAGGTGAGTTCGTTGCCAGTAACGGGGCAACCATCAAGACCTCCGTAGCAGCGAATCCGTCACACCTGGAGGCGGTCAACCCTGTTTTGCAGGGAATAGCCCGTGCCAAGCAGGACATGATCGGAGACGACGACTTCCCCGTGCTTCCCATCCTGCTCCACGGGGACGCCGCATTCTCTGGGCAGGGCGTAGTCTTCGAGACCCTGCAAATGAGTCAACTGCGCGGCTATAAGACGGGCGGCACTATCCACGTCGTCGTCAACAACCAGGTGGGCTTCACCACGGCCCCCATCGAATCCCGTTCTTCCACCTATTGCACCGACGTGGCCAAGGCGATCGCGGCGCCAGTGCTGCATGTCAATGGCGATGATCCCGACTCTTGCATCCGGGCCGCCCGCATCGCGTTCGCCTATCGTGAGCGTTTCCACAAAGATGTCGTCATCGACCTGGTCTGTTATCGCCGCCGCGGTCATAACGAGGGTGACGATCCCAGTTTCACCCAGCCGAGGATGTACGACCTCATCGAGCAGAAACGTTCGGTTCGGCGGCTTTACACTGCAGCGTTGATCGGACGCGGCGATATCTCCATGACGGACGCCGAGGACGTGGTGAACAAATTCCGGGAACGCCTGGAAAACGTATTCAAAGAGGTGCGCGACGCCAAATATGCCAGCGTCGTGGCCGAAGAGTACACCCGGGTCCCCTACTACCCGCCCAAGCAGGAACAGCGTCTGACCGCGATCACACCGGAGATGATGCAGCGGATCAGCGAGGTGCACACCGTCCTGCCCCCAGGCTTCACCCCGCATCCCAAAGTGCTTCCTCAGTTGGAGCGGCGGGCCGAACAGATCCTCAATGGTCCTATCGACTGGGCCACGGCAGAACTGCTGGCCATTGGGTCATTGCTCATGGAGGGCCGCCCGGTCCGCCTGGCGGGGCAGGATTCTCGGAGGGGCACTTTCTCGCAGCGCTTCGCCGCCATCGTGGACCGCATCACCAACGAAGCTTGGGTGCCGTTGAAACATCTCTCAGATGATCAGGCCACCTTTGACGTCTTTGACTCGCTACTCAGCGAGTACGCCGCCCTTGGCTTTGAATACGGGTATTCCGTTGCCCGACCCGATGCTCTCGTGCTGTGGGAGGCACAGTTCGGGGATTTCGCCAACGGTGCCCAAATCATCGCCGACGAGTTCGTGGTCTCTGGCCAGGCAAAGTGGGACCAGAAGTCCGGGGTGGTGCTGCTGTTGCCGCACGGTTTCGAGGGTCAGGGACCGGATCACAGTTCTGCCCGAATTGAGCGTTGGCTCCAGTTGTGTGCGGAGAACGCGCTGGCTGTCTGTCAGCCATCGACAGCCGCCAGCCACTTCCATCTACTACGGCAACACGCGTACGTGAATTTCCACCGGCCCGTGGTCGTGGCAGCTCCCAAGTCAATGCTGCGCAGCAAGCAAGCTGCCTCGCAGCCTGAGGAGTTCACGACTGGAGCATGGCACCCGGTGTTCGACGACCCGACCATCACCGATCCGTCGCTTGTCGAGCGGGTGCTCGTGTGTTCCGGGAAGATCCGTTGGGAGTTGGTGAACCGGCGTCAGCAACTTGGGCTGGATGGAAAGATTGCGATCGTGGCACTCGAACGGCTCTACCCGCTTCCCGGCCAAGAGATGGCGAAAGTCATGGAGCGTTTCCGTCACGTGAGCGACTGGCGTTTCGTGCAGGATGAGCCGGCAAACCAAGGGCCATGGCCGTTCATCTCAGTGCACTTGCCCAATGCGGTCTCTATTCACACAGACCTCACGCTGCGAATGTCCAGGGTCGCCCGACCTTGGTCGTCAGCCCCATCCGTGGGGTCGATGAAAGTCCACCAGCAGCAGAGCGAGGACCTGATGACCAACGCTTTTGGAGCTTGAGCAATGTACTTCACGGATCGCGGGCTTGAGGAGTTGATCAACCGCCGGGGTGACGAGGAAGTGAGCTTCGAGTGGCTCGCTGAGCAACTCCAGATCTTCGTTGATCTGAACCCGGAGTTTGAAACGCCAGTCGATCGGCTAGCCTCGTGGCTCGCGAGGCTGGACGACGAGGAGGAGTGATCATGACCCTGGCACACGAGGTGGGGACGCAATACATCGACCTGACTGGTGATGCCCCCGAAGGTATCTGGTTCGCCCCGGGGCGGGTCAACCTGATCGGTGAACACACCGACTACAACGACGGATTCGTGCTCCCTTTTGCTCTAGAACAGCGGGCCGTGGTAGCTGCTGGGCTCCGCGACGATGGCCTGATCGTGATGCACGCCGTCGATCTCGACGAGACGGTGCGGCTGCCCATCGATGGCTTGGTTCCTGGGCAGGGCGGCTGGTCCGCCTACCTCGCCGGTGTGCTGTGGGCACTGCGTGAAGCGGGTCATGCCATTGCGCCAGTCACACTGGTGCTGTCCTCGGACGTTCCTTTTGGAGCCGGGCTGTCTAGTTCCGCAGCCATCGAATGCGCCGCGATGGCCGCCGTCTGTGACCTCTTCCATCTCGATATCTCCCCCATCGACCGCGCCAAGCTGGCTCAGCGCGCCGAAAACGACTACGTTGGCGCCCCCACCGGGCTGCTTGACCAAGCCGCCAGCACCTTGTGCCAGCGCGATATGGGGCTATTCCTGGACTGCCGCAGCCTGGAGACCACGCTCGTCCCCCTGCCGCTGAGCACGTTCGGGTGGGAGATCCTGGTACTAGATACTCACACCCCCCACAGCCATGTCGACGGAGAATACGGGGAACGCCGGGCCACCTGCATGGAGGCAGCCCAGTTCCTGGGCATCCCCGCGCTACGCGACATCGACGACCTGGAGGCGGCCCTAACGAAGTTGCCCAACGATGTCATGCGGCGCCGTGTCCGGCATGTGGTCACTGAGAATGAGCGCACCGAGCTGGCCCTTCGGCTCGCTCTTCAGGGACGGCTTGATGAGCTGCCACCCTTGTTGGACGCTTCCCATGCCTCAATGCGCGACGACTACGAGATCACGGTGCCGACCGTGGATCTGGCCGTGACGACAGCGAAAGCAGCAGGTGCTTTGGGAGCACGCATGACAGGCGGCGGGTTTGGCGGGTGCATCATCGCCTGGTGCCGCAACGGCACCGCCGACGTCATCGGCCAGCGCATCGCGGCCGCCTTCGGGGAGGCCGGGTTTACGGCACCCACCTGGTTTGTCGCTCACCCCGCAGAGGGCGCGGGGAGGCTCATCTGAGTTATTTCACCGGCAGGTCTAACGGGTCCTAGCCCCCCCATCACCGAGCAGAAAAGATGCAACCAATCGCCTGCGCAAACTTTGAATAACCACTACCGCGGCGCGGCGGGGTTGTCTATCGTGGGTGACGGGAGTAAGTTCTATCCGCTCGAATGATCTACTAGCCAAAAAGGAGTGCCATTCATGGACTGGCGCCACAGGGCAGCCTGCCTGACGGAGGACCCGGAGCTGTTCTTCCCTGTCGGCAACACCGGACCCGCACTCCAGCAGATTGAGGATGCCAAGAAGATCTGTCAACGCTGCGAGGTCAAGGAACAGTGCTTGTCCTGGGCCATTGAGGCCGGTCAAGATCACGGCGTCTGGGGGGGAATGAGCGAAGACGAGAGGCGCGCCATGAAGCGCCGCAAGGCCCGCAGCCGCGCCCACGCCTAGTTTGTCTACACTTCTGCAGGCAGGATAAGACGGGCCCGGGTACCTGCTCCGTCGGGTGAGTTCCCGATCTCCAAGCTTCCCCCGAGGTCCCCCACGAGCGTCGAGATGATGGCCAGGCCGAGGCTGGTCTGATTCCCCAACTTGAATCCGTCTGGCAGCCCGACCCCATCGTCTACCACGTCGATGATGAGATGTTCGCTGGTCCTTTCAGGGCGGATCTGGAGTTTCCCAGATCCGCTCCGCAGCCCGTGTTCAATCGCGTTTTGACACAATTCCGTGATGACCATGGCGAGCGATGTGGCGGCGTCAGCCCGGATCTCTCCGAAACTCCCCACCCGGCCCGCGTCCACGATTCCCGTCGTCGAGGCCAGGTCCCCCACCATCTGGAGGATGCGATCACACACAGCGTCGAAGGCGATGTCGTCGGTGATGGCATGGCTCAAGGTGTCATGCACTAGGGCAATCGACGATACCCGGCGGTTCGCATCCCGCAGCGCCTCGCGTCCTTCTTCGGTTGTGAGGCGGCGGGACTGCATCCGCAGCAGCGCCGCGACCGTCTGGAGGTTGTTCTTCACTCGGTGGTGGATTTCTCGGATCGTCGCATCCTTCGTCACCAGCATGCGATCCCGGGAGCGCAGATCCGTTGTGTCGCGACACAGCACTAGGGCGCCTCTGCTGTCCCCCGCAACCTCAAGTGGGAGCATCACGGCTCGCATTGAAGCGCGCGGCTGCTCAACATCAAAAACCATGCTGGCTCGCTTGGTCAGATCAGCTTGGATGGTCTGCCCCACGGACTCAACCCCGCGACGCAGGCTCTGAATCAGCGATGGGAAGTCCTCGTCAGCGATGTCGCCAAGCGCCCCGAGCCTGCGAAAGGCGGTGATGGCGTTCGGCGAGGCATAACTGATCCTGCCTCCGGGCTCAATCCGCAGCACACCGTCGCACACGCGAGGGGCTAACGCCTTGTCCGCGACGGGGGCGAGCGGGAAGTGTCCCTCCCGGATCATGCTCGTGAGGATATCGGCGGCTTCCAGGTAGTTCTCCTCCAACGCTCCCGTAGCACGCATGCCCATCTGGTTGGTGTGACGTTCCAGCACCGCGATGCAACGCCCCCCGCGAAGCACGGGAACCGCCCAGACGTCCACGGGGATTCCCGCCGAGAGAGCATTGTCACTGGTTTCACAGATCTCGTGGCTGAGATACGCCACCACCACTGGGTGATCCAGCTCATAGGCGATCTGATCTCCGATGACATCGTCCTCCAGCGCGGTCGGGCCCGTGACGGGCCGCGCTTGGGCGATGCAGGTGAAAACCTCGCAGTCTGGGCTGTCATCCTCAGGCATCCATAGCAGGAGGTCAGAAAAGGACAGGTCGCTCAGCAGATGCCACTGGCTCTGAAAGGCGAACAGCCAGTCGGCGTCTGGGAGCTCATCGGGATGCGACGTTGCCATAGCCTTACTCTGCCATCCTCGGAGCTGGTGACGCCACGAGGCATCTGGCACAATGGCGGTCGCAACTTGAAGAAGGAGACTCCATGGGCAAGACCGGTCGCAAGCGTCGTGCGCGCCGCAAGAACAAGGCCAATCACGGGAAGCGCCCCAACGCTTGATTCCGTGACAACATTTCACCCCCGTTCCCAGCTGAGGAGCGGGGGTGCGAGTTTTCTAGGAGGTGCTACTCAGTTAGGCACAACGCTGTGAGACGAGCGCGGAGGGCTTCAGGGGCGCTGATGGAGGGCAGACTGCGACGGATCATATGGGTGATGGCAGCTTCGATCTCGAAGCTCTCCATACATCGCTCGCACGCGTGAAGGTGATGCCGCACTTGATCCGCGTCGACTTCAGGTAGCTCGCCATGCAGGAAAGCGTGAACGGTTTCTAAAGCCTGCGCACAAGCATCGATTTCGTCGTGGTCGTGGCTCCGCATATCGGGGTCGGTCATCACTTCGCCCCCTTAATACCGCGCTCGGCCGCGTAGTCAGCCAACGCTTTGCGTAACTGCGCTCTGCCGCGATTTAGGCGCGACATGACGGTCCCGATGGGAGTGCCCATGATGGCGGCGATCTCCTTGTAGCTGAAGCCTTCGACGTCCGATAGGTAGACGGCGAGCCGATAGTTCTCTGATAGCGCCGCCATGGCCTCGGCCACGGCTGAATCTGGGGTGTTGTCCAAGGCCTCCATCTCGGCGGAACGCAAGCCCTGCGAGTCGTGGGAGGCAGCCTGAGCCAACTGCCAGTCGGAAACTTCCTCGTCACCACTCAATTGCGGCGATCTCGAAGCCTTCCGATACGAGTTGATGTACGCGTTCGTCAGGATGCGATACAGCCAGGCTTTCATGTTTGTACCCAACGTGAACGAGTCCCGTCCGCGCAGCGCCTTGACATAGGTCTCCTGTACCAGGTCCTCGGCATCTGCTGGGTTTCGAGTCATTCTCATCGCGGCCGAGTACAAGCGATCAAGGTGGCTCAGCGCCTCCTCCTCGAACGCCAAGCCGAACTCAGCGGCATCCAGCGTGGTGTGTGTTTCTTCCATCATGGAAGAACATACCGGTACCGGGCTCAACGCCGTCGGGGCATCCAGAAGCAAGGCTGCGGTCGTCATGATCCAAGCAACGCCCCGGGCCTGCTCGGTATTCCCACCCTCGGCAGGCAGCCAACCCGGTCCGTACGGGCACGAGGCCCTCAACCATGCCCGAAACATCGGCAGCTGGCGTTCAATTCATGTTCCTCGCCCCGATTTGCCTCATCCGTGGGTAAGTTGGACACATGAGTCTGTTGCGCTTCCTAGCCCGTAGCCTGTTTGCGAGCGCCTTCATTGTTGACGGCGTCCGCAAAGTCACCTCGCCGACCGACGTTGCCCCCGAGGCCGAGAAGTTCACTTCTCGGGTCACCCCCGTGATGCAGCGCATCGTGCCCGCTCAGTATTCATCGCATGTCCCGGAACGACCCGAGTCCTGGATTCGTCTCTGCGGCGCCGCTGAGGTCGTGGGGGGTGCTCTGTTCGCCACCGGCATCTGTCGTCGAGTCGGGGCACTGCTGCTGTCCGGCGCGAGCACGTTGAATCTCGCCGCGGCGCTTCCCGCCAAAGATGCACCCGACGATGAGAAGCAAACCCGCCGTCCCGAGGTGTTGACTCGCGTGGCGTTGCTGGGCGCGTCCGTCCTCGCCACCCAAGACCTTCAGGGACGACCCAGCGCAGCGTGGCGCCGCAAGCATTCCCGTCGCGCGAAGGCTAGCCATCGACGCAAGGCGAAGCAGGCGGTGGCCTCCTGATGGCATCCGGTCTCCCGGCGGCCCCAACGGCCGTCCGGGGGACGGCCGAGGTACCTGGCTCCAAGTCGGAGACCAACCGGGCCCTCGTCTTAGCCGCTCTCGCCGATGCCCCATCGCTGCTGACCGGGACCCTGGCCTCTCGGGACTCGGACCTCATGATCCAGGCACTACGTCACCTCGGCGTGACGGTTGCGGAAAACGGGCCCGGTGTTCTGCACATCAGCCCACCCGAGCGCTTACACGGTTGTGCAGAGGGCATTGACTGCGGCCTCGCTGGGACCGTGATGCGGTTCGTGCCGCCCGTCGCCGCGTTGGCTGACGGACCCACCCACTTCTTTGGCGATCCTCACGCCAGTAACCGCCCCATGAAGGGCCTTCTTGATGCACTGCGCCATCTAGGGGCTTCGGTGTCTGGCGACGCCTTACCGTTCACCCTCGCGCCTGGTCGGCTCGCCCCGGCTACGTTCGTGGAAATCAATGCCTCGGCCTCAAGTCAGTTCATCTCCGGGCTGCTGCTGGCCGCTCCGCACCTGCCCACGGGCTTGCAACTACGCGCCGTTGGAGCCGTTCCTTCCCGGCCTCATATCGCCATGACGACCGCCATGTTGCGCGCTCGCGGCGTGACCATCACCGAACCTGATAGCACCACGTGGCAGGTGGCGCCCGGCCCGATCGCGGGCCGCGACACCCGAATCGAGCCGGATCTGACAAATGCAGCCGCTTTTCTCGCGGCAGCTGCCGCCACCGGCGGTTCCGTGACGGTGCCGGCCTGGCCCACCTCCAGCCTCCAGCCCGGCGCGATGTTCCTAACCATCGCCGAAGCCATGGGGTGCGATGTCCTCCGCTCCCCGGAACAGGTGACGGTCTCGGGCCCTGGAGCATTGCGCGCTATCACCGTCGACTTGCACGCGGCCTCGGAGTTGACCCCGGTAGTGGCTGCGCTGGCCGCGCTGGCCCGGGGGACCTCCCGCATCACCGGTGTCGCCCACATCCGGGGCCACGAGACCGATCGATTGGCGGCCCTCGCCACCGAACTGGCGAAGCTTGGGGTTGCGGTGCGCGAACTGCCAGACGGCCTGGAGATCACGGGGGGCATCAAAACCTCAGGCCCCGTCCAGCTCAGCACCTATGCCGACCACCGCATGGTCCACTTCGCGGCCGTCGTGGCCCTCGTCACTCCGGAGCTCAGCGTTGACGACGTAACGTGCGTCGGAAAAACCATGCCGGACTTCCCGGAACGTTGGAATGCGCTGGTGGGTGTCTGATGGCCCGCTGGGATGATGACCACACGGCTTTTGATAGGCCCCGTCGTCGCAGTCGCCCACGCACTAAGGAACGTCCGGATTACAGCAAGGCCCCCATCGCGCTCGTCGCTGCCATCGACCGTGGCCGCTACCGTTGCCTGCTAGCCGACGGTACTGCTGTTACCGCGACGAAGGCACGGGTTCTGGGGCGCAAAGCCGTTATCGTTGGCGACCGCGTCCGGCTCGACGGGGATGTTTCGGGCGCCGCGGGGACCCTGGCACGGATCGTTGTGGTTGAGGAGCGCCGGACGTGGCTGCGCCGCTCGGCCGATGATGCGGACACCTTCGAACGCCCCATTGTCGCCAACGCCGACCAGCTCATGATCGTGACCGCCCTGGCTGACCCGGAGCCACGTATGGGGATGATCGATCGGATCCTCGTCGCAGCCTACGACGCAAAAGTCTCCCCGATACTGTGCCTCACGAAAGCCGATCTGGCTTCCCCCACCGACCTGCAGTCCGCCTATGAGCCCTTAGGCATGCCGATCGTGGTGACTCAGCCGGGCAGTGACCTCGCACCGATCCGCGAGGTGCTGGCCGAGGTCACGACCGTGCTGATCGGGCACTCTGGGGTGGGGAAATCAACTCTGGTGAATGCCCTCGTGCCTGGTACGCGCCGTGCTACCGGGGAAGTCAGCGAGGTCACGGGTAAGGGACGTCACACCTCAACGTCCGCAGCGGCCATCCCGTTGCCCGACGGCGGCTGGATCATCGACACCCCTGGCGTGCGCTCATTCGGTATTAGTCACGTGCGACCCGACTCCTTTGTCGGAGCTTTTCCGGACCTCGCAGAATACGTCGTCGACTGCCCCCGAGGCTGCCGCCATGATTCGTCGGCGCCCGAATGCGCCCTAGATGAGGCCGTTGCTCAGGGGCGTCTGGACGCAGAGAGGTTGTCCTCTTTCCGCAGGATGGAGCGGGCCTTCGCCTGATCCGGACGGACTGGGCTAACTTAGGAGTATGGCCGCCAGCAAAGCACTGAATGACGACATCCGTTTGGCCCATGTCATGGCTGACGATGCTGACTCCATCTCCATGAGCCGCTTCAAAGCTCAGGACCTGAGGATCAAAACCAAACCGGATGCCACGCCCGTGACCGAAGCCGACACAGCCGTCGAGGAGTCGATCCGGCGCACTCTGTCTCGCACGCGTCCACGCGATGCGGTGCACGGCGAGGAACTTCAGGATACCGGGGAATCTGACCGTCGCTGGATCATCGATCCCATCGACGGCACAAAGAACTACCTGCGCGGGGTCCCGGTGTGGGCCACCCTTATCGCCCTTGAAGTGGAGGGTGAGATCGCAGCTGCTGTTGTCTCCGCCCCGGCGTTGGCACGACGCTGGTGGGCAAGCAAAGGCGGTGGCGCCTTCACAGGGCGCTCGATCCTCAATGCCAACCAGATCCACACCAGCCAGGTGAGCCAACTAGCCGATGCCTCGTTGTCTTACGCCGAGGTCTCGGAGTGGGTCAGCACCGGTCGTGGCCAAGGCTTCGTCGATCTGATGCGTGAGAGCTGGCGTTCCCGTGCCTATGGGGACTTCTGGAGCTACATGCTGGTGGCCGAAGGGTCCGTCGACATCGCCTGCGAACCGGAACTCCAGCTCTACGACATGGCTGCGCTGGACATCATCGTCCGAGAAGCCGGAGGCAAGTTCACCAGTATCGACGGCGAGCCCGGGCCATACCACGGCAGCGCCCTAGCCACCAACGGCCCCCTGCACGATCTGGTGCTGGAGAAGCTGCAGATGCCGACGGAGGACTGACCCAGGACGCGCATGAAGCAATGGCCGGGTGTCTGTTGGACACCCGGCCATTGCTTTTAGATCACACGAACCCGCATGGTTTCCTCAAGTTCCTGCAACTCGGTGAGCAGACCCGAGTAATGTTCCCCCGAAACATCGGTGACGGCGTAGCCGTACTCCCCCGCTGTTGCAAGCGTTTGGGAGCCGATGTTCATGTTATGTCCGGCCAGCGCCTGGTTCAGGCGGGCCAGAACGCCTGGGACGTTGCGATGCAAGTGCAGGATGCGCTGAGCCCGTGGGGCGGGCACAGAAACTTCAGGCAGATTCACACACATCGAGGTATTCCCATAGGCCTCGTAGTCGGCGATCTTCCCGGCCACGTAGCGCCCGATATCGACCTGGGCTTCCAAAGTCGATCCACCGACGTGTGGGGTCAACAGCACGTTGGGGATCCCCTGCAGAGGGGACACGAAGGGCTCGTCGGATGACTTGGGTTCGCTGGGAAAGACGTCAATGGCGGCGCCCGCGATGTGGCCCGACTTGAGGGCCTCGGCTAGGGCGTCGATATCGACGACGTTGCCCCTGCACAGGTTGAGGAACAACGTACGCCGACGCATCTGCGCGAACTCCTTGGCGCCGATCAGATGGGCATTGGCGGCGCGGCCATCCACATGGAGAGAGATGGTTTCGCAGGTGGCAAACAGTTCTTCCATTGAGTCGACGCGCGTGGCATTGCCCAGCGCCAGCCGGTCTACGAGGTCGTAGAAGTAGACCTTCATGCCAAGCGCCTCCGCCAGCACAGACAGTTGCGACCCGATATTGCCGTAACCGATGATGCCGAGCGTGCGGCCTCGGACTTCGTGGGACCCCGAGGCAGACTTATCCCAGACGCCCGCATGCATGTTGGCGTTGCGATCGCCCAGTCGACGGGCCATCGAGATGATCTCCCCCAGAGTCAACTCCACCACAGAACGCGTGTTGGAGTAGGGGGCATTGAAGACAGCAACCCCAGCGGCCGCGGCGGCCGGCAGATCGATCTGGTTTGTTCCAATGCAAAACGCACCGATAGCCGCCAGTTGCGGGTGCGCTGCGAGCACCGCCTCCGTGATGTGGGTGCGCGATCGGATCCCGAGCAATTCGACCTCATCAAGAGCGTCGATGAGGCTAGCCTCATCAAGCGCGCCGGGACGGTGATCAACCTCGTGGCCGCGCTGTTCCAAGACACGGACGGCTTCAGGATGAATGTTCTCTAACAACAGGACCTTCACGGCAGGCCATGTTACCCCGGAGCCTCAATCGGCCCGCTATCTGCTCTCACAGCGAGAGGCTCGCCGCCAACAGCCGCCGGGTGTAGTCATGTTGGGGATGGTCGAAAACATCAGCGGTCAGCCCCTCCTCCACGATGCGGCCCTGGTCGGCCACAAGCACACGCTGGCAGAGATGCCGAACTACAGCCAGGTCGTGGCTGACGAATAACATCGCCAGCCCACGCTCCCGCACCGCCTGCCCCAATAGATTCAACACCTGGGCACGCACCGAAACATCCAGCGCCGACACCGGCTCATCAGCGATCAGCACCTCGGGCGAGTTGACCAGCGCGCGGGCGATCGCCAACCGTTGCCGTTGCCCCCCCGAGAGCTCGTGCGGGAACCGCTCCAACATTGACTCTTCAAGCCCCACACTGGTCATGGCCTCCCGGACCATCTCCTTCAAGGCCCCATCTGGTAACCGAGTGCGCAACCAAGGCGAACGCAGCGGCTCGGCCGCGATGTCCACGAGGCGCATCCGGGGGTTCAGCGACGAATTGGGATCCTGCGACACCAGCGAGACTCGGCTTCGAAGGTCAATGAGGGCCTTGTCTGGCAGACCGTCGATGCGCGCCCCCGCAAAACGCACCTGACCGGCCGTCGGTTGAACCAGTCCGAGCAGGGTGCGCAGAATGGTGGTCTTACCCGATCCGGAACCGCCCACGAGTCCGACCCGTTCTCCCCGCCCCAGTGCGAGAGTCACCTGGTGCAGCGCCTGAAAAGAGCGTCGGCCACGCCGATAGACGACATCAACGTGATCCAACTCCAGTAGCGCTGTCACTTCGCCTCCCCCGACCAAAAGTCGGCCACCGTGGGCAACCGCTCGCCAGGGGGTACCTGGGAGATCCGCGCGGAAGCAACCAGACCCTTGGTGTAGGGGTGCTGTGGGTCGCTGATGACGTCATTCACGGGCCCTTGTTCCACGAGCAAGCCGTCGAGCAACACGATGACCTGACGACAGACGCGCTGCACGACCGCGAGGTCGTGGCTGACGAACAGCCCCGCACGCCCAGCGAACTCGTCGTCTAGCAGGTCAAGGATCTGCGCCTGCACAATCACATCAAGCGCGGTGGTGGGCTCATCGCAGATCACGAGCGCGGGGCGGTTGGCCAATGCCATAGCGATGAGGGCTCGCTGCCGCTGCCCGCCCGACAGTTGGTGAGGATACGAGTCAGCAATGCGTTCCGGCTCGGATAGGCCCACCCGCTCCAGCCATTGCAGGACGATGCCCCGAATCTGGCCGTGGCGCTCGCGGTGGTGGAGGGCGATAACCTCACCGACCTGACGGCCGACCTTCATGGTGGGGTCCAGGGCGGTCATGGGCTCCTGGAACACCATCGACATCACGTCCCCCCTCAGACGACGCAATTCCCGTTCGGGCCGGCCAACGAGTTCGCGGCCTGAAAGCCGAATCGAGCCGGAAATATGAGCGTTTTCGGGCAGCAATCCCATGATCGCAAGCGCCAGCACCGTCTTGCCGGAGCCTGACTGCCCGATGATCCCGAGGCGGTCTCGCTCACCCAGGCTGAATGATGCTCCAGACAAGGCCACTTTGCGGCGTCGCCCGAAACTCACGGTCAAGTCCTCCACGTCAAGCAGATTCACGTCAACTCCCGCAGTTTCGGATCTAGATGGTCGCGCAGCCCATCGCCCAGCAGGTTGCAACCCATGGTGGCCACCACGATGGCCAGCCCGGGCCACAACGAGATCATCGGAGCGGAGAACAACTGCGATCTCGCCTCCTGCAGCATCCTGCCCCAGGTCGCTGCGTCAGGCCCGGACGCCAGTCCCAGATAGGACAGGCCCGCCTCGGCGAGGATAGCGATCCCGACGCTGACACTCGCCTGTACCCCGAGCACCGGGGCGATATTGGGCAGGACATGACGTAAGGCGATCTGACGCACCGGGGTGCCCGAGAGCCGTGCGGACTCGACATAGGCAAGGCCCATCACTTGCAGCGTCGCCGCGCGTGCTATGCGCACGAAGGCCGGGATGGTAGCCAGGCTGATGGCCATCAGGGCCGTCCAGGCGGAGCCCCCCAACGCCGCGGCAAACAGAATCGCGAGAAGGAGAGCGGGGAATCCATAGAGGATGTCCGCCCCCCGCGCGATAATGACCGACAGCCAGCCACGACTCATGCCGGCCACCACACCCGCTGGGATGCCAACCGCAGCAGCCCCGGCGACCGACACCACCCCGACGAGCAGGACCAGGCGCGTGCCCGCCATGAGGCGGGAAGCGATGTCGAAGCCGGAACCATCGGTCCCTAACCAGTGGAGCACCGATGGACCTTCGCTGGGTGCGCCCGTGATGGCAACTGGAGGATGCGGGGTCCAGAACGCACCGATCAAACCGACCACAAGTACTAAGCCCAGGAGCACCCCGCCGAAGATCAGGTTCGAGCGGCGGATCATGTGCGAGCCCCCGTTTTAGCGAGCCTTGGGTCGAGGGCCTGGTAGAGCGCATCGACCACGAAGTTGATGACCAGTACCGCCCAGACGAGGAGAAGCACAATGGTCTGCACCAGCACCAGATCCCGCTGCGAAACAGCCAGCAGCAGCCGGGAGCCAAGGCCGTCAATGGCGAAGACTTGTTCGATGATGATGGCGCCGACCAGCAGCGTAGCCACCTGCAGGCCAATGACCGTGAGCAGCGAAATCGCAATATTCCGGAAACCATGGCGCCGAAGCGCGCCCAGACGGCTCCAACCGACGGCGCGGGCGGTGCGGTACCAGTCCTCGTTTGTGACCTCAATGACGGCGCTGCGCACATACCTGGCCAGGAGACTCCCCTGAACCAGCGCAAGCGAGGTCACGGGCAACACTAAATGTGCCGCCCAGGCCACTGGGTTCTTCCGCAGGGGCACGTAACCGCCAGCAGGCAGGATCCGCCAATGGACGGCGAAGATAATAACGAGCCAAATACCCGCCCAAAAAGCCGGAATGGAAAGCCCCAGCTGAGACAGCGCCGAGGCAGCGAACCCGCTGGCCCGCCGCCGCCGCAGCGCAGCAAAGGAGCCGAGAGGAACAGCGATGAGCAGGGCCACGGCCATGCCCAGCGTAATCAACCAGACCGAAACCCCGAGCCTGGGAAGGATCTCGCCCAACACGTCTCGGCCGCCGATCATGGTTTTCCCGAAACTACCTTGGAGCACACCACCAATCCACTCGACGTAACGCACAGCTAGGGGTCGGTTCAACCCCAGTCTTTCCTCTAGGGCGGCGACCTCACCGGGCGCTGCCTGAGTTCCGAGCAAGACGTTCGCGACGCTACCGGGCAGAGCATTCGTCGCCAGAAATATCAACATCGAAGCTACCAGCAAGCTGGCCAACAGGCCGAGCAAACGCAGCCCGAAATCACGCGTCGACACAGTTTATCGACTGGTAGCTACGTGGGTGAGGTCAAAGGATAGCCCCGTGGTATTGGCCGCAATCCCCGAGATCTCCGCGGTGGTGATCACCAGATTCGGCAACAGAAACAGCCAGTCTGCCGCAGCATCGTCCGCCAACAGCTTGGCGGCCTCCTTCAGCATAGCCTCCTGCTCGGCGGCCGAAGCAGCCTTGTCGGCGGTCGTGATCAACTCCACGAACTGCGGGTTGTTGTACTGCCAGTAGTAGTCCGGATTGGCGAAGGCGTTCATATCCCAGGGCTCCACGTGGGCTACAACGGTCAAGTCATAGTCATGCTGGGTGTAGACCTGTTCCAGCCAGGTGGAGAACTCCAATTCTTCGGGAACAACGGTGATGCCGACCTCCGCCAGTTGCGCCGTTACCATCCGGAGGATGGGCGGGCCGTAGGGCAGCGTAGGAACGCGCATCCTGAGCGACAGCCCCTCAGCGTAACCAGCCTCCGCCAAGAGCGCCTTAGCTTTTTCGGGATCATAGGCGTAGGTCGCTGAGAGGTCTTCATACCAGGGGTCTGTGGGAGGCACCATAGAACCAATCAGACTGCCTCGCCCGCCCCAGGCCCCGTTGATGATGGCCTGACGGTCGATGGCATGGTTGATAGCTTGCCGCACCCTGACATCGGCCAGAGCGGGGTTGGTGTGGTTGAATCCCAGCACAACTTCACCGTCCGTGGCGCCCTCTAGTACCTTGAACCGGGTGGTATCGGAAAATTGATCTACCGATTGGGGAACTGTCAGATTCGAGATAATGTCTAGCTGCCCCGACAGCATGGCGGTCACCATGGCATTCGCATCGGCGTAATACTTGAAGTTGACCTCGCTCACGCGCGGCCCGGTTCCCCAGTAGTTCTGGTTACGCCCCAGAGAGATCATTGACCCCACATCATGCCGTTCGAAAACATAGGGCCCCGATCCAGCAGGCGTCGTGCTGAGGTCCTGCCCCGTCGAGAGATCGTAAACAATGCCGGCGCTGCCGGTGATGTCATACAGCCACTGACGGCTCGGCTCCCGCAACGTCACCTCAATAGTGCGTGTATCGATGGCGCGCATGTCCTGGATCCGGCCCATCTGAGCCTTGAGGACCGCCGTCGTGTCCTCCCCATCGCGAGTACGTTCGAAAGAAGCGATGACGGCCTCTGCATCAACGGGCTGCCCGGAGGCAAAAGTGGCACTCGTCTCGAGTGAGAAAGTGTAGACGCTACCCTCAGCGTTCATACTCCACGAGCGAGCCAACAGCGGCTTGATCTCGCCCTGGTCATCAATTCGGACGAGAGTCTCGTACACGTTGTACAACAGGACGAAAGGTGTGCCAGCTCCAGTTGTGGTCGCCGGATCCAGCCCTTGGGGCTCAGCTGTGGCGCCGACGTTGAGCACGACTAGATCATCGGTATCGGGCCCAGGTCCCGTGCAAGAAGACAGCACTAGACTGATGCCCAGCAGCATGCCTATCAGAGCCGCCAAGCGGCGGGCAGGCCGGTTGTGGTTCATGTCTACGTTTCTCCCGTGTGGACGGCGGTGGAAGACCTGGCAATCCTACCCGGCGAGTTCCCCGCATGTGTTCAAGCCAACGGAGGAGCCGATCCAGGTGGCAGGAAGCTCGCCGCACACCCGCAGAGCGCCGCGGTTTGACGTCACGTCGTTGTCCTGTATAGTTATGCGGGCGACGCGGGGTGGAGCAGTTCGGTAGCTCGCCGGGCTCATAACCCGGAGGCCACAGGTTCAAATCCTGTCCCCGCTACGAGATCGGGAATCCCGGCCAGATTAACCTGGTCGGGATTTTCTGTGTTCCGCATTGGCAGGAGCCCCCGCGCATCGACCTGAAGCATCTCAGCCGCCGCGAAGAGGTCTTTCACAGACCAGGCGATGGCCCCCTGAGCTTTTTGCCCGCCACAGAGGGCGTGACGCCGAGCGCGACCGCCAGGTCCTTGGTCTTGTAACGACGCCGAAACATGGACGACTGCACGGTGATCCCTATTGATTCATAGATGGAATACGTGTCGGTGATGCCGGCGGCTCGTTCCCGCTCAAACTGTCGTGCCATGATGCAACAATAATCGTCAAAAGCTATTAAAGGCGATAGAGACTGTTAGCTGCGCTCCGCGATACCCAATGCCACGAAGCTAGATGGATGGCTGTGACTACAAGCGCGACTCACCGGCGAAATGTGCGGCAACGGGCTGCCAGAGCGACCTCGACAGTGAAGGGCCGCGCCCCTTTGGGGCGCGGCCCTTTGAACTCAAGAAGGCGTCACTTGTTGGCTAGGTAGGTGGCCTCAATCGCAGCACCGACCTCAGCGTCAATGTTCTTCCAGTACTGGATCACGCGACCCAACACGGGCTCCTCACACTCAGGCAGCTGACCCGCAATGGTGTCGACGAGCCGCGCGCGCTGCTCGTCGCTGTAGACCTCGCGCACCAAAGTGTGCGCTTGGCCCCAGTCGTCATCTTCGACGTGCAGCGAGTATGCGGATCGCACCATCTCGCCATCGGCCTCCCAGCCGTTGTCCACCGGGCCCTCGACGTCTTGGTAGGCGCGACCGTAGGAGTTCGGCGCATAGACGGGCGCATCGCCCGAATGGTGGTACTGCATCGGCCCCTCCTTGTCATAGGAGTTGACGGGGCACTGCGGCGCGTTGACTGGCAGTTGGTTGTAGTTGGTACCAATGCGATGCCGCTGAGCATCCGGGTACGAGAAGACGCGGCCAAGCAGCATCTTGTCGGGGCTGACCCCGGTGCCAGGCACGGTGTTCGATGGCGAGAAGGCCGCCTGCTCGATCTGCGCAAAGTGGTTGACGGGGTTCTCGTTCAACGTGAACCGTCCCACTTCAATGCGCGGATAGTCAGCCTGCGGCCACACCTTCGTTAGATCGAACGGGTTAAACCGGTAGGTCTTGGCATCCGCATACGGCATGACCTGGACCTTCAAAGTCCAACTCGGGAACTCACCGCGCCCGATGGCATCGAACAGGTCACGACGATGGTAGTCGCCGTCATTGCCCGCCAGCTTCGCCGCTTCCTCGGCCGACATGTTCGCCACCCCCTGATCGGTGAGGAAGTGATACTTCACCCAGAACTTTTCACCCGCAGCGTTCACCCACATATAGGTGTGCGAGGAGTAGCCGTTCATATGCCGCCAACTCTTGGGAAGACCGCGATCGCCCATGAGATAGGCCACCTGGTGAGCCGTCTCTGGGCTCAAAGTCCAGAAATCCCACTGCATGTTGGTGGAGCGCAGCCCGGAATCAGGCAGCCGTTTCTGCGAGTGGATGAAGTCGGGAAACTTCATGGGATCGCGCAGGAAGAAGATCGGCGTGTTGTTGCCGACCATGTCGAAATTACCCTCTTCGGTGTAGAACTTCAGAGCGAACCCACGAACGTCACGCCAGGTGTCGGGGGAGCCGAGCTCACCGGCGACCGTAGAGAAGCGCGCCAGCATCCGGGTCTTGGCCCCCGGCTGCAGGAACTTGGCTTTCGTGTACTGGGAAACATCACCAGTCACGACGAACTCGCCAAACGCCCCAGAGCCCTTGGCGTGGGGGCTGCGCTCCGGGACACGCTCCCGGTCGAATCGGGCAAGCTTCTGGACCAGCGCGACATCGTGCAGGAGCAAAGGCCCGTTAGCTCCGAGGCTCAGCGAGTGGGCATCAGATTGACGGGGTTCGCCGGTCTCGGTGGTTGAGGGGACGGTCGGATCGAACTGTGTCATTTCGTGTCCTTCTAAGCAGGGCGCCGAGTTAATCGGCTCGACGGCATTCGGGGCAGAGCCCGCGGTAGATGACCTCGGCTTCCTCAAGCAGATAGCCGTGATGATCCGCGGGCTCCAGACATGGTGGTGTTCCCACAGGGCACGGCACGTCCTCCAGCCTGCCACACTGGCGGCAGACGAAGTGGTGATGGTTATCCCCCACAGCGAGTTCGTACTGAGCCCCCTTCACATCGACGGCAACCCGGCGGAGAATCTCCGCAGCAGTCAGCGCATGGAGCACGTCATAGATGGCCTGCTTTGAGACCGTTCCGAGGCGCTCCCGGACAGCACCAGCCACATCCTCAGCCGTGGAATGTGGCGTGCTCGCGATGGCCTCCAACACGGCCAGCCGTGGCGCAGTGACCCGCAGTCCGGCCGACCTTAGGCGCGTCGCATGTCCGTCGATGTTCACAAAATCTATCTAATCATTCTTTGGATTAATCCCAAAAAACTTTTCGTTCCAGTTTGGTTTGGCTTGCCTTAGCAGGTGCTGGCTTCCTAACGGCAGCGAGTGCGCTGTCTCTCAGCCTCGGGGAACCGTCAAGGCCGCGCGCCGGAGGGCCTTTGGACCAAACCGCAGTACTGCCGCATCCACTGCCGCCTCGGCCTCCGCCCAGCCATGCTCTGGCTCGTCCAAGGTCGGCTGCTCATAGGTCTCCGATTTCCTGGTGAGTTTCTCTAGCCTCACCCCCACTAGACGCACACGGGCACGTTGCAGACGCAGGCGGCGAAACAGGCGGAGCGCCTCCGTGTAGATTTCCCCCGTCAAATCCGTTGGAGCATAGAGGGTGCCCGTGCGGTTCACGGCGGAAAAGTCGGCAAACCTGACCGTCAACGTCACGCCTCGCCCAACCATTCGTTGTGCCCTCGCCCGTGACGCAACGCGCTCAGCCATTCGCAGGATCTCTGTCTCGACGACGGAGGGGGCATCGGTATCGCGCCCAAAGGTTGTCTGACAGCCGACACTATGCTCGCGCGGGGCCCGCGCCAGCATCGAACGCCGATCTCTTCCCCAAGCAAGGTCGGCCAGCAGCCGACCTTGCTGCTCCCCCAGCACCCGCCGCAACACCGCAGGCTCAACCCGTGAAAGCTCCCCCACCGTCGTCAGTCCAAGCCGACGCAGTCGGGCGGCGGTCGCCTTCCCCACTCCCCAGATTGCTTCGACGGGTAGCGGGTGCAGGAAATCCACCACGTTCTTGGTGCGTACCACCCGAAGCCCATCAGGTTTCGCCGCCTTAGACGCCAGCTTCGCGATGAACTTGTTGGGACCGATGCCAACCGAACACCCAATGCGTTGCTCATCTGCCACGCGTTCCCGGAGTTGCTCGCCAATGTTCTCTGGCGACCCCAACCGCAACAGCGAACCCGTCAAGTCGATAAAGGCCTCATCAATGCTTGCTGCCTCAATCGTGTCGCTAAAGGTCTCAAACACCGCCAAGATCGACTCCGAGACCTCCTGGTAGCGCTCGAAGTCAGGGCGTACCGCCACCACCTGCGGGCAAAGCCGCCTAGCCCGCGCCGACGGCATCCCGCCTTCAATCCCGAAAGTCCGCGCCAGATAGTTGGCCGACAGCACCACGCCCCGCTCGCTTCCCCCGACGAACATCGGCACGTGCCTGAGCGCGGGGCGCCTGACCATCTCAACCGAGGCATAGAACGCATCCATATCCACGTGCGCAATCACCGGCATGCTCTGCTACCTTCCCGAGCTTCCCAGGCTGGAATGCCAGAGCTTTCGCGGAGCCTCAGCCGCACCGATCCCAGCCGGTTTCACGTCCGAATAAGGCGAAACCTCAGCTCGGGAAGCGTGAGCCGGTGTCCGGCGACGGCCCATGCCACCGCTTCGCCGGGGCTGCTGCGGATCCGGAGGTGGTTCGTCCCCGTCAGGCGGCAGCAACTCTGTCGGCAACGTGTACTCCCGCACCAGCGAGTAGCCCTCGGGCACCTCCGCCAGTATCCCCAGCACAGCCTGGCGCGCCGCCTCATGGCCGTCGGCCTGCCTAGTCTGCTCCCACAGCTCAAACAGCCTGGCCAGATCCCAGGCACCGGTCGCCCGGACGGAGACTCCGCGGAGCCCAGCACGCTGAATCGTTCCTCGCACCAGCAGCAGCCAGCTGTCGAACACCGTGGCCGCATACGGCCCCTGCACATCCTCGAAGAAGGTGGCGTCCACGGGCCCCGTTGAGTCATCCACGGTCAGGAAGATCACCCTCCGTCCCGAGCGCACGGGAGGAGTCTGGGTGGCCACCTTCACCCCGGCGACCAGCACTTCGCTCCGGTTCCGCTGCACCAATAGTTTCTGCGCCGGTACAACCCCAAGGGCCGCCAGCATCGGCAAGTAGCGCTCCATGATGTGCTCTGAGGCGTCTAGGCCTAAGATCTCCAACTCGGCTTGCAGCCGCTCTTGGGAAGTGAACTCCGGCAACCCGCTAGGGATGATCTCCTCTTCTTCTGCAAAACCGAAGGCTTGCTGCGCGCCGACACATGTTTCAGCGCCACCAAGACGATGCAGGTCGCCCAGCCGGAGCAGCAGGTCCCGTCTGGTCACTTGGGGGCGACGACGCACCTGATCCCCCGGGCAGATGTCATACAAGGCATCGAAAGCCCCCGTCAGTACTAGATGCTCGGCGACCGGGTGGGTTACCGCGGCGCGGTGGAAGAAGTCCGTCAGGTCCCGGAAAGGGCGGGCCGCGACGATACTCGCCAACTCAGCCTCCGAAATCCCTTTCACATCGGCCAAAGACAGCCGGATGCCCCATCCGCTAGGCGCCCCAGCCACTCGCTCCACCCGGTAAGTCGTGTCACTGACGTTGATGTCCATCCCGAGGACAGCGATGTCCAGGCGCCGCGCCTCCTCCAGCAGCAGCCGTTTCGGGTACATCCCTGGATCATGGGTCAGCACGCCCGCTAGGAAGGCTGCGGGGTGGTGATGCTTGAGCCAGGACGATTGATAGGTGGGCAGGGCGAAGGAGGCGGCGTGGGCCTTGCAGAAACCGAAAGAAGCGAAACCCACCAAGATCTCCCACAGCTCTTCCACCACGGGACGGCTGAGCCCGCTCTCTAGAGCCTTCGAGATCAGCCACGGCTTTAGCTGCGCCTGCCCCGCAGGGTCCCCGAGAACGCGGCGCACCTCGTCCCCCTGCCCTAAGGAACATCCCGTTGCGAACGCGATCAGCTGAATGATCTGCTCATGAAAAACCACCACACCGCTGGTCTCCTCCAATATGGGCATGAATCGTTCATGCAGATACTGAGGCTCACACCATCCTTGCCGGACCTCCAGGAAAGGGGTGATCATGTCGGTCTTGACAGGCCCGGGGCGGTACAAGGAAATATCAATGATCAGGTCGGCAAAGCTGCTTGGCCCGAACTTGCCGACCAGCTCGCGTTGACCTGGGGACTCGATCTGAAAGCAGCCGAGGGTCTGCCGCCTGCCGATCATGTCGTAGACCCCGGCATCATCATAAGGGTCTAGTTCGTCGATGTCCGGGGCGCTCCCCTCCGTACGTTCGATCTCGGTCAGCGCGTGAGCTATGGCGGACTGCATCCGGATGCCGAGCACATCAAGCTTCAGGAAGCCTAGATCCTCCACATCCTCCTTATCGAACTGGCTCATGGGATAGCCGATGGCGCTGGGCTCTACGGGGGTATGGTCTCTCAACGTTGAGTCGCTGAGCAGCACCCCGCTGGGATGCAGCGCGACGTGGCGGGGCAGCCCATCCAGTGACTCCACCAGCCGAAACAACCCATCCAGTCGCTTCTCCCCTAGCCCAGCAGCACGCAACTCCGGCAGATCGCGGAGCGCAGCCCGGGCATCCCGGGCACGGATATGAGGGAAGGCTTTCGCCATGGCGTCGATTTCTGTTGGCGGCAAGCTCAAAGCGGCGCCAACGGCCCGGACTGCATGCCTTACCCGATAGGTCTCCAGCATGGCGACGCATCCGACCCGAGAGCTGCCGAAAGTCTCCAGTATCAGGTCATAAACCTCGGCTCGACGGGCTGACTCAACATCCAGATCAATATCAGGCAACGCCCGCCGTTCAGGCGAGAGGAAGCGGGCCATGATCAGGTTATGAGCCACCGGATCTACCCCGGAGATCCCAAGCACATAGTTCACCAGACTGCCGACCCCAGAACCTCGGGCGGTGCACCGGATGCCTCTATCGCGGATTAGGGCAACGATCTCAGCTACCGTCAGGAAGTAGGATTCGAAGCCGAGCGTTTTGACGGTCTCAAGTTCCTCATCAAGGCGCTGGGATACCCGCTCCGAGACGTTCCCGTACCTGGCCGCCGCCCCAGCCTCACAACGCTGCCGCAACGCTCGTAGGGCTTCGTGGCCCGAGACGCCGAGTACTTCGAACTCCGGTAGCCGGGTATCCCCAAGCCCGATGTCTCGCACCGGATGCAGTCGGGTGCGTTCGGCCAAGTCCCGGGTAGCCGTCAGCACCCCGGCGACGGCGACGCCGGCCAGCCGCGCTGCCTCCTCCGCAGCGTAGGCCATGGCCTCGCCGTCCTTGAGATAGCCTTCCGCATTGCGGCGATCCAGGTTGCGGGCATTCAGTGGCACGAGTCGCCGAGCCGCATCCAGCACATCAAGCGTTGGAGCCTGGTGACGGTAAGCCATGCGCACCATATTCGTGATGACGCACGGCAGTTCGAGGTCAACGGCCAGCTTCATCAGACCCGCCGCCTGGGACGCGGAGGCAACCCCGCGGCCACCGATCCGGTGGTTGGTAGCTGCCAGCACCAGCCCATCACCGACCGCCTCTCGCCACTCAAGGGCACTGCGCCGCGCCGCATCGTAGCTGTCGGCGGCCAGCAAGAGCCCCACATCGGAATCCGCCCCAAGCAGCACGGCGGCGTCCCGGCCTGCCACATGAGCGGCGAGGGTTTCCGCCGTCACATTCGCTTCTTCTCGACCAACATGGGCCGCAGTAGTCAACCGGCATAGCGCTGACCAACCATCTCCCGGGGCCGCCAGCACCACGAGCCGGGGCCTTCGCAAGTCCTTACTCGAGCCACCTCGGACTGGGGCCGGTCTTTTGGCCGTATCCCCGGGCTGCCCAAGCGCTAGGTCTACCCCGATGACGGGCCAGATTCCGGCCTCCCGGCAGTGCTTAACAAATCGCACAGCACCATAGAGGCCGCCGCGGTCCGTGATGGCAAGCGTATCCATCCCAAGTTCGCCCGCCCGTTTCACCAGTTCTCCGGGGCGCGAGGCTCCGTACTGAAAGGAGTACCCGGAGGCCACCCGCAGGTGTGCAAAGGAACTCATCAGTCACACACCGCCGCCAAGACCCAGTTCGCTGTCCCAGTTTGGTGGGCCAACTCATAGATCCCGCGCTGGGAGCCAGTGCCCGCCTCCACCCGCCACACTTCCTCTTCCGCGAGGAGATCCCCTGAGAATTCCGACTGATCCCACCACGGGAGGGAGCGGCTCCATTGCCCCTGGATCTCGCGGACCACCAGCAGCCTGCCACGCCAGATGAACTGCATGGGCCCCTGTCCGACCTTCACCTGAATCGGCTCGTGATAGCGACGCACAGCTACCTCCCGCTTTAATTCGAACACCAATTCGATATTCAGAGAATACACGCCCTCGTCGCGAGCCGCTACCCCGAAGAACTTGTGCGTGACCTGTGGACCAATTAGACAAAACACCTAGTCAGCGCCAATCGCCCCGAATGTTTCCTGTGAGGACCTGTGAAATCCTGAAAATAACTTGAGATAAAACTAAGAAACCCTCAGGATTGGAAACACTTCCGAACGAAAGGACTAACCATGGGATTCTTGAAGCCCACCCAGCCCCGTCGTGGCTGCGATGCCTTCGGCCCAGGAGCCCTCCCGCGCCGGGCACTCCCCACGCCGCCTGCCCCTTGGCGTCGGCCGCTGGCCGCCCTGGTTTTAGCGGGCAGCATCGGAACCATTGGATTGACCACCGCGCCAGCGGCTGCGGCTGAGCATCAGTCCTCCCAAGAGGCCGCCACAACCCGCAGCGATTCCCACCGCGACACCGGCCACTGCAAGCGGCAGGGTCCCGATGGCGGGTCGTCCCAAAACGGCGAACGCCCGCGACGCGCAAAAGCCTCCTCAGAACGTGAGGGGACCCAGGAGACCAGGCCCCGACGGGCCAACACGAGTTCCAGCAACACCTACAACTATTCACACTCGTCTGGCAGCTCTGCCAACCGTTCTGCTAGCTCTTCGAGTTCTGCTGATACCTCTTCACGCAGCTCTGCCGAGAACACCTCAGCTAGTTCGACCTCCATCACCAGTTCTGCCTCCGTCAGCGACGGTACTGCCGCGCCCCTGGGATCAGGCACCTACCGCCTTAGCGCCCCCTTCGGGGCGACAGGCAGCTGGGCCCGCTATCACACAGGACAAGACTTCTCGGCTGCCACCGGTACTCCGGTCTATGCCGTGGTCTCGGGCACTGTGGTGAGCGGCAATGTCGGCTCTTGGGCTGGAAACTACGTTGCGATCCGCGCAGCCGATGGCTCCGCAACGTTGTACGCCCACTTGGACAGCACCGATGTTCAGGTCGGCGACCAGGTATCGGCCGGCCAAAAGATCGGTGAAGTCGGCAGCACGGGACGTAGCTCCGGCTCCCACCTGCACTTCGAGTACTACCCGTCAGGTGTCACGCCCGGCGATGTTTACTCGGCCACCAACCCGATGAGCTATCTCAGCTCCCTCGGAATCTCCATGTGACGTCCTCTCCCACCCCCGCTGCGGGGGGGGCCCAGGCCCCCCCCCCCCCCCGCGCCCCCCCCCAAAATGGGGGGTGT
>JAUNKK010000171.1 GCA_030532825.1 Propionibacteriaceae bacterium
GCCCCAAGGAAGATGAATGCCCTCACCCGGTAAGACCGACCCGGCGATCATCCGCAATTTCTGCATCATCGCGCACATTGATCACGGCAAGTCGACGCTTGCTGACCGGATGCTGCAACTGACCAAGGTGGTGGACGAACGCACCATGCGTGCCCAGTACCTAGATCGCATGGACATTGAGCGCGAGCGCGGGATCACCATCAAGTCCCAGGCGGTGCGGATGCCCTGGGCGGTGGACGGCACCGAGTACATCCTCAACATGATCGACACCCCCGGCCACGTCGACTTTACTTATGAGGTTTCCCGCTCCCTAGCTGCTTGCGAGGGCGCGATCCTGCTCGTCGACGCCGCGCAAGGGATCGAGGCGCAAACCCTAGCCAACCTGTACCTAGCCCTGGAAGCCGACCTGCACATCATCCCGGTGCTCAACAAGATCGACCTGCCCAGCGCCAACCCCGAGAAGTACGCCGCCGAACTGGCGGGGATCATCGGCTGCGATCCCTCCGATGTGATGCAGGTTTCCGCGAAGACAGGGGTGGGCGTGGGCGAACTGTTGGACCAGATCGTCGCCCAGATCCCAGCCCCAGTCGGGGACCCCGCCGCCCCCGCCCGCGCTCTGATCTTCGACTCCGTCTATGACACCTACCGTGGCGTGGTCACCTACGTTCGGGTGGTCGACGGCGAGCTGTCCCATCGCGAACGCATCCTCATGATGTCGACCAAGGCGGAACACGACTTGCTGGAAGTGGGCGTGATCTCCCCGGAGCCCACAAAGTCGAGCGCCCTAGGCGTCGGAGAAGTCGGGTACCTCATCACCGGCGTGAAAGACGTGCGCCAGTCCCGCGTAGGCGACACCATCACGGGAGCCGCCCGCCCCGCCACCCAGGATCTGGGCGGCTACCGGCATCCCAACCCCATGGTTTACGCCGGGTTGTACCCAATTGACGGCGATGACTTCAACGAACTGCGCGAGGCACTGGAGAAGCTCCAGCTCAATGACGCCGCGCTGACCTACGAACCCGAGACCTCCGGCGCGCTCGGCTTCGGGTTTCGCGTGGGTTTCCTCGGGCTACTGCACATGGAGATCGTGCGGGAACGCCTGGAACGTGAATTCAACCTGGACCTGATCTCCACCGCCCCCAACGTGGTGTACCGCGTCGTGCTAGAGGATGGCTCGGAGCACACAGTCACCAACCCCTCGGAATACCCGACCGGCAAGATTGCTGATGTCTACGAGCCAGTGGTACGTGGCACCATCCTGGCGCCCAGCGAGTACATCGGCACCATCTTGGAACTGTGCCAAACCCGGCGCGGTATCCAGCAGGGACTGGACTACCTCAGCGAAGACCGCGTCGAGATCCGCTACACCCTGCCGCTCGCGGAGATCGTGTTCGATTTCTTCGACGCGCTCAAGTCCCGCACCAAGGGCTACGCCTCCCTTGACTATGAGCCCGACGGTGAGCAGGCTGCGGATCTAGTCAAAGTGGACATCCTGCTGCACGGCGACCCCGTCGATGCATTCTCGGCGATCGTGCACAAGGACAAGGCCTATTCCTACGGGCTGACGATGGCCGGCAAGCTGAAGGAACTCATTCCCCGCCAGCAGTTCGAAGTGCCGATCCAGGCTGCTATCGGCTCCAGGGTGATCGCCCGCGAGACAATCCGTGCCATGCGCAAAGATGTCCTCGCCAAATGCTACGGCGGCGACATTTCCCGCAAGCGGAAACTGCTGGAGAAGCAGAAGGAGGGCAAGAAACGCATGAAGATGGTGGGCCGCGTCGAGGTCCCCCAGGAGGCCTTCGTCGCCGCATTGTCAACGGGTGAGACCAAGAAGGACGGAAAGAAGTAGGAAGGCGAAGCGCCGTGGACTACCTCTCGGTCAACCGGGCCAACTGGGATGCTCGCGCGGATGTTCACGTCGGGCTGGGTGGCTACGCCGTGGAACGCATCGTCGCATCCGACTGGATCTCCAACGTGGTGGCCTTCGACTAGCCCCGCCTGGGCGACGTGAGTGGGCTCGACGGTCTTCATCCGCAGTGTCACATTGGTACGGACACTATTTCGCTGGCGCGGCTTGGCGCCCGGATGACAGGTCTGGACCTGTGGCCGCGCTCCATCGAACACGCCGGCCGCATCGCGGACAGCGCTGACGTTGCAGTTACCTACATCGTCGGGGACGTCTACTCTGCCCCGGAGGTGCTGGCCGAAACGCAACGCCGCCAGGGGCAAGAACATGGCTTCGACTTGGTCTACACGGGCATTGGCGCGCTGTGCTGGCTGCCGGACATCCGCCGCTGGTCCCAGACCGTGCGGGCGTTGCTGCGTCCCGGGGGGCGCTTGTTCGTCCGAGACGCCCATCCCGTGCTGGCTGGCCTCATTGCCCAGCAGGTGGGCGCCCACCACCCAGACCGGGACCAGCAGCCGTGGATCACTGGCCCAGGGGCAGCCACTCCCGCTCTGGAACTGCCCTACTGGGAGCGCCCCGAGCCCATCGTGTGGCGCGACGAGATGTCCTATACGGGCGCTGAACGCGTGGCCTCACCCGAATCGGTGGGGTGGAACCATGCGCTGTCCGAGATCGTGATGGCGGTGCTCGACGCTGGCCTTACGCTCGAACTGCTCGCCGAGCACGACAACATCCCTTGGGAGGCGCTGCCCGGGATCATGACCGTGGATGAGCGCGGCGAGTATCGGCTCACCGATCGCCCCGAGCGGCTGCCCGCGTCCGTTCACCCTCGCCGCCCGGCTCAGCGCAGCCCAGACGTCGTGAGGCCCTGCACCAGGTAACGCTGCAGGAACAAGAACACCACCAACATCGGCAGGATCGCGATGAGAGAGCCCATGAACAATTCGGGGTAGCGCACCCCTTGGCTGGTCATGAACTGGCTGAGGGCAACCTGCACGGTGCGGGTGGCTTCGCGTCCCACCAGCGACGGCCATAGGAACGCGTTCCACGAGCCAATGAGCACGATGGTGCCGACGGCCGCGATGGTGCCCGTTGAGCTGGGAACCACGATGCGCCAGAAGGCTGTGAACGGGTTACAGCCATCCACGAAAGCGGCATCCTCCAGTTCGGTGGGGAAATCCAGGAAAGCCTGCCGGAACAGGTACGTGGCGAAGGCAGAGAACATTCCGGGAATCACCAGCCCACGAAACGAGTCGATCCATCCGAATTGGGACGTGATGATGAACATCGGCACGAAAACCGTGGCGGCGGGCACCATCAGCGTGAAGACCGTCAACCCCAACAGGACCTTGGATAAGCGATGGTTGAACCGTGCCAGCCCGTAGCCGGCCATCAGCGAAATCACCACCGTACCCACCGTCTGCAAGGTGGCCATGATCGCGGAGTTCACCAACCCCCGTCCCACGCCGATGCTGTCGTTCGCCAGCAGCGAATCCAGGTTTGCCAGTGATAACTGGTCCGGCCACCAGCTCCAACGCGGCGAGGTGATGTTGGTGTTCGTGGAGAAGGCGT
>JAUNKK010000172.1 GCA_030532825.1 Propionibacteriaceae bacterium
CATGGGCAACCTGCTGCTTGGCCCACGGCTAGTGCAAAACCGAGGTCCCGAGCAGGCCCGGACGGAGACACTGGCGTTGCTGGAATGGGTGGGGCTCGGCGCCAAAGCCGATGCCTTGCCGCGTGAGTTGTCGGGCGGGCAGAAGCAGCGCGTGGCGATCGTGCGGGCGCTGATGCTGCACCCCGAAATGCTCCTGCTGGACGAGATCACGGCGTCGCTGGACCCGGAGATCGTCCGGGAGGTCCTCGACATAGTCCTAGAGCTGGCGGCCGACGGAATGACCATGCTCATCGTCACCTATGAGATGCCTTTCGCGCGAGCAATAGCCGACAAGGTGGTGTTCATGGACGCAGGCCGAATCGTGGAGGTCGCCCAGCCAGAGCAGTTCTTCGCCGCCCCGGAAACAGAGCGGGCGCAGGCGTTCCTGCACACCTTCGAGTTCGCGTCCCTGCATCGCCGCCCTCGCCCGACCGCCACCAGCCAGCACGAAACGCCGTAAACCGTCACAACCACCTCCCCCACAACCACCAACGCCGCACCCAACGGCGTTTCGTGCACACAGGGGCGACGGGGCAAGTGGCGGCAGGCGATGGGGTGCTGCGGAGTCGATGGCTTGCCCGCTGCTCCACTGGCCTCGGCGCGTTTGCGTATCCTGGCCGTGTCCCCGGGATAGAGTCAGCGCGGCTTTGGGACCTCGCCAGGCACGGCTGGTCACAGCCGACCGGCTCGAACGCGACTCCTCGACAGCCACGCATCGGCCACGGACGGCGAGCTTTCGCAAACGGCTAGAGGGTTGCCCGCAGCGCCCGGAGTCGGGCGAGGGTGGCGTCACGCCCCAGGATCTCCATGGATTCAAACAACGGCGGCGACACTTTTGCCCCTGTGAGCCCAACGCGCAACGGCCCGAAGGCAAACTTCGGCTTGATGCCGAGCTCATCCACCAGCTTGGCGCGCAGCCCCGCCTGGATCGACGGGGCGTCGAATGGCACCGTCTCCAGCACCGCGAGGGAGGTGTCCAGCACCTCCGCAGCGTTCCCCGGCAGCGATGCGCGAGCGTCCTCGGGGATCTCGACGGCGTCAACGAACAGGAAACGCAGCTTCGGCAGGGCGTCACCCAACAGCACCATGCGCTCGCTGACTAGCGGCACCGCCTGACGCAGTACCTCAAGGTCCAGCGACGCATCCCAGTCGCCACGCTCAGTATGGAACGCGACGATGCGATCCGTCAGTTCCTCGGAGCGCAGGGAGCGGATGTAGTGGCCGTTCAGCCAATCCAGCTTCTTGATATCGAAGATGGGGCCGGTGGTGTTGACCTTGCTCCACGAGAAGTGCGCCACGAACTCCTCGAAGCTCGCCACCTCGGAATCATCGCTTGCCGGAGGGTAACCCAGCAGCTGAAGGAAGTTCCGCACTGCCTCTGGCAGATAGCCCTGCTCCCGGAACCACGTCAGCCGAGCCGCGGGGTTTCGCCGCTTCGCGATCTTCGACTTATCCGTGTTGCGCAGCAGCGGCATATGCGCGTACTGCGGCTCTGGGAAGCCCAGCCAGCGGTACAGCAGCAGATGCTTTGGGGTCGACGAGATCCACTCTTCACCCCGCACCACCGTCGTGATGCCCATCAAATGGTCGTCCACGACGACCGCCAGGTGGTAGGTCGGGAAACCGTCGGCTTTGAGGATCACCTGATCGTCGGGGAAGGGAGCCTTCACCTCGCCCCGAATGATGTCGGTGAACGTCAGCGGCGCATCATCGGGCACCAGCATGCGGACAACGGGGGTGTCGGTAAAGCCGGGCAACTGGGCACGCTCATCGCGAGTCTTTCCCAGGCACAGCCGGTCGTACCCCGTCTTCGACGATTTCGCCTGCTCTTGCTGCTTGCGCAGTTCCGCTAGCCGCTCCGACGAACACCAGCAGTAGTAGGCGTGACCGTCCGCGATGAGCTGCTCGACGAAGGGTCGGTAGGTCTCAAGGCGCTCGGACTGCCGATAGGGCCCGAAGGCCCCGCCTTTGAGGGGGCTCTCGTCGGGGCCGAGCCCGAGCCACTCCAGCGAATCGTAGATCTGCTGTTCGCTGCCCTCAACCAATCGGTTCTGGTCGGTGTCTTCAATGCGCAGCACAAAGGAGCCGCCGGTGTGGGCGGCCCAGGCCTTGTCAAACAGCGCCATAAAAGCGGTGCCGACGTGCGGATCGCCCGTCGGCGACGGGGCGACACGGGTCCGGGCAGGAAGCAGTGAGTTCATAGTGGCTCAAGCTTAGAGGGTGCCGAGAAGTAACAGAATTGTGCCGCGAGAAACCCCGCGCCGATCCCGCACTCCGGTTCATGGCAAGCTGACCACGTGACGAACCCAGCCGATTTCCCCCGCCCCAACCAGTTCAGCCCCGCCGCGGACGGCGAGACACCGTCGTTGGTCAGCCGGCAACTGAGCTGGTGGCTTGATGAGGCGTTCCTGGTGCCCGGAACCAAGTTCCGGTTCGGTCTTGATCCGCTGATGTCGCTGATTCCCTTCGTCGGCAGCATCGTTCCGGCGGTATTAGGGTCCACCATCATGTTCGACGCCGTCCGGCTGAGAACTCCGCTTCCCATCCTTTTGCGCATGGTCTTCAATTACGGCATTGACTGGCTGTTCGGGTCGGTACCGATCATCGGGAACGTATTTGACTTCATGTGGCGGTCGAATACGAAGAACCTCAAGTTGCTGGAGCGCGTTCTCGCAGACCGCGAACAGGTCCGTAAGGCGACGATAAGGTACTGGATTGTCGCCATCACGCTGATCGTGGGCAGCCTCATCGCCCTAACCGTCCTGAGCATCGGCTTCGTGATCTGGCTGGTGACCTGGCTTCTGGGCGGGAGATGATAACTTCGGCCTCATGAGCGAACCGGTCATCCCGAACAACTTCATCACCGAGGCGATCCGCCGCGACAACGAGGCCGGCACATACGGCGGTAAGGTGCAGACTCGGTTCCCACCAGAACCCAACGGGTTCCTGCATGTCGGCCATGCGAAGGCCATCGTCGTCGACTTCGGCACAGCCGAGGACTTCGGGGGCCGGTGCATGCTGCGCCTAGACGACACTAACCCGGAGACGGAAGAAGAGGGTTTCGTCGCATCCATCGTCGAGGACATTGAGTGGCTCGGCTACGAACCAGCCGATGTGCGCCACGCCTCCGACTATTTCGAGGCCCTCTACGACTGGGCCATTCACCTCATCGAAAAGGGTCTGGCCTATGTCGACGACCAGGACGGGGAGACGATTTCCGCCCGTCGCGGCACTTTCGGCACCCCTGGCGTGAACTCCCCCTTCCGGGACCGCTCCGTGGCGGAGAACTTGGACCTGTTCGCCCGGATGCGCGCCGGCGAGTTTCCCGATGGGTCGCGCGTGCTGCGCGCCAAGATCGACATGGCGCACGAGAACATGCAGTTGCGCGACCCCGTGATGTACCGCATCCGGAACATGGCCCACCATC
>JAUNKK010000173.1 GCA_030532825.1 Propionibacteriaceae bacterium
GGGGACGTAGACGACGGCGGTGGCGCCGAGCGCGGCCGCGCTGTAGGCGACGCCTTGGCCATGATTCCCGGCGGAAGCGCAGACAACCCCGGCCTGCTGGTCTTCGGGCGCCAGCTGGGAGATCAGGTTGTAGGCGCCGCGCAGCTTGTAGGAGCGGACAGGTTGCAGATCTTCACGTTTCAGCCAGACCTGGCAGCCTGTGGCCTCCGTTAGCCGCTGGTTCAGTTCCACCGGGGTCTCCCGGACGGTGTTGGCGAGCCGTTCGCGGGCATCGGGAATGAGGGAGGCCAGGTCGGTGAGAGCTGTCATGGACCCCATTGTGCTGGGCCGTGCACGACTCCGCACCTCGTGACGCGCCCATGACGCAGCGGTACCCGGCCGTGGGGACCCCGGGGTGGCGGGCCGGTCGGTGCTGACGTCACCCCGGGTGCGCCCGTTGCTCCATGGCTGCCTCCAGCGCTGTGGGCGCCTCGTCGTCTGCGGGCGTGCTGTCGCCGATGAGTTCCGGCGCCACGGGGGTGCGGGGGCTGGTCTCGACTAGGGTAGGGGTGGGGATATCGGCGGTGGTGATGTCCAGGGCCTGGAACCGTCGCGCGGAGACCAGCACCCGGCTCTCCAGGGTGCCGACGGCGGAGTTGTAGTGCTTGACGGTGGTGTTGAGGGCCGAGCCCAGCTGGGTGAAGTGCTGCCCCAGCTTCTTCAGGCGCTCGTGGAGTTCGCGGCCCAGCTTGACCACCTCCGCCGCCGACTGCGCCAGCCGTGCCTGCCGCCAGCTGTGGGAGATGGTCTGTAACAGGGGGATCAGGAGCCCCGGCCCGGCCAGCGTGATGTGACGCTGGGCCGCGTACTCGTGGAGGCCGGGTTCCTGTTCGAGTGCCAGCCGGTAAAACTCGTCGCTGCCCAGGAACAGCACCACGAACTCTGGGCTGCCGGCGTCCAGAGCCCAGTACTCCTTGGCGGACAGCTGGTCGATGTGGGTTCGCACGTGGCGAGCGAAGCGCTTCAGCTGTTCGTCTCGTTCCGCATCGCTGTCGGCCTGATAGGCCGCCAGCACTGCTTCGAGGGGCACCTTCGAGTCCACGAACACCGCCCGACCGTCGGCGAGGGAGACCCGCAGGTCGGGCCGCCGACGCTCCCCCTCGGGGGTGGTGTATGTGGTCTGGGTGTCGAAATGGCAGCGTTCCACCATGCCGGAGATTTCAACGATGCGGCGGAGGCTGGCCTCCCCCCAGGTGCCCCGTACCTGCGGTTGGCGCAGCGCCGTGGCCAGCGCGTGTGCTTCCTTGCGGACGGCCTCCCCGGAGGAACGTACCCCTTCCACCTGTTGCTTCAATTCCGCTGACAGCACGGCCCGCTGCTGTTCAACCTCGCCGAGGCGCTGCTGGAGCTGACGCAGGGCGTCGTGGATAGGGGCCAGGCGGATCTCGGCGGCGCGATCCGCCTGGCGGGTTTGCTGGTCCAGGGTGTCGGCCGAAAGCGCCCGGAACTGGTGTGCCAGGCTTTCGCGGTCCGCCGTGACGGCGTCCGCCTGCCGTAGGGCGAAATCACGTTCGGCTTGAGCGCGAGCCATCGTCTTGGCGGTGCCGACCCGCGCCAGCAGATATCCGATGATGACGCCTAGCAGCAGCGCGATCAAGGCCACGATCAGCGAGTTTCCGTCCATGGCTACAGGGTGGCAGAGGACACTGACATTTTTTGCAGCCCGAGCTCGGCGGACATCGCGATCCTTGGGTCCGCGCGGCCCGCGGGACCCGGCAGCGTGGCGCTGAGCGTGGGCCGTGAGTGGCGCCGTCCCCTCGCTTAGAGGTGAGAAATGTCGGTGCCTAGGTGTTGAATGGAGATGTGTTCGAGAACTCAGCTGCCCACCTGGATGACCTGGCTGCCTTCGTGACGGCTTCCCCGACGAGCTTCCATGCGGCGGACACCGTCGCGCGGCGGCTGGCGTCGGCTGGTTTCACGGCAGTCGATGAGAAGGGTTCGTTTCCGAGTGGATCGGGTCGCTTCTACGTGGTGCGAGGCGGGGCCGTGATCGCTTGGCGACAGCCGGAGCACATCGGCGCAGGCACGGGGCTTCGGGTCGTCGGTGCTCATACCGACTCCCCGGCGCTCAAAGTTAAGCCCGAGGCAGACTTCACCTCTCGTGGCTGGGGCCAGATTGCCGTCGAGGTCTACGGCGGCCCGCTGCTCAACTCGTGGCTCGACCGGGAACTGGGCATTGCGGGGCGCATCGTCACACGCGACGGCGTTCAGCGGCTCGTCCGGCTCGATGCCGTGGCCCGGGTGCCGCAGCTGGCCATCCACTTAGACCGCGGGGCCAATGACGGCCTAAAGCTGGACCGCCAGGCCCACACGCAGCCCGTGTTCACTCTCGACGCTGAGGCCGGACTGCTGACGACACTCGCGGAACAGGCCGGGGTCGCCACCGAGGACATCCTCGGGCATGACCTGCTCACCTATGATTCCCAGCGGCCTGCGCGGTTTGGGTTGCGGGGCGAGTTCTTCGCGTCCGGTCGGCTCGACAACCTGTCGAGCACCCATGCCGGGCTGGTCGCGTTCGAGGATATGTCCAGCACGGATGATCTGGTGGTCTTCGCCGCCTTCGACCACGAGGAGGTCGGTTCTGAGACAGCCACCGGAGCCGCGGGGCCGTTCCTGGCCGATGTGCTGGAGCGGGTCGCCGCCGTCGCGGGGCTCGACCTGGACGCCCGCAAGGCGCTGTTCGCCCGTGGATCCTGCGTATCGGCCGACGCCGGGCATCTGGTGCACCCCAACTATCCCAGCCACCACGACCCGCGCGCCCAACTGGTGCCGAACGGTGGGCCCATCCTGAAGGTCAACAGCAACCAGCGCTACGCCACCGACGCCATGGGGGAGGCCATCTGGCTTCAGGCCTGCCGGACGGCGGGCGTGCCGTCGCAGGTCTTCGTGTCCAACAACACCGTCCCCTGTGGCTCAACCATCGGGCCCATCACCGCCACCCGGCTGGGGCTGACGACGGTGGATGTCGGCCTGGGGTTGCTGTCCATGCACTCGGCGCGCGAACTCTGCGGCGCCGAGGACCCGGATCTGCTGGCCCGCGCCCTGCGCGCCTATTTGGTGGGGTAGACGTAACAGACCCGCCGTCATCCAGCCCAAGGAGAGAAAGGCTGGTGCGGCGGGCCTGTAGAAGCGCTCGTGGCACAGCGCTCATCGGTGGTCCTGAACACCTGTGACGACCAGGTCAGTCACTGAGGCTAGCCTAACCCCGAGCAATTGCGAAACGCAAGTGGAGCGTAAATCTGGTCCCGTTTCGTGAGATGCGGGCGGCCGGGGCCGTGTGTCGTAGACTTTTCGCCCGTGGCTCTCACCATTGGAATCGTCGGCCTCCCCAACGCCGGCAAGTCGACCCTGTTCAACGCGCTGACCCGCAACAACGTGC
>JAUNKK010000174.1 GCA_030532825.1 Propionibacteriaceae bacterium
TTGGCGGTGCTGTGGTCCCGCACCGGGATTGCGCTATCGAAAACCACGTTGAACCCCATCCGATACACCGGATTCAGCGGATCGCTGCTAGCTTCGGCATCGTATTCGAGAAATCCTTACTGCAGCACACCGAGCCTTGCCCCGTCGCGCCGCAATTCCAGCTCTTCCGTACTTTCCAACCGCTCGGCCTGACTCTCGGATACCGAAACCACGAAGACATACTCTGCCGAATCAATCCACACCTCCCCAGACCTGACACGGAGAATCCCGCCGACTGGAGCGCGGACGATTAGTCCCTGCTGCGCGGTACGAGTCTCTTGGGCCACCGCTCCGGCCGCTTGTTTAAGGTTCTGAAACAGGCCTGTCAGCTGGTTGATGTATTCCAGCCTAGTCAAACGCCGCTCTTCTTTGTCATGCTTGCTGCTTGGAATTGCGCTCGGCTCCGCGCCTGCTTCCCCTTGCTCTTTGCTTCTCTTCTTCTGAAGCAGTTCTCGTTCCCGGGCTAGCATCGCCGCCTCTATCTGGGCCTCGATGGTTGCGACCTCAGCAACATCAATCCTGCTGTCTGGTTCGAAGGTGAAGTCCAGGCTGTTATTCCCCAATTTTGTGAGGATTGAGTCAGCTCTTTCAGCCCTTCCCGTATAGAGCTCCAGCTTCGCTTGCAGCTGCGTGTTCCGGCTCTCATCGAGGGCGGTGAGGGGATCCCCAGCATTAACGGGAGAGTCGACCTCAAGGGCAAGCTGCCTGGGTGTGAGGTCGACGCGCTCCGTGACTCGGGGAGTCATATACCCCAGGTAGCTCACCTCAGCCGAGGCGACGATGTGGGTCTTTGGCTCCTTCGTCGCCGGCTGCCCAGTCCCGCACCCAACTAGAAGCGCGGCCAGCAGAATCGACGCTAGCAACCACTGGCTCGTCTTCATGCTGTCATGACCAGCCCATCAGCTCGTCGAGCAGCTTGACCTGCTCCGCCACGAACGCCTCTTGGTCGGTATCAAGGAACCAGGTGCCCTCTTCGTGCAGCACGGATCGATCCTGGGGATCCAGTTCCCGGGTATAGAACTGCCCTTCACCCTGACGCACCCACACGCTAATCACTAGCTGCCGGGAGTCGAGGCTGTAGCTGCGTTCCCAGGACACCACTTCCTGATACTCAGGCACCGGGAAGACCCCCCGGTTGGTAGTTGATAACAGACACTGATTCGAAACCCGCGTCCTCGCTAGTCTCCACCCAGCGGCCTGGATGCTTGGCTTCGAAACTTGCAACGTCCAACGCCCGGATGGCCTCAGCCATTGTGGCTTCGGGACTAGGTTGCGGTTGGTTCGTCGACCCTGACTCGGCACAGCCCGCCACCAGAGACAGCACCAGACTGACCAAAATTGCACTGGCACTCACACACCACTTGCGGGACAGATTCACAGCAGCCTCCTAGCCTTCCGATACCGATAGCCATCAATTACAACGCGCTTGAATGAGGTCTTCAGGGCAGGTTTCCAGTCCGGCACCGCCACACTAAACGCGACGACCCCCTGTTTCACCTGGTAAATGGTTCCGGCCTCCGTCGGAGGCGATCAGGAAAAAGAGTCCATCAACGGTATCCTTGATGTCTTGAGCGGTAGTAAAGATATAGCCGGCGAAGAGGAGATCGAGCAGCTCCTTCCAGAAAGGACGCCGCACGTGTCGCACTACAGAGAACACGGCATCCCCCTCAACGACATGATTCCTGAGCGCCTCCGGCAAATCATTAATTGTCAACGGATACCCCTTTCTGAGCTTGTTTTATCGCCCGAGGCCGCATGACCTCGTCGCGCCTGACTTCATTGTCGATTACTCGGAACCATAGCGCAACTTTAGCGTAGTCGCGAGCATATAACAGTAGCCCCAGGAGGCATCCGAGCCACACCGCGAGCAGCTCCCCTGGCGAGTTCCGCACAACCAAGTACAGCGCCACGAGTCCAGAAACGGAGACAAGCCTCAGTCCCTCAATTCCGCTGACAGCTTGGAAGGGCACTGGCGCCATGACCACGTTTGCAACCGTCAGCAGGACTGGCACCAAAACAACTTCTTCGATAGTGGGGCGACCAAAACCCCAACCGAGTCCCCAAATAATCAGAGTTTTGATCGGAATGTCCAAGGCTATGGTCAGCAGCTTCGACCGGCGCAGAAACACTAGGTCACGAATCAGACGTTTCTCATCGAACAGCGGATCCTCGCTGATAAGCCGAAAGCTCCCTTCCTTCTTGACAAGAAACAGGTTATTCGGGGCAAGAACCAGTAGGGCAAAGCCCAAAGCGTCACCCGGTCGCGCCCCCTGGATGAGCACAAGGAACAGCCCGACACTCCCAGCCAGGTACAGCAGCGCGGATCCCTTCTCCTTTCTGAGGTCCTTCCACTGATGCGGGGGCAACCATGCCCACGTAGAACTGACCTTCACCCGGCCACGGCGCAGCGGCGCGCGAGGACCCGCGAAGGGAACCAGCGATACCGCCCACAGCACACACACTCCGAGATGGATCATCGGAAGCAACTCCTGCACCACTGTAGGGAATCGCCAGTCCAGCACCACTAGGCCGAAGACCATGGCCCCCAAGAGCCCAGCCAGGGCAATCAGATACAGCGTCCGCCTATGCGAAGGTAGGCGCTCGGCGAGCCGCACATGCCCAGGCAGCACCAGGAGGGGCCCCAGGAACAGCGTTAGGGGCATGAGACACAGCCAACCCGGGCGCAACAGGGCCGTCATCGCTGTAGAGATCATCAAGGCTAACAGGTTGGCCACATAGAGATCGCGCGCGACGTAATGGGCCGCGTAGGCAAGGCAATAGCCCAGTCCGTACCGTTTAAACCCCAGACGCCTCATATCCCGGTCCGAGAAAAAAATCTCATTCTTGCTCATCGAGACCGCGACTTGGCATAACAGGTATCCCCAAGTAAGCGCCAATCCCCACTCGCGGCTCAGATACGGCACGCCGCCCAGCACGAGCCCACACACCAGGCCGGTAACAGCTTCCTTGATCGGACGTTTTGGGCGACGTTTTGCCGTAATAGACACCATTCGGGCGAGGAATGTCATCATAGCCGCTCTAGCTTTCGATTTCGGATCTCATAGAGCGCATCAACCGTCCGCACAAGCCGGTCATGATCATGACTAACGATGAGCACCGGCCTATCCATCTCGCAGAGGATCCGAATGATGGCGTCATTGGACTCGGAATCGATTGACTCGAAAGGCTCGTCCAGCAGCAACAAGTGAGCCGTCGACATGAACCCCATGATCAACCCCACTTTCTTTGCGCTGCCTTTTGATAATTCTCCTATCGGCACATCCAAGAGGCTTATTCGTGGGGTTTGTTGACACGTTTGGAAGAGAACAGAGGGACGGCT
>JAUNKK010000175.1 GCA_030532825.1 Propionibacteriaceae bacterium
CCCGTCGTGCTCGTGGACGAGTTCCAGGACACCGACCCCGAGCAGTGGGCGATCCTGAAACGAACTTTCGTCGAAGCCGGGGCGACGATCACGCTGATCGGTGACCCCAAGCAGTCCATCTACGGCTTCCGCAGCGCCGACCTGCGCTGCTACGCAGAGGCCAAGCGCATCATCAAGCACTGCGCAAGCCTTCCGGAGAACTACCGCAGTGAACCCGAGGTGACGGCCGGGATTGAGGCTTTGTTCGGCAACGTCTATCTCGGTGATGGCGTCCAGCTCACCCCCGTCGTCTCGGCCTACGGCGCCCAGCCGCAGCTGAGGCTACCCGGCGCCCCCGAAGCGCGGCTGTGGCTGCGTGGCCTGGGCCCCGAGGCCACGCCCGACCCTGACCAAGCGGTCGCCGACGACATGGTGGCCCAGATCCGCGGGCTGCTGGCCGGTGGGAGCATCCAGGGGGCGGGAGGGGAACGCCCCCTCGGGCCCCAGGACATCGCCGTACTCACCCGAACCCGAGAGCGCGGGCTGACGCTCGTGGCACAGTTGCGCGCCGCGGGTTTGCCTGCCGTTTGGCACGGCCCCGCAGCCGCCCTTGAGCCGCGCGCAGTCGCAGAGTGGCAGGCTGTGCTGGCTGCCGTCGCCCAGCCCACGCGGGCGAGCATCCTGGCGGCGGGGCTCGGAAGCCTCCTCGGCTGCGATGCGGTCACTTTGCTCAGCCGCCAGGACGAGACCCCCGGTTCGCAGCGGATCCATGAGCTTGCTGACAGCTACGAACGTGGTGGCGCCGCGGCGCTCATCGGCGACTTGCTCGCCGGATTGCAGCCGCGCCTCGCAGAGTATAGCGATGGGGACGAGGTGTGGGCGGAGCTCGCGGTGGTTGGGGAGACCCTGCTGACCGCAGACGTCCCTGATCTGGGAGCGCTCCAGACCTGGCTGGCGGCTCGTGCCAAAACCGTCGGGGAGTTGCCGACGCGCCTGGCCCGCGACGAGCCCGCAGTGCGCGTAAGCACCATGCATTCCGCGAAGGGCTTGGAGTTCCCCGTCGTTCTGCTGCCCCAGGTCAGCGTCACGGAGTTGAACTTGCGCACCGCATTCCCCTACGTCAACTCCGCCGGCGACCGGGTGCTACATGTTGGTGCTCGCCCGGGCATCCGTGACGAGTTGACCGCCATCGCCCGGCGCCAGGCACGCGAGGAGGAGTTGCGGCTACTGTATGTGGGTTTGAGTCGGGCCAAGCACCTGGCAATCGTGTGGCATGTGATGGACAAGCGCGCCACGGCGGGACCGCTGACGGCGCTGCTGAGCCGTGACCGTCTCGTGCCGGAGCTGCGACCCGAGTATCCGCGGCTGCCCGCCAGCTTCGATTTCGGGGCCGCGGTCCACCTGTCCTCCGCCCTCGCCCCGGCTTGGGGCCACGACCTGCCCCCGCGCCCAGCCCGACAGCCCACGGCGCAGCTGCGCCTCAGCACCTTCGGCCGGGAGATCGACCAAGCCTGGCGTCGCACCTCGTATACGGGCCTGACCGCCGGGCTGCACGAGCAGGCCCCCGACGAGCCCGAGGACCTCACGCTCATCCCCGAGGACCTGACGGGCCACCTGGCGGAGCCCTCCCCCATGAATGAGTTGCCCAGCGGGGCCCGTTTCGGCACCCTCATCCACGCGGTCCTGGAGGAGCTTGATTGGAACCGACCTGAACACACCGCCCAGGTGGTAGCCCGGCGAGCTCCCGCCTTCGGCCTCAGCCCCGAGCAGGGGGAGCAACTGGTGCAGGCGCTCGGCAAGGTCATCACCACCCCCCTGGGCGGGCTCCTCGACGGCGCCCTGTCGGACCTGCCCGTCTCCCACCGGCTGCCTGAGTTGGACTTCGACTTGCCCCTCGGGGATCGCGGCCCGGCGGCGCTCGTGGCCGATCTAGCTGAGGCGCTGGCGGATCACCTGCCGACCGACGACCCGCTGGCCGCCTACCCGCAGCGTCTGCTGGCCACACCGGCCAGTCAAGCCTCCTTGCGCGGGTTCCTCACGGGTTCCATCGATGCGGTACTCCAGCTGCCGCGCGGCGGTTTCGCCGTCGTGGACTACAAGACCAACCGGCTACCGACGCTGCCCGATCAGGAACTGGCGGTCGGACACTACACCCCGGCAGCGATGGCCGAGGCCATGATGCAAGCCCAGTACCCGCTCCAGGCGCTGCTGTACTGCGCAGCCTTGCACCGCTACCTGGCATGGCGGCTGCCGGGCTACGATCCGGCCACGCACCTCGGCGGTGTGGGCTACCTATTCGTGCGCGGCATGGCCGGGCCTGAGACTCCGCAGGTCGGTGGCGGACGTTGTGGCGTTTTCGAGTGGTATCCGCCCACCGCGCTGGTGGTTGAGGTCTCCGAACTGCTGGGAGGACACCGTGGCTGAGTTGGAAGTCCCGATCGCAGCCGCGGGTCGGTTGCGGGAGTTCGCGGAGCTGGGCCTGATCCACATCGCAGACTTTCACCTGGCCCGACGAATGGCGGCGCTGAGCGGCGAGACCAACCCCGATGTGGTATTGGCCTTCGCCCTGAGCGTTCGGGAACTGCGTCTCGGCTCGGTATGCCTGGATCTGGCAGCCGCCCCAGGCCTGGTAGTGCCCGGCACCAGCGACGACGGCTCGGCCGCCGAGCCCGTCGCCGTCGCTTGGCCCGACCCGGACCCCTGGGTCCAGGCCGTCGCCGCCTCTCCCGCCGTCGGCCCTGGGCGTCCCTTCCGCTTCATCGACGGGCTGCTCTACCTGGAGCGGTTCTTCGCTGAGGAACGCTACCTGGCGGCGCGACTACGCCACCGCAGCGGACTGCCGGACCTAGCCGCGCCCGGCCCCCTCGCCCCCACTCCCGGATTGGACCCCGACGCCACACAGGACGCCGCCGTCGCAGCCGCGGCCCGTTGCCGGACGAGCGTGATCACGGGTGGACCAGGGTCAGGCAAGACGACGGTGGTGGCGCGCATCATCGATACCTTGAGTGGCTCCGGGCTCCGCGTTGCGCTCACCGCCCCCACCGGCAAGGCGGCCGCCCAGTTGGAGACGTCGGTGGCAGCGAAGTTGCAGCATCACAAGGGGGTCACGCTGACCGCTGGAACCCTCCACCGGCTCCTCGGCGTCGTCCCCGGACGGGCCGAACGAACCCACGACGAACTCAACCCCTTGCCCTTCGACGTGGTGATTGTCGACGAGACCTCCATGGTCTCGATCACGCTCATGGCATGGCTGTTGGCGGCCGTCGGCGATCAGACACGGCTGGTGCTGATCGGCGACCCCCATCAGTTGGCCTCCGTGGAGGCCGGGGCGGTGCTGGCGGACATCTCCCAGGCACCCGATCTCGTGACCTC
>JAUNKK010000035.1 GCA_030532825.1 Propionibacteriaceae bacterium
CCCGCATCGCCGTTCCGCTCTTGGCTGTCGCGGCCCTCGCGGGCTGCTCTCCGTCGTCCTCGACCGCCGCTGTGGTCGACGGTCGCGCCATTTCAGAGCAGGAACTCACCACTGCCTTCGACGCCTGCCGGGAATTTGGGGATGGCATCTCTCGTAACGAGACGCTGTTCTATCTCGTCACTGGTCGCATCGTCGACATTGTTGGGGAGCAGGCCGGTATGCCTGTGGATGAGGCGATGTTCACGTCGCAGCTTGCCCAAAACCCGCAGGCTGCTCCGATCCTCGGCACGGCGTGTGAGCCGGTGCTGCTCGGCAACGCGAAGCTGCTGTACCTGCAGCGCCAGATGGATCCGGTTGCTGTGGCAACAGTGACGCCGAACATCGACGTGACGTTCAACCCCCGATACGGCAGCTGGGACTGGCAGGTCGGGCTGATCCCCGAGGGGGGCTCCATCTCCGTCCCGGAAGGCGGCGCACGATCGTAGAGAAACCCGCCTCGGAACTGTTGCGCCTACGCCAGGTGATGGCCAGGCTGCGCATCGAGTGCCCTTGGGACGCGCAGCAGACCCACGCCTCTCTCCTGACACACCTCGTCGAGGAGACGTGCGAGGTGATCGACGCCGTCGAGGCCGGCACCGAAGCGGACCTGAGGGAAGAACTCGGAGACCTGCTGCTGCAGGTCTACTTCCACGCGCAGATCGCCGAAGACGAGGGCCTGTTCACCCTGGAGGACGTGGCCTGCGGGATCGCCGACAAGCTGGTTCGCCGCCACCCCTATGTCTTCGCCGACGGTGAGGTGCCGGAGGACCTGCATGGTTCCTGGGAGCAGCGCAAGCGCCAGGAAAAGGGCCGGACCTCGTCCCTGGACGGCATTGCGCAGGCTCTAAGCTCGCTCGCCCGCACTCAGAAGGTGATCTCCCGCGCCCGTTCCCATCGGGTTGACGTTGACCTGGCGGATCGGCCCATCACGGAGTGGGAGGCGGGGCAGCAGATCCAGGAGCTCGTCGCCCGCGCCCAGGCCAGCGGGGTCGATGCCGATGCCGCAGTCCGCGCTGCGCTTCGGGACCTGGAGGACCGCATCCAGCAAGCCGAAGGCCGATAGTCTCAGGCGAGTCCGGCCTCCGGCCCCAGCCACAACCTGTCGCTGGGGCGATTCAGCGCCGCCCCGGATGCCATCGGTTCGGGTGGCTGGGCCGTGATCCGTGCCCTGCCTTCGTGGGTTGGATAGGCTGTAGCACTAGACACCCACGTCTTCAAGGAAGGGCAGCCCCATGGCAGCTATTGAGTTCATTGACGCCCGCGAAGTTCTCGACTCCCGCGGCAACCCCACAGTCGAGGTTGAGGTGAGCCTCGATTCCGGCGCCGTCGGCCGTGCCATCGTCCCCTCCGGCGCCTCGACCGGTGCCTTCGAAGCCGTCGAACTACGCGACGGCGGCGAGCGCTTCGGCGGCAAGGGCGTCCAGACCGCCGTCAAGAACGTGCTCGACGTCATCGGTGAGGAACTGCTCGGCTTCGAGGCCGATCAGCAGCGCGCCGTCGACCTCGCCATGCTTGAACTCGACGGTACCCCCAACAAGGCCAAGCTCGGAGCGAACGCCATCCTCGGCGTCTCCCTGGCCGTCGCCCATGCTGCCGCTGAAGAGGCCCAGCTGCCCCTGTACCAGTACGTCGGCGGCCCCAACGCCCACATCCTGCCCGTCCCGATGATGAACATCCTCAACGGCGGTTCCCACGCGGACTCCAACGTCGACATCCAGGAGTTCATGATCGCGCCGATCGGCGCCGGTTCCTTCGCCGAGGCCCTGGAGATGGGGGCTGGCGTGTACCACGCCCTCAAGAAGGTGCTTAAGGACCGCGGCCTCAACACCGGTCTTGGCGACGAGGGCGGCTTCGCCCCGAACCTCGACTCCAACCGTGAGGCCCTCGACCTCATCGTCGAAGCCATCGGCAAGGCCGGCTACGAGCCCGGCAAGGACGTCGCCCTGGCGCTCGACGTCGCGGCTTCCGAGTTCTTCGAGGAGGGCGGCTACCAGTTCGAGGGACACAAGAAGACCGCAGACGAGATGATCGACTACTACGCCGAACTCGTCGACGCCTACCCGCTGGTCTCCATCGAGGATCCGCTTGATGAGGAAGATTGGGACGGCTGGAAGGCCATGACCGATCGCCTCGGCGACAAGGTCCAGCTCGTCGGCGATGACCTGTTCGTCACCAACGTCGAGCGTCTCGGCCGCGGCATCGACTCCAACACCGCTAACGCGCTGCTGGTGAAGGTCAACCAGATCGGCTCGCTGTCGGAGACCATCGACGCCGTCGAACTGGCCCACCGCAACGGATACCGCACCATGATGTCGCACCGCTCCGGCGAGACCGAGGACGTCACCATCGCCGACCTGGCCGTCGCGCTGGGCTGTGGCCAGATCAAGTCCGGCGCCCCGGCCCGCACCGACCGCGTCGCCAAGTACAACCAGTTGCTCCGCATTGAGCAGAACCTCGACGAGGCTGCGGTCTACGCCGGGCGTTCCGCTTTCCCGCGTTTCAAGGGCTGACCTGCGCCGCTAGTCGGAGACACTGTTTCCCATGGCAGGGACACCTCGCAGGAAACCGACGAGCAACGGTCCGGGACGTGGTTCGCCACGCTCCCGGACCGCTGCTCGTCCCGGTGAACGCACGTCGACGGGCCGGGTGAGGCCGCGTCCTGTCGACGTAGATGAAGTTCCCGCGGCCTCGGAGGATCGGGCGCGCGGACGGTCCTCCGAGCGGGCGCTCGGCATGACCTGGCGCCTGCTGATCCTTGGCGTCGTGATCGCCGCCTTGGCCGTCACCCTCGCCCAGAGCTTGCGCGTCTATTTCGGGCAATCCCAGGAGATCGCAACGCTACGGGCGCAGATCGAGACCAGCAAGCAGGAGATCGCGGACCTGGAAGATCAGCTTTCCCGGTGGCAGGACCCAGCCTTCGTGAAGGCCGAGGCTCGGGAGCGGCTCGGCTGGGTGATGCCCGGGGAGACCGGCTACCGGGTGATCGGTGCCGATGGGCAGCCGCTCGGTGGCAACTCGACGGTGTTGTCTTCCGAACAGCCCACCGGGGGGCAGTGGTGGGAGAACATGTGGGGGTCCGTGAAGGTGGCCGACGTCCCCGGCGACGATGAGGACCCCATCAACACTGAAACCCGACCCGCACCTAGCCCCAGCCCAACAGGAACCCCGTGAACGACACCCCCACGCCCGCCGACCTCGCGATCATCGAAGAGCAACTCGGCCGCACCCCCCGGGGGGTGGTAGCCATTGCCTGGCGCTGCCCCTGCGGCCAACCGGGGGTGGTTAAGACAGCCCCGCGGCTAGACACCGGCACCCCATTCCCCACTCTCTACTACCTGACCAATCCGCGGCTGGTGGCGGCGTGCTCAACACTGGAATCCGGCGGTCTGATGGCCGATATGACGGAGCGCCTAGGCCACGACGAAGACCTGGCGGATCGCTACCGCGCCGCGCATGAGGCCTACCTGGCGGATCGCGAGGCACTGGGATCGGTCCCGGAAATCGCGGGGATCTCGGCGGGCGGTATGCCGACGCGCGTCAAATGCCTGCATGTGCTGGTCGCTCACGCCCTGGCGGCCGGGCCCGGCGTCAATCCCCTGGGCGACGAGGCGCTCGGCCTCATCAAGGCGCGTTTCGGCGGTGACTGCTGCCCGGAGGCCCAGTGACCACCGTCGCCGCCATCGACTGCGGCACCAATTCGATCCGGCTTCTCATCCTGTCCGCCGACGGTAACGGCGTCGCCGAACTGGCCCGCGAGGTGCGGCTGGCGCGACTCGGGCAAGGGGTGGATGCCACCGGCGAGTTTCATCCCGACGCCCTGCGGCGCGCCTTCGCCGTGTGTGAGGAGTACGCGGGCCTGATCGACGAACTCGGCGTCGACCGCACCCGCTTCGTCGCTACATCCGCCGCCCGCGACGTTCGTAACCGGCAGGTGTTCCTGGATGGGGTGCGGCAGCGCCTTGGGGTCGAGGTGGCGGTGATCTCCGGGGATGAGGAGGCGCGGCTGTCGAGCGCCGGGGTGCTGAGCGGGATCGCCGCCCCGGCTCCTGCGCTGATCTTCGACATCGGCGGGGGCTCGACTGAGCTCATCCTGGTCGGTGACGACACCCGGGTGCGACGGGCCGTTTCCCTCAACGTCGGGGCGGTGCGCGTCCGGGAGCGGTTCCTGCACGACGACCCGCCGACCCCAGGGCAGGTCGCGGCGGCTCGCCGGTTCGCCGGTGAGCTGCTGGAGGGAGCGGGCATCGACTTCGCTGAGGTCGTCACCGCCGTTGGGGTGGCGGGCACCGTCACCAGCGCCGCGGCCCGGGTGCTGGGCTTGGCCGAGTATGCTCGGGCCGCCATCCATGGGACGGTCCTCTCCCGCGAGCAAGTGGCTGAGACAGCCCAACACTGGCTCACTAGCCCCGTCGCCGCCATTGAACAGGAGCCGTGCATGCACCCGCTGCGGGCCGGAGTGATCGGGGGAGGTGCTTTGATATTGGATGAGATCAGCGCCAGAACCTCCGCTGGTGCCATCCTGGTGAGCGAAACCGACATCTTGGACGGCATCGCGCTGGAGATGCTGGAATGATCACGGCCCTCGTAGCCCAACGGTAGAGGCAGGCGGCTTAAACCCGCCCAAGTACGGGTTCGAATCCCGTCGGGGGCACCAACTCTGGGTAAGGCAATATTGGCCCGCACGGTAGGCATAGGACGCGCGGGTAGCCGCAGAAACGTCACTTGGATGCGGTCCCGGCGTAATTCATCGGTCGCCCATAAGCGCATGGCGCACGAGTCCAGCGCATCGGGGTACGTCAGCGGCCAGTCGGTCGAGGACTTCGGCGGGCGCCACGTCATCGCCCCAGGTGTGGGCGATTGCAACGATGATCCCATGAAGCGCGCCGGGGTGGCCTCGGTGTAGTCCGGTGAGGAAATCGTCCGGGTGCTGCGCCCGTAGGCCCCAGGCAGTCGGCGGGAAAGTCGCGGAGGTTTCTGGTGACGATCACCTCTGCTTCAGCATGGATCGCGGCAGCGAGTACATGTCTGTCGTCCGCATCCGGGAGGTCGAGCTGGTCGGTTAGGTGTTCATAGTCGGTCACTAGCACGTCGCGGATCGCCTCGTTCATCAGTCTGCGAGTGCGAGCCAGTCGTACTGGGTTCAGATCCGGGCGGTTAGCCCGCAGGTTGCGGAATACTTCGTCGAGAATCCGGTCTGTCCATTTCGGCTGCACTAGGCGGGCGAGTCCGACCCGGATCAGCACATCGCGCAGGGTCGAGGGGTAAAGCACGTTGGCGTCATAGACAACAACCGGCGTCAGGAGAATCCCAGTTCGCGCGTCTCCGTAGACAGTGCGTCGGCTGCTGCTTGTCGGCATGCGTCATCCTCGCGTAGGTAGCGGATCAGGGATGCGGCCCTCACGCGCCGATGGGTGCCGACTATGCGGTAGTCGATCTTCCCGGCGTCGAGCAGCCCAATCAGGAATGGGCGCGATACATTCAGCAGGTTCGCTGCCTGCTGGGTGGTCAACTCTGCCTGCGAGGGGAGGACGGTGACGCCCTCGCCTTGAGCGAAGTTGTCGAGTATCTGTGCTAGCGCAGCCAGCGCCGACCGGGGCACTTCCACTTCACCCAGTTGCCCGGCCAGGTGCAGCCGCACGGGGCCCTCCGCGTCGAGCGCAGCATCAAGCCTACGCAAGGCGGACGCTGCCAACTCAGTGTCTGCCGGCTCTGGCATCAGTGTCGCGATGTCACTCATCAGCCGCCCTCTCAAACGAAATAAACGAAACAAGTGTAACGCGGCGTGTCTCGATAACTGCTGCGTTCTGCGTCGCGAGCGTGGCCAGGTTAATCATGCACTATCGGGTGTGCGGTGCGTGGCGTCTGCTGGAACCCGAGATCGCGCTGTGCTGGGATCCGGCTCCGCGGCTGACCATCATTCGAAACTGTCTCTGGGTGCGCATACACTTGAAGTTCAAGAGTCATCTTGCGACCCTGAAGGAAAACCATGGCCAACCCCGTATTCAGTAGCAGTTCGACGTTCAACCGGCCGCCGACCTACCAGCAGCCCTACGATTACCAACAGCCGGGCTATCAGCAGCCGGGTTACCCGCCCCAGCCGGGCTACCAGGGCATGCCGGCCCAGCCTGCTGGTGGTGTCATGACCCTAGACGATGTGCTGGCCAAGACGGCCATCGCTCTTCTCGTGGTCTTCGGGGCCGCTGCGGCCACGTTCCTGCTGGTGCCGACGCAACTCGCGAGCGGTGTGATGATCGCGGGCGCCATTGGTGGCTTCATCGCCGCCCTGGTCGTCTCAATGCGGCACACCATCTCCGTGGGTGGCGTGATCATCTACGCGGTGCTTGAGGGGCTATTCGTTGGTGCCCTCTCGAAGTTCTTCGAAGTCATGTGGCCTGGCATCGTCGTCTCCGCCGTGCTCGCCACCTTCGTGACGGCGGGAGCCACCCTGGCTGCGTACAAGTTCTTCAACATCCGCGTGACGGCGAAGTTCCGGAAGATGGTCGTCATCGCCACCATGTCCCTCGCTGGCGTCATGCTCGTGAACCTCGTCCTAGCACTGCTGGGCGTCAACACTGGCCTGCGTGAGATTGGCAGCGGCGCTGGCCTGCTCAGCATTGGTGTCTCGATCCTGGCGGTGTGCCTCGCGGTGTTCAACCTGGTGATCGACTTCGATTTCGTGGAGCGAGGCATCGCCGCGCAGGCGCCAGCCCAGGAATCGTGGCGTGCGGCGTTCGGCATCACCGTCACCATGGTGTGGCTCTACATCGAGATCCTGCGCATCCTGTCTTATTTCAGGGACTAAGGGGTTCGGCGGGGGTCTGATGGTGATCGACGCCCAAGCGTGAGCCCGCACCAGGTCCCTGCTCACAACTGCTCAAGAAGACGCCTCGCTGGACGAGGCCACGGCAGTTCAGGCCACTATCAGCGGCACCCAGTCAACCCGTTTCCATCCTTCGGGATCCGGGACGGGTTGGCTGGGTGTTTCGCGTCTCCGGGTTGATGAGCCGCGGTGTCTGGACGTGTCTGTGCGGTCGGGACCGACCCTATGCAGCTTGGATGGCTAGGAATCGACGGTCGTGGGCACGTGTCGAGCTACCGGCTCCTCCGCCAGCCGCTGCTGCGTAGACTTCTCGGGTGCCTTCGCTGTCTGCCCGGTTCGCCCTGGGGTTCGTCGTTGCTGCTTCCTTGTGCTGGAGCCTGCTGGGCATCTGGGGGAAGCAAGCCCAGGCGGCTGGCGTCGGCCCCATTGAGATTGGTTTCTGGCGAGCGCTGATCGCCGGGGTGCTGTTCCTCGCGCAAGCCCTGGCCGTTCGCGCCGATTTCCCGCGTGGCCGCGCCCTCGTCGGGGTCGCCGCGCTCGGGCTTGTGACGGTCGCGCTGTTCTACACCAGCTATCAGTACTCCGTTCGTTTCGGCGGGGCGAGCCTCGCCAGCGTGCTGCTCTACACAGCACCCGCCATGGTGGCCATCCTCGGTTGGCTATTCCTGAAGGAACGCCTCGGTCCTCGCGAGATCGGGGCGGTCATCGCGTGCGTCAGTGGCGTGGCGCTCATCGGCTTCGGCGGGGGACAAGGGGTGTCCGTGGGGCTCGTGTCGGTGGCGACGGGCTTGACGGCTGGGCTCTGCTATGCCCTCTACTACCTGTTTGGCCGCACCCTGTTGCGGCATTACCACCCGGCCGCGGTGTTCGCCGTGATGATGCTGGCCGGGGCTGCCGCCCTCCTGCCGTTCACTCGGCATCACCCGGTTGATGCTCCGGGCTGGCTCAACGTTCTTGGCCTAGGGATCATCGGCACCTGGGTCGCTTACCTGCTGAGCGGGCTCGGTCTCAAACACGTGGCAGCGACGCGCGCCAGCGTCGTCTCGTCGGTCGAACCCGTCGCCGCGATGCTGCTGGCTGCGTGGCTGTTCCACGAACGCCTCGCCCCGCTGGCTCTGGTCGGTGCAGCCCTGGTGGTGGGGGCGGCGGTTGCGCTGAGCCTCCCGCGGAAAGCCAATGCCGCCGCCGCTGACCGGGGCACATGAGCATTCACCGTTGCGGGGGCAGCGGTCGGATAGGCTGAAGCCTTGACTAGCAGGAGGCAAGATGGACTTTCGCGACAGCGCTGACCTTTCCAGGTCGCGCACCGGCCGTGCCTCGGGCTCCGGTGGTGGCGGCGGGCGGGTCGCCCTGGGTGGCGGCGTCGGCGGCCTCGTGCTGTTGGTGCTGACGCTGGTCATCGGCCCGTCCCTTGGCCTTGACCTCACCAGCCTGCTGGGTTCCGGCGCCCAACAGAATCAAGGCTCCGGTCAGGCCAGCGATCTCAGCCACTGTCAGCAGGGCTCCGACATCGCCAAGGACCGCACCTGCCGCTGGGTGGCCTACGAAGTCGCGGCTCAGGACTACTGGAGCCAGGCGATCTCCGGCTACAAGTACGGCGAGATGCAACTATTCAGCGGCACCATCGCCACCGCCTGCGGCACCGGGCAGACCCAAATGGGGCCCTTCTATTGCTCCGGCGACTCCACCGTCTACATCGACGACCAGTACGTGGGGCAGTTGCTCACACAATTGGGCGCCAGTGGGGGAGACGCAGCCGAGTTGTACATCGTCGCCCACGAGTTCGGGCATCACGTGCAGAATCTGGAGGGTACCCTGCGCTCCGTCAGCCGCGACACTGGCGAGAACTCGGGGCAGGTTCGCCTGGAACTCCAGGCCGACTGCTACGCCGGGGTGTTCTTCAACAACACATTGAAGGACCCAAACTCGCCCATCGAGTCGGTCACGAAAGATGACCTGCTGCGTATCGCCGACGCGGCCCGCTCCGTCGGGGATGACCACATCCAGAGCCAACAGGGTGGGTTCGTGAACCCCGAGTCCTGGACCCACGGCAGTTCCGAGCAGCGGCAGCGCTGGGTCAGCATCGGCTTCGACACGGGCAACCCAGCCGCCTGCAACACCTTCAACACCAACGACCTGTGAGGACATAAGTGAAAATCGTTGCCCCGGAACAGCTCGCGGCAGAACTGCCCAAGCTGCCCGCCACCCCGCGCATTGTCACCCAGGGCAGCTTCGGCACCCCCCGCGCGCTGCTGGGTCTGCTGGATGAAGCCTTGCCGGAATACCGCCTGTTCATCGTCAACGGTCTCGGGAAGCTCCCCGACCGTGAGGGTGTGCGGATCGAAACCACCTTCGTCGGCTCCGGGCTGCGAGGCAACCCTCGCGTCGACTACTACCCGGCCCGCTTGTCCGTCACACCGAAGCTGTTTGCCGACGCGCTGCCGCCTGATGTTGTTGCAGTTCAGGTGTCGCGCGTGCTGGACGGCAAGGTCAGCTTGGGTATTGAGGTGCAGGTGCTGCCTGGCGCCATCGACGCGGCTAAGGCGCGCGGCGCCGTCCTCGTGGCGCAGATCAACGAGAATCTGCCGTTCATTCACGGCGACGGGGTGCTGGATATCGACGACCTCGACCTGGCTGTTGAGGTCGCGGAGCCCGTGCCGGTGGCTCCCGACGGCAGCATCGACGATGAATCGGCCGCCGTCGGCGAGCGCCTAGCCGCCATGGTGCCCGACGGCGCAACCCTTCAGATGGGGATCGGTGCGCTGCCCGGTGCGGTGCTGAGGGCACTGCGGGGCAGCCGCGGCCTGCGCGTCTGGACGGAGCTGATGGCCGACGGCTTCTTCGGACTACTGCAGGCCGGGGCGCTGGACGAGAGCCATCCCCTCACCGCGACCTTTGCCTACGGTTCGCAAGAACTCTACGACTGGGCCGACAACAACCCGCGGCTTCGCCTGCTGCGCTGCGAGACCACCAACAGCCCAGGCAACATCGCGCGCCAGCCCGCGGTCACCAGCATCAACACCGCGCTACAGGTGGACCTCTTCGGCGCCGTCAACGCCACCCGCGTCAACGACCGGATCATCTCCGGCACCGGCGGGCAGGCGGACTTCGTCGTCGGGGCGCTCGGCTCGCCGGGTGGGCAGTCGATCATCGCCCTGAAGTCCTGGCATCCAAAGGCGCAGCGCTCCACGATCGTCCCGAAGCTTCCGGAGGCCACAACCTCCCTCCAGCCAACATGGGTGGTGACGGAGCAGGGTAGCGCCCGTATCTTCGGGGCCTCGCAGCGCGACCAGGCTCTCGGGCTGATCGATGCCGCCCATCCCCAGGCGCGCGCGGAGCTACGGGCCGCCGCCGAGGCCATGGGCCTCGTGGACTAGCTTTTCAGCTCCTGCTCGGTGTATTCGGTGCCGGCCAGGTCGGTGTAGTAGATCTTTCCGGCGCAGTCGTAGCGGGCGATCGGCGTCTCCCGCTTGAAACGATTGTCGATCTCCACGCGACAACCTTGGTTGTCACCGGTGTTGTACTTGGCGATCACCCGGGCGAGCACGAGCGCGTCGACCTGTGTTGGGTCGAACGGGGCCAGGTCCGTGGTTTCGTTACGCCGGGTCAGGTAGACGGGAAGGGCACTGCTGCGGGTACGTCGTTCAACGACGCCGTTACTGGGTGGCAGATCGGTCCAGTACCCGATCTCGGGCGCGAACCCGACCTGCGTGGTGGCCCGGCTACCCCCGATGACCGCGGCCAACCCCTCGGTGAGATCCGCCACGGATGTGAAGCCCAGGTTCCGCAGCGCAGCACCGTCCTTTTCGAAGAACACCGTCTTGGTTTCGGGCCGGGTCGAGACCGTCATGAACACCTCGCCGCGCCGATACTCGACGATCTGCAGCACCTTCTCCGAGCCCTCAGCCCCCAGCTTCTGGGCCGTCTCGAATAGCTCCCCGACGTTTCCGAGGGGGTAATCGGCGGGGCGGAAAGTGGACTGCCCCAGGTATTGGACGTCGGAGTCGACCTGGTCGATCTTGTTGTCGTGCCAGCGCAGGGTCATCGGCTGGTCGTCGACGGTCAGAACGGTGAGGGTGACGTTGGTCTCGGTGACGTCGAGTTTCAGGGCCGGCCGACCCTCGGTGATCTCCACCATGCGCTGCACCACGGCCTTCGCGCCGCCACGGGTGAGCTTCTGACCCGGACTCATGGGCACCGGATACACCACGGTGGGCGATGGGCTAGGGCTGGGGGTCGTGGGGGTGGCGCTGGGCGAGGCGTCCGGGGACGGGGAGGGATCCGGGGACGGCGAACAGGCAACAAGCAACATGACCAAACCCATAGCGGTGGCCCTGCGTATCCTCACCGGCCCAGCTTACCGGCGGGTTTCGACGGGGCTACCGGCTGGGGCACAGGGTTACGTCGTACTTTTGGGTGAGATTCGTGGTCATCGGTGATACTCGGCTGGCTAAGGCTTGCGCCGACGGTTTGCCAGTCATGAGCGACTCAAGCTGATCGAAGCTGGTTTCGGCGGCCGCCAGCAGACCATCCGTTGGTTGGGCACGGCATGGCTTCACGTTGTCCATCGGGGTGGGCTAGCTGTGCGGACCGCACTTGACGCCGGTGGCGTGGTTGGGGCAGTAGCCGTCTGGGTTCTTGTGGAGGTATTGCTGGTGCTCTGCCTCCGCATAGTAGAACGTCGCGCCCGGGGTGATCTCGGTGGTGATGTCACCGTAGCCTGCCGCCGCCATGTTGGCCTGGTAGGCGTCGCGGGAGGCCTCCGCCGCGAGGCGCTGGACGTCGCTGGTGGGGAAGATGGCGGAGCGGTACTGGGTGCCGATGTCGTTGCCCTGCCGGAAGCCCTGGGTCGGGTCGTGGTTCTCCCAGAAGATGCGCAGCAACTGTTCGTAGCTGATGCGGCCGGGATCGTAGACCACCTGCACAGTCTCGGTGTGTCCGGTCCGGCCAGTGCAGGTTTCGCGATAAGTGGGATGTGGGGTGAATCCGCCCATGAAGCCGACGGCGGTGTTCACGACGCCGGGGGTGGTCCAGAACAGTCGTTCTTCGCCCCAGTAGCAGCCCATGGCGAAATAGGTCACCTCGCAGCCCTCGGGAATCTCGTCGAGTGGACGTCCCAGGACAGCGTGGCTGGGGATCGGGTCCAAGACGGGATGGTCGCGCCCCGGCAGGGCGTCGTCGGCGGCCACGAGGGTGGGGGTGGTGCGGCTGTTCAGCCAAGCCAGAACGTCAATCTCCATCCCACCAGTGTATTCCGCGCCCCGAAATCTGAACTCGCGCGACCGCTCTGGCCCGGGTGGGATCTCACAGCGCCCGATAACGCTGGCGAGGGCTGCGCGGGGGTGCCAAGGTCCGCCAGGCAGTGCGGTTGGGTTTGTAGCCCCTGTCCTCCCTGAAAACACCCAAGATCACAGGGCCGCTGTCAGGAGCTGGGATGGATTGACCGCTGTCGTAGGTGGGCAGGCCCCGTTTGGTGAGGTCGTGCAGCTCGCCTCCGGGAAGGGGTCATCGACGAGGCGGACCAAATCAGCTGGCTGTTCGGGAGCTTCCCACCAACTTCCACTTCACATAACACTTGTGAGAAGTAAGTGGGAAGTTGGTGTTATGTTCACCGGGCCAGGGGCGGTCGATGCCGCCCGAACGGTAAGAACTGGCCGATTGGCCTACAGGGGCTGCCGCATCGTTGTGACCTGACCGGGCGCAGCTTCGACGACCATCTCCTCCAGGTAGAGTGCGGCACCATCGCGGAGGATGCCCGCGAAATCTACCTTGGAGGCTAGCCCTGCCCATGATTGAGGTGCGTGAGCTGCGTAAGGAGTTCGTCCGTACTGCCGAGCCGCAGGGGCGGTTCAAGGCCGTGCGGCGACTGTTTACCCGGGAGCGGGTCACGAGGGTGGCGGTGCATGACATCTCGTTTCAGATCGGCGCTGGGGAGGTCGTCGGGTATCTGGGCCCCAACGGGGCGGGCAAGTCCACCACCATCAAGATGCTCACCGGCATCCTCGTGCCCACCTCCGGCGAGGTGCGGGCGGCTGGGCAGGTGCCGTGGCGGGACCGGCGCGCCAATGCAGCCTGCATCGGCGCCGTGTTCGGGCAGCGCAGCCAACTTTGGTACGACCTGCCGCTGATCGACTCCTTCGAGCTGATCCGCGACCTCTACGGCGTCGCCGGCGTCGACTACCGCACTCGCCTGGACATGTTCGCCGACCTCCTCGGGCTGGGTGAGTTCATCGACACCCCGGTGCGGCTGCTCTCGTTGGGGCAGCGGATGCGCGGCGACCTCACCGTCGCCCTCCTCCACGCCCCCGACGTGGTCTACCTCGACGAGCCCACCGTCGGGCTCGACGTGGTGGCCAAGCGCCGCATCCGCGAGTTCATTGCCGGGATCAACCGGGAGCTGGGCACCACCGTCGTGCTGACCACGCACGACATGGACGACGTGGAGGCGCTGTGCCCGCGGGTGATGCTCATCGACGGCGGCACCCTCGTCTTCGATGATTCGCTGGAGAGCCTGCGTGCCCGGTACGTGCGGGAACGGACGGTGACGGTCACCCCCGCGCCCGGCGTCGACCCCGGCGACATCGCGGTCGAGGGCGCCACCACGACGGTCGACGACGGCAAGGCGGTGCTGACCTTCGATCCGACGAGGCTGGCCGCCCCGGAGGTGATCTCCCAGGTCACGACCCGGTGGGCCGTGGCTGACCTCGCCGTCAGCGAAGCCAGCCTCAGCGACGTCGTCGCCCGCATCTACGCAGAACGCCCGTGAAGAGCTGGGTGGTGCTGCGGGGCCAGGTGCGCGGCGCGATGCGTTCGGTGTGGGCGTACCGCTTCGACGTGATCACCGCCACGATCGGCCTGGTGCTGCAGGTGTGGCTGCTGAGCGTGGTGTGGCGGGCGGTGTACGCGGGCGCCGCCGAGGTGTGCGGCATCACCGCAGCTCAGGCGGTGAGCTATGCGGTGCTGGCGGCCTGCGTGCAGCAGGCGTTGATGCCATGGCAGTTCTCGTCGCTGCTGACGCGGGTGCGTTCCGGGCAGGTGGGCATCGACCTGACCCGCCCCCGAGGGCAGCGCGGCCAGGAACTGCCGGGCCTGCGCGGCCGGGGCCTCGCCGACGAGTTCCAGGTCTCGGCTCAGCTCCTGCGACGAGCCAAGGGCTTTCAGCCACCTGTCGGGCAGGTCGACTTTGCGCTCCACATGGGTGCGTTCCGGGGTGGAGAGCCGCAACTCGTCGTGCCCCACGGCCAGGTGCAGCAGCTTGGACGGTGAGACCTGCCCCAGCGCGTCACGCAACGGCTGGTTGATATCGACGTTAGTGGTGCCGTGGCCGATGTCACCGCCGTCGAAGGCAGCCGCCAGGAGGTCGAGCCGCACCGCCACCGTATTACAGGCAGAAAACGACTCGAAGCGCATGCGGTCACCGTTGGCGGAGCAGATCGGGTCCCGCGCGTTCGCCGGCGCGGGCTGGAAGTAGCGGGTCTGCGCCACGTCGGCCAGAACCAGCAGCCCGCGGGCTAGGACCAGGGGTTGGGTGGCGAACCCGGAGAAGAATTCTGGGCGCTCGGCCAGCCCAGTCGGCGTCAGGGTGGGGGCCAATTCCAAGGTGAGCCCAGCGTCATCCAGCACCGATGCTGCGGAAAACGATCGCATGCGTCCCACCCTAACGGGTAGCGACACCACCAACGTCTATCATATTTGACTATCAAAGGTATTTGATTGTAAAGTTCCTTTTGTTCATCTGACAACACAACGGCACTCCAGTTCTCATTTTGGGGCGCTGTGCAACATATCTGCTCCCCGTCGACTTGAAGGGTTGTATCGCCATGAGATTGATCGCAATCGCTGTAGCTTTTGCCTTCATGAGTATTTTCGTTCCGCAAGAAGCCCAAGCGACGCCCGACAAAGACGTAGCTGGGTACAGTCCACAAGAGTTGACAGACTCCTTTGAAAGAGTCACTCGGGCAGTCGAGAACGGCACGTCGGTCTCAGATCCACTTGACACAAAATCTTGGAGAGCGTTTACTCCATTGCGTCTCAGACTGTCCCTCTCGTCGAGAGTGACATAGATCAGGTGGACATGGCAACTGGAGATCCAAACGCAGTCTCCCCCGCCATCAGCGGTGGGAAGGACAAATACGGATACTACGTGGTGCTGTCCGCCTTCGAACAGGATTTAGTAATCAACGGCTGGGGCTGGATGCTATCGGCCGCAATCTGCGCAATCCCTGCAGTCGGACCCGTGCTTTGCACAGTCGTAACAGCCGTCTTCCTCGTCATTACCACATATGCATCCCAACGCAAGATTTGCAAAGGACGGCCCGCAAAGGTCTATCCCGGAATTGCCGGGCAACGCGAGCGGATGGTGTGTCTGTAGAAATGGGCAAGAATCACAACACGCCGGGGCTAATGGTAGCCGTCGCATTGGGAGCTGTCCTGACCGTGCTTGGTGTCTACCTAACCTCGCGAGGCCACCAGGTGCTGGGAGTCCTGATCACCGGCGTCGGCTTCTTCACGTCCGGGCTTGCCGTGTGGCAGCTCACTCATCGAAAGCCTTGACCTTGGGGCGCTGCTCGTGGTCGCCGGGGTCCGACGCGCCGGACGCTGTCCAGCGGCTCAACCAGCGGGGGTGGTGAATTCTCGCATCACCGGATCGCCCGGGATAGTGACTCGCCGGTACTGAACCTCGGGGTCTGCCTGCCGCGTCCGCAGCAGCGACACGGCCTGCCCCGCCAACCGTGCCGCGTAGTGCCCCTAGCCGGTCGAGGCTGACGCCGGAGGCCTCCGAGACGTTGCCGAGGAGGGCTTCCCGCGTGGCGGCGCCCGGCACGTCGAACAGCGCTCCCAGTAGACCGAGCACAATGAACCAGCCAAGACCCAGCCCGAAGAGGCATCCACGATCGGTAGCGCAGCGACGGCAACCGCGGAACCGATGTCGGCGAAGATCGCGGCAACGAGTCCGGTCGCCGCCGGGGCGCCGGTGCGTTCCAGCACCAACCAGGGCAGGACGATCGCGATGGCGGAGTTGCCGAACAGGGCGCGACACTACGGACTAAGTGGGCGGGGGGGATGATTTGTGACATGCCCCGAGTCTGAAACCCCGTTCCAGGGTCAAGGCCAAATCCGAGGACGGCCAGTCAGAGCGCGTCGATGAGGTCGCGCATCAACTGCGATGGCGTGGTGTTGCGCTCCTGCGCGGCTTCGTTCAGCTATGCACGGCGTGCGGCGTCGAGACGGAGCGTAAATGGTCGCGCCTGAGCGCCTACGGAGACAGGGCGGCCAGGTATGGAGGGACCTAGATGCTTGCCGACGTATCCACGCTCAGACTCAGCCTCGGCGGCCCATCGCTCAATGTCTTCGTCAGTGAACGGCGTCCCGCTCACGTCTGTGTATTTGCTCATCTGTTACCTCCTCAACCCAATCTCGATCAGGACCTTCTTCGTAGCGAGCATGGCATGAAAGACTAGCTTCACCCTCCATCGCGATGAATCGCTGAATTTTGCACCTAGAGATCCTGCAAATCTATGCCTGGGACGGCTGCACAGCTACACGTTGGGAGGATGGGGATGGCTGAAGCGAATCTGCCGCAGGTGCTGGACTGCGCTGGCTCAGATCGACGGCGACCCAGCTTTCCGGCGGGTCGTCACCGGCATCGGTCCCACCGTCGCGCTGCCAGATGGCACCGTCACCCGCGGCTTGCATCGCCGTCATCCTTAGCCAGTCGCGTGGTCCAGGCCGCACCGTAGTGCTTCGCTGCCGCCCCGGAACAAGTGTTGCAGTCTAACGACTCCGAGATGGCCGTTTGAGTGCAGTCATTTCCTTGACCACAGCGTCGTGCGGGACCGAATGGCGGGCGTGTTTGGTTAAGGGAGGTGCCAATTGATGGGGGAGGCCCCCTGGCTTGTTAGGGCCTCGTTGGCGCGGCTGAAGGGCCGACTGCCGAAGAAGCCGTTGCGGGCCGAAAGCGGCGACGGGTGTGGGCTGGCGATCACGGGGGTGCTGCCCAGCAGCTGCTGCGTCGATTGGGCGTCGCGTCCCCACAGGATCGCGACTAGCGGGCCGCCGCGCCGCGCTAGGGCCTCGATGGCCGCCGTGGTGACAGGCTCCCAACCTTTGCCCCGGTGCGACCCGGCGCGTCCCGGGGAGACGGTCAGCACGCGATTCAGCAACAGCACGCCTTGCTCGAACCACGCGGTGAGGTCACCGTGCGGGGCGGGCGGGATCCCCAGATCGTCGTTTAGCTCCTGGTAGATGTTCACCAGGCTGCGTGGAATCGGTCGCACCTCAGGGGCGACGGAGAACGACAGACCCACAGCATGCCCAGGGGTGGGGTAGGGGTCTTGCCCCACGATCAGGACTCGCACGTCAGCCAACGGCCGGGAAAAGGCCCGCAGGACGTTATCGCCCGCCGGAAGATAGCTTCGGCCCTCGGCGATTTCCGCGCGCAGAAAATCCCCCATAGCGTGGATCTGGGGTTCGACATCGGCCAAGGCCTCGGCCCAGTCGGGCGCGACGAGTTCAGCTAAAGGACGTGCCATGAGTGTCAAGCTTAGCGGGCGCCTCCGCCACTTTTCCGAAGCCCGTCTCGGATCCCCCGGAGGTTTTAGGCGCCAGTGCGCCCGACGACGGCGTGTTGTTACGCTGGCATCGTCGCGCCGGTGCAAGAGGCTGATGGTGCCCGGAATCTCGGGCTCATCCCCGCAGGCGATGAGCCCTTTGACGCCCTGGGCGCGGCACGGCGACGCGGATCGGATGCTCCGCTCGCGTGGACGATGGCGCTGAATCTGACGGTGACCTGGGGGCTTGGGTTTCCGGGGCCGAACGAGTAACCTACGGTACCGTAAGTTACGGAAGCGTAGGTTCTGATGATTGCTCCCACAAAGTCTCCGGAAACCGACGGCAAGAATTCCGATGTTCGACCTGCCAAGCCGCTGCTGCGCGGCTGGTTACACCTGGGATTCGCCCCGGCGCTGCTGATCGCAGGGCTGTTGCTCACGGCTCTGGCGCCGACCCTGCCGGGCCGGATTGGTTGCGCGGTGTGGACGCTGAGCGGCGTGCAGCTATTTGGCACGTCCGCGGCCTATCACCGTGGCTCCTGGACCCCGACGGTGCAGGCCATCTTCCGGCGGATCGACCACTCGAACATCTTCGTCTTCATCGCAGGCACTTACACGCCGTTGACGCTGACACTTCTCGAAGGCCGCTCCCGCTGGACGCTCCTGGTCCTCATCTGGGGTATCGGCATCGCCGGCGTCGTCTTCCGCACCTGCTGGCCCGGGACGCCGCGCTGGCTTTACACGCTGCTCTACGTCGCCATGGGCTGGGCCGCCGTGGGTTGGCTTGGGGAGTTTTGGGCGGCTGGCAGCCTCGCCGTCGTCTCGCTGATCCTGGCGGGCGGCATCATCTACTCGCTTGGCGCCGTCGCTTACGGCACGAAACGCCCCCAACTCAGCCCGCGGTTCTTCGGCTTCCACGAGGTCTTCCACGCCTGCACGATCGCCGCGGCGATCTGCCACACCGTCGCCATCGGACTGGCCTTGTGGTGACTCAGGCCCGGTGCCACAGCGGCGTCTTGAGTTGTGTGTACTCGGTGACGGGGTCGAAGCAGCGATCCCCGCGACACACGTAGACGGCCCGGTCGCGGCGGCCTTCGAACCACGATCCGAAGCCCTCGGTTCCCGCCCGACTCGTCAGTACGATGGTGCCGGCCGGCGCCAGTCGCCACGCGGCCCGGGCCAGTTCGTCGAACGGATCATCCGCGACCACTACCGCGACCGCGGGTTTCAGGCCACGCCGGGCCTCGTCGGCGATCATCAGATCCTCCAACGCGGAACCGGCGAACCGGGGATTGGCCTCCAGCGTCCCCCAGGTAGTGGTCGCGGCCCGGTCGGCCCGGGCCAGCAGATCCGTGCGCTCAGCCAGCAGCCCAACCCGCCGCAGGGCCCGAACCAGAGCGCTCGTAGCAGCCGGGGTGACGTGATCCGTCACGGTCCTGGGGCGCACAAACAACTCGCCCGCAGCGCCGTCGTAGAAGCCGCCGTCATCGGCGCTAAACAGCTCCAGTGCCCGATCGCACAGCTGCTCCGCGCGGCGTAGCCAGGCAACATCCCCCGTCGCCCCGGCCAGCACGGCGAAGGCCTCGGATACCGCACCGAAGTCCTCGGCCGTGCCGGGCTCCGGGTTCGCCGCCCCCTCCAGCGACGAATGCCGCAATTCCCCGGTGAGGTGCACGTCCACCAGGTACCGTGCCGCGCCCAGAGCCAGCTCCAGCCACCGGGGCTCGTTCCAGATCAACGCACCGGTGGTCAGCGACGCGATCGCCGCGGCATTCCAGGACGCCACCACCAGCCGGTCCGTAGCGGGACGGAACCGTCGCTCCCGCTCGGCCAAGAGCCGCGCCGAAACCTCGGCCAGGTGATCGAAGTCGGGGCGGCCACGCAGTTGCAGCGTCGACAAGCCCTCCCCGAACGTGCCGCCCGCGGTGACGTGAAAGACCTGCGTCGCCCAGTCCCCGTCCTCCGGGCCGAGGGCATCAATGATCAACTCTGGGCTCCACAAGTAGTAGATGCCCTCGAAGACGGCTCCCCGGATGTCACAGGAGTCGGCGTCAAGGCCCGCCATGAACGCGCCCTGTTCGTTTCGCAACTCCCGCTCCAGGAAGCCGACGATCCCGTAGGCCGTGCGCTCTAGCAGGCTCCGCAGCCCCGCGTCGTGGTCGGCCGTGCGACGCCAGCCCCGGATGTAGGTGCCCAGCAGGACCGCATTGTCGTCCAGCATCTTCTCGAAGTGCGGCACCACCCAGCCCGGATCGGTGGTGTAGCGGTGGAAGCCGCCGCCGACCTGGTCGAAGATCGCGCCGCGGGCCATGGCCTCCAGCGTGCGCTGCGCCAACTCCAGGCTGCGCGCGTCACCGCGGACCAGCAGCGCGTCCAACAGCGTCGCCATGGGGAACTTGGGGGCGGTGCCGAAGCCAGCGTGGATGAGGTCGAAGTCGGTGGCGACCTGCTCAATGGTGGCGTTCACTTGGGGCGGGTCGGCGGCCTCCGGCACCATGGCGAGCTGCGCCAGGTGGGCCGCGACCTGGGCGCCGCCCGCGACGAGCTGCTCCTGGCGTTCCTGCCACGCCTGCGCCAGGGCCTCCAACACCTGCGGGAACGCCGGCTGCCCCGGCGGGGGAGCCGCCGGGAAATATGTACCAGTGAAGAACGGGCGACCTTCCGGGGTCAGGAAGGCGGTCAGCGGCCAGCCACCGACGCCGTCGTTCATCAGCTGGGTTGCCGTCATGAACACCTGATCCACGACGGGGTGCTGCTCACGATCCACCTTGATGGGCACGAAGTGGTCGTTGATGAGCTGCGCGGTGGCGGCATCGTCGAATGACTCATGGCTCATGACATGACACCAGTGGCACGACGCATAACCGATGCTCAACAGAATGGGGCGATCCGTCTCGGCGGCGTGCGCCAGCGCCTCCGGGCCCCACGGCCACCAATCGACGGGCTGATGGGCGTGCTGAAGGAGGTAGTCGCTGCTGGAGGTCGCCAGTCGGTTCGCCATGAGCGCCAAGACTAGCGGCTGGATTTGTCCCGGCTGTCACACTGGAAGCATGACGACCACCTCATCCACGCTTCCCCGTCGCTCCGAGGGCCTGCGCTCTGGCCTGATCGTCGTTGGCGGCCTGCTGGCCCTGATGTGGGCGCTTGAGGTGATCGACCACGCATCCTTCCACGCCCTCGACCAACTGGGTATCGTGCCGCGGCAGCCGGGCTCCCTGCTGCACATCGCTACCGCGCCTTGGCTGCATTTCGGGTTCTCCCACCTGATCAGCAACTCCATCCCCTTCCTGGTGCTGGGGCTGCTGACCTGGCTGGCTGGGCGCCGCACCTGGATTGTCACCACGCTGCTGGCCGTTGTGTGCTCGGGCGCCGTGGTATGGCTGATCTCCCCGTCCTTCAGCATCACCGCAGGCGCCTCCGGCGTGGTGTTCGGCTACCTGGCGTTCCTGCTGGTCCTGGGCTTTTACACGCGCAGCCTCGGCCAGATTCTCGTGGCTGTCGTGGTGTTCTTCTTCTACGGCTCCGTGCTGCTCGGGGTGTTGCCGGGGGCCGACGGCGTGTCCTGGCAGGGGCACTTGGGCGGCGCCATCGGCGGGATCCTGTCAGCCCGGATGCTGCGGGACCCGCGTCCCATCAGATGATGAACTCCGGCATCAGCGGCACCTCGCGCAGCCCCGTAAACAGGTCATCTTCCGGGATCATCGTCGGCACCTTGGAGACCACCAGTTGGTAGTCCTCCGTCGGCCAGCCGACCTGCTGGATAGCCAGCGGCACCGCAAACCACGGACCCTCCGGGTCGATCTGCGTGGCATGCGCCCGCAGCGCCTCATCCCGGACGTCAAAGTACTGGGCACAGTGGATGAAGGTGGTGAGCCTGCCGTCAGAGAACGGGTCGTCGTCGCGGGCCGGGGCCGGGTGCGCGAGGGCGAGGCCCTGCTCATGCATCAGCGCCTCCAACGCCGCGAAACGTTTCCGGTGGAAGCTCATGTGATAGTAGAGCTTTGCCGCCTGCCATGCGGGCCCGTGTTCCGGCCACAGCGACGGGTCAGCCGCCGCCTGGAAGGCCTCGACGGTGATCCGGTGGCACTGAATGTGGTCGGGGTGCGGGTAGCCGCCCCGCTCGTCGTAGGTGGTGACCACATGGGGCCGGAACTCGCGTATCACCTTCACCAACCGGCCCGCGGCCTCAGCTACGTCCTGGACGGCGAAGCACCCCTCCGGGAGCGGCGGCAGCGGATCGCCTTCCGGCAGCCCCGAGTCGGTGAAACCAAGCCAGACCTGCTTGATGCCCAAGATCTCGCGGGCGCGCGCCATCTCCTTGCGACGAATCTCAGGTAGATTCGCCTGCACCTCAGGGTCGTCGGCCAACTGCGGGTTCAAGACATCGCCGCGCTCGCCGCCTGTACACGTCGCCACCAAAACCTCTACACCCTCCGCCACGTACTTGGCGGTGGTGGCGGCGCCCTTGCTCGACTCGTCGTCGGGGTGGGCATGCACGTGCAGAAGGCGCAACGGGCCTTTGGAGTGCGAGGTCATGGGGGATATTCTGGCGTGAACCCGTGCAGGCTGCCGAATCGGGGGCAATCAGGCCGTGAGGGGGACACAGCGAGACGGGGGAGTGGCGAATACCTGCGCTAGCATGATCTGATGTCCGAAACTAATGCTGACACTGTCTGGCTCACCCAGGATGCCCACGACAAGCTTGAGGCCGAACTCGCCCATCTGAAAACGGTGGGACGCCCCGAGGTGAGTGCGCGTATCGCAGCCGCCCGCGAGGAAGGCGACCTGTCGGAGAACGGCGGATATCATGCTGCACGCGAGGAACAGGGCCAGATGGAGGGCCGGATTCGTGTCTTGGAGGACCTGCTCCGACGCGCCCAGGTCGGCGAGGCCCAAGGCGATCCTGACGAGGTCAGCCCCGGACGTATCGTCACCGTCGCATTCGACGGCGACGAGGACGACACTGAGACCTTCCTGCTGGGGTCGCGCGAGATCCTGGGTACCGATGATTCCGTGGATCAAGCCGTGTCGCCCCAGTCGCCGCTGGGGGCCGCAGTCCTAGGCCGCCGCGTCGGTGACGAGGTCAGCTACACGGCCCCCACCGGCCGCACCATCTCGGTGACCATCACGAAGGTCGCCTCGTAGTTATTCGCCGAGGCCCGTGATCAGCTGCGCCCCAACCTCGGCGCTGATCTCGCCAGCCGCCACCCGCGCCAGGATCTGTTCCTGCGGGGTGGCGGCCTTCGTCTCCGACTCGGCTGGCGCGTCGGGGTTCATGCCCAGTTTCGTGAGGATGGCGTCAAAGCGGGCGCGGGCTGTCGGGTAGGAGACCTGGAGATGCTTCTCCACCTCGCGCAGATTTCCGCGGGACGTGAGGAACACGCGCAAGAGTTCGTGCTCGGTGGCATCCAGGCGGTCGTACGGGGAGGTTGCGAACTCGCCCGCCAGCTCGGAGCCGCAGCGTCGGCAGCCCTTGCGAGTCACGATCAGGTCGTCGCCGCAGACCGGGCAGTCGGCGGGGGCTTGGTACAGCTGGTCAGTCATCAGTCAACCTCCGAGATCGTTGCGAAGCCCATCACGACTGTGACATCGCAGCGGGCTGCGCCGTTGCCAATCATCACTTCTTCAGCCCCAGCGTTATCCTCCGGCCACCGGATGTAACCGAACTTCGCGTCGGCGCGGACGGTGACGTTGGAGCCAGGCTTCAGGTTCAGGGTGAGGGATCCGGATTCCACTTTCAGCTTCGAGCGGCCCTGACAGAGGGGCCCCTCGACGGTGACACCGCCAGCTTGGCTGAGCAGGTCCGTGACCTCGGTGACATCGCTGAGATGGCAGCCGCCCGCGGTCACCCGAATGCGGCCGAGGCGCGGAACATCGACGCTGCGGACGCCCCCCGTCGTAGCTTCCACATCGACGATGAGCCGCGGGTTGACCTTGATGAGCAGTTCTTTGCCCAGGCCGATATCGCGCAGATCGTCCAAGTTGCGAGGTGGCCGGATGAGGGAGAATCCGCTGAGGCTGGGGCCGAACTCACCAGTGGAGCTAACCTCCATCACCTCCCCGGACCGCCGCAGCACGTGGGGGCCCTCGACCGTCAGGGTTGAGACTGAGGGATCTCCCTGGATGCGGACCCGACGACCGACGGCGGTGATGGACACCCGCGTCAGGCCGCCGGAGCGGCTCTTCGAGCCAGTCGACCCCGCGCTGGTAGCCGGGCCGGGCTCCTCGGCAGCGCTGGGCTCTTCGGACTTGAGGGCGTTAATGCGGCGGTTAGCCTCGGCCGCGTCGATCCGACCAGCGGCGAGGTCATCCAAGATGGGACCAAGATCGGGATTGCTCATGCAACAATCGTAACTCATCCTTTCTATTCTCGGAAGTGCTCTTGCGATTTTTCGAGATCTGGCTCGTGGGACTGGGCTGCCAGTGGGTTTCTCCGCGCCGACGAAACCGCCGATTTCGCGGTCCCCAAGCCGGACCGCTATAGTTTGGTGGCGCTGCCGCCCTAGCTCAGTAGGCAGAGCGACGCTCTCGTAAAGCGTAGGTCACGGGTTCGATTCCCGTGGGCGGCTCCACAGCTTAAACAGCCCCCGACTAGGTGTTATGTCTGGTCGGGGGCTGTTTCGTGTTCGTCGGCTGAGCGCCGAGGGGCTGGTGGTGAACAGCGAGGTTGTGCCGGCTATGGCCCCTACCGGGGCGAAACTGCCAAGGTGACGCGGGGTTGCGCCGAAACCATACCTGCCGGGAAGGTGGAAACAGTGGTCAGCTCTATGTGAGGTGCTGGGGCCGGTTTTCGGATCGTGTCCAGCCGCCCTTTTGCGTCGAGACGGGAGTTGAGAGGTGACCTGTTGCCGATTCCCTGCTGGCCGAGGCGCGGGGAAGAAGTGACCTGTAGTTCGGTCGGTCCTGAGGAGTTGAACGGGCGAGGGGTGCGACAGCAGTTTTCCTGAACTGATTCGGTCCAGGAATTGTTATGCTGTGGGCGTGACCCCCTTTCTGGCGTGCGCAGGATGTCAGCCCGACGTGCGGCGGCATGCCATGCGCCGCCAAGCAGGCCCGCTTCGGGGAGTCTGTCCGTGACGCTGGAGCACTCAAGCGGCGTGATTTTGGTGCTCGGCGCTACGGGATACCTGGGCCGACATCTGGTGGCCGAGGCTCACGCCCGCGGCTACCGTGTTCGAGCGGTGGTGCGCGACCGGGCGCGTGCAGAGCGTCCCGGACCCCATGCCGCTCCCTCGCTTTTGGGGGTGGTCGACGAGTGGGCGGTCGGCGATGTCAGCGACCCGCGTTTCGTGTCGGGCATCACCGCTGGCGTCGACGTTGTGATCTCCGCGCTCGGCGTCACTCGGCAGCGAGCTAACCCTTGGAATATCGACCACCGGGCGAATCTGGCTGCGCTGGAGGACGCGGAGCAGCACGACGTCAGGCTGTTCACCTTCATTCATGCGCTCGGCGCCGATGAGTGTCCCGCGGAACTGACGAAAGCAAAGTCCGCCTTCGCCAGGAGGCTGGTTGCCTCGCCGATCACGCATCAGGTCCTTCGGCCATCCGCTTACTTCTCCGACATCGCCCAGATTCTGAGCATGGCGCAAAAGGGTCGGGTGTATCTCATGCGCCCGAGCGCTCAGGTCAACCCGATCCACCCAGCCGATCTAGCCTCTTTTGGCCTGGACTGTGTTCAAGGCAACACCGAGGGGATCTGGGACGTCGGCGGACCCGAGACGCTCACCTGGGAACAGGTCGGGCAACTCGCCTTCGCCGCGCTCGGCAACCCCCCGCGCATCCGCACGATCCCGCACCCCGCAGCGCAAGTGGCGCTTCGGTTGCTCGCGCCCTGGAATCCGCGGCACGCCGACACGCTCCGATTCGCGCTGTGGGCGATGAGCCACGACCTCGTCGGAATGTCAACAGGTACGCGTTGCCTCGCGGAGTTCTTCCGCCAAGAGATTCGAAGGGATAGGTAATGGCACGGCCAGCCGCTCCGATCCAGCCCCAGGCTCTCGCTCGTCTCCACCTCGCCGCCGCGCAGGAGTTTGGGGCGCTCGGCCTCGAACACGCGTCGTTGAACCGCATCCTGGCTGCCTCTGGAATGGCGAAGAGCAGCTTCTACCATCGCTACCAAGGCAAACGCGCACTCTACGACGAACTGATCGCCCGGGTGCATGGCGTGGTTGAGCGGGCGCTCAGCCAGCTGGATTCGGACGTCACGAGCGCGGAGGAATTCTGGGGGTCCGCGTGCCGCGCGGTGGCAGAGCTTGAGCAAGCAGCCACAGATCACCCGGAACTAGCCACTGCCGCAGCACTGCTCTACCGCGCCGACGCCGCCGCTGAACTTAGCGGCCTCCGACGCGACCTCGCCGACAAGCTCCGACGCCGGCTCGCCCAAGGGCAGCAACTGGGAGCTGTGCGCACGGACCTGCCCCTGAGTCTGCTAACGGATCTCACAGTCGCGATGATGCTCGCGCTCGACGCTTGGACCCTTCAACGCGCGGGAGAGAGCGGCAGTGACGAGAACCGCGCGGCTGTGGCCTCGACTTTAAATGTCATCCGTGACCTGGTGTCCGGGGACTGAGCGGGTGACAGCATCCCACGAGGCCAGCACCTGACAGCCCGGGGGCTTCGACCCGCCCAGCAAGACCATGGAGAGGGGTCGAGTACTAGCCTTAGGGGCCGTGAGCACCCAAGTATCCGCCGCAGTCACTCCCGTCGATGCCCACGCGGGTGTGAGCGATGGGCTGTGTGGAAAGTCACGCTACCCGCTGCCAGCCATGGTGGTCTCGGCGATAGCCGCGGGTTTCCTGATCGGGCTGGGCTTCGTGTTCTACACGACCGCCCAGCTAGGTGCTGACGGGCTGACCTACGGTGTTGCGAAGACGCTCGGCGGTCTCGTCTTCTCCGGGGCACTGTTCACCATCACGGTGCTGGGACTCGACCTCTTCACGTCAACGACGATGGACGTGCTGCCCGTAGCTGAGAAGAAGATGACAGCTCGCAGGCTGGTGTGTCACTGGGGGATCGTCTACCTGGCGAACATGTTGGGTGCGGCACTGCTCGTCGCTCTGATGTGGCTCTCCGGTACCATGAACTACCACCATGGCGAGTGGGGCGCGGTGCTCACGAAGGCGGCTCTCGCCAAACTCGACCACACGTGGTGGGAGGCCTTTGGCCTCGGCATCATGTGCAATCTGATGGTGTGCCTGGCCGTCTGGGTGGCCGGGTATGCGCGCACCGTGCCCGACAAGCTCGCCTCGGTGCTGTTCGCGATTCCCCTGTTCGTCTCCACCGGATTCGAACACTCGGTGGCGAACATGTTCATCATCCCCATGGCCCTCGTCGGCAAATGGGGAGGTTCCGCCGATCTAATGCAGGCTTTGGCGGATACCGACCTTGGTGCCCTAACCGTGATGAACTACGTGGGCTCCAACCTGATTCCCGTCACCCTTGGCAACATCGTAGGCGGCGCCATGGTGGCGATGACCATGTACGTGCTGGCGCGCGGAAGGCAACGCCCCCACTGAGCAAAAGACGAAAAGTGGAGGCCGCGTGCAGCACGCAGGCCGCACCGCTGTCGGCTTATCCCATGTGAGAATGCAAGTATCGGCTTAAACCCGCCCGCTTCGAGTAAGGGCACGGGTGATGCGGGCGGCGAGGTCCCGGAAGCCGAATGCGGAACTTCCTTTTCACCAGGATCGATGGCGATCTGCGCGTGAACACAAGTCCCATTCGGGACCCTCGTAACGGTCCTGCCAAAAAGCATGACGCGCGACGGCGGGACAATTGACTGGATGCCGGGGATGGGGAGGTTGAAGTTGATTCAAGGATGTCGTTGATTGTCTCCTGACAAGCCGGGAATCCCCTTGGGTGGCTGCGCCTGAATAGTCCTTGTTGTTTGGTTGCGGGCGAAGCGACGAAGCGTTATAATAGAACACATAATCGAAAAAATGGCGGAGTTGGGCGACCAGTTCTTGGCTGCGGCCTGGGAACTGCCGGATGCCGCCACGTGGGGTAGCGCTGAGGCCATTGGTGGAGTGTTGGCTGATTTGCTGGCGGTGTTGGATCAACATCGGGATCGGTTGTCGGGATTGCGGCTTCGGCTGCTGCATGAGGCCAAGGTGCGCGGGGCGTTGGGCACGCTGGATCAGGCTGGGGCTTCACCGCGAACCACCACGGGGCAGGCGCGCGCCGCTGCCCGTTTAGCCGAGGAAGTGACCACGTGGCTTCCGCTGGTCGGACAGGCCCTCGCGGAGGGGGCACTGTCGCAGCAGCAGGCCGAGGCCATCGCGTGTGGCCTGAAGTGCCTTCCGGGGACGGTATCGGTAGCTGAGATGGCGGCCTGCCAACGTGAGGTGTTGGATTACGCCCAAGAATTAGGGCCGCGGGAGCTGCGGATTCTGGCTTCTAGTGGCGTGGCGTTTAAATAGCTTTATGGTTTGGTGGGATAATGAAGCA